>SHZB01000121.1 GCA_009692485.1 Myxococcales bacterium
ATGTACGAATCGATCGTGAAGGGCGAAAACGCGCTCGATCCGGGGCTGCCGGAGAGCTTCAACGTCCTCATCAAGGAGCTTCAGGCACTCTGCCTCAACGTAGAACTCGTCGAGCTTGCCTCACTCCAGAACGCCGCCGAAGAAGAGTAGCCGACCCCGCTCGAGCTCTTACGGTGCCAAACGATTACGCAGCCACTGCCGCAACCCACCGAGATTGTCATGCGCGACATTTTTAGTTTCTACGAGAAGCCCAAAGATCCACTCAGCTTCAACGCGATCCGTATCTCGCTGGCGAGTCCAGAGAAGATTCGGGAGTGGTCGCACGGCGAGGTTCGGAAGCCGGAGACCATCAACTACCGGACCTTCAAGCCGGAGCGCGACGGGCTCTTCTGCGCGAAGATCTTCGGGCCAGTGAAGGACTACGAGTGCAATTGCGGCAAATACAAGCGCATGAAGCACCGCGGCATCGTGTGCGAGAAATGCGGCGTCGAGGTCATTCCGTCGAAGGTGCGCCGCGAGCGCATTGGCCACATCACGCTGGCGAGCCCGGTCGCGCACATCTGGTTCTTGAAGAGCCTGCCGTCGCGCATCGGCAACATCCTCGACATCTCGCTCAAAGATCTCGAGCGCGTCCTCTACTGCGAGGCGTACATCATCACCGACCCCGGCAAGACGAGCTTGTCGCGCGGCGAGTTCGTGTCCGAAGATCGCTTCATGGAGCTGACGGACGAGTACGGCGCTGACGCGTTCAAGGGCGGAATGGGCGGCGACGCGATCCTCGACATGCTCAAGCACGTCGATGTGCACGCCCTCGGGGAAGTGCTTCGCAAAGAGATGCGCGTCGCCACGAGCGAGGCGAAGAAGAAGAAGCTTGCCAAGCGCCTGAAGGTCGTCGAGGCGTTCCGCGAGAGCGGCAATCGCCCCGAGTGGATGATGCTCAACGTCATCCCCGTTCTGCCCCCGGATCTGCGGCCGCTCGTGCCGCTCGATGGCGGGCGCTTCGCGACCAGCGATCTCAACGATCTGTACCGTCGCGTCATCAACCGCAACAATCGCCTCAAGCGCTTGCTCGAGCTCAATGCGCCCGAGATCATCATTCGCAACGAGCGCCGGATGCTTCAGGAGGCCGTAGACGCGCTGTTCGACAACGGCCGCCGTGGCAAGACCATCACGGGTCCGAACAAGCGCCCGCTCAAGAGCTTGAGCGACATGCTCAAGGGCAAGCAGGGCCGCTTTCGACAGAACTTGCTTGGCAAGCGCGTCGACTATTCAGGCCGCAGCGTCATCGTCGTCGGGCCACACCTCAAGCTGCACGAGTGCGGTCTTCCGAAGAAGATGGCGCTCGAGCTGTTCAAGCCCCTCATGTACAACAAGCTCGAGGAGCGCGGCTATGTCAACACCATCAAGAGCGCGAAGAAGATGGTGGAAAAAGAGCGCCCCGAAGTTTGGGACATCCTCGAAGAGGTGATCACCGAGCACCCGGTTTTCTTGAATCGCGCGCCGACGCTTCACCGCCTCGGCATTCAGGCGTTCGAGCCGGTGCTGATCGAGGGCAAGGCGATTCAGCTGCATCCGCTCGTCTGCACGGCGTTCAACGCGGACTTCGACGGCGATCAAATGGCCGTACACGTTCCCTTGTCGATCGAGGCGCAGATGGAAGCGCGCGTGCTGATGATGAGCACGAACAATATCCTCTCGCCCGCGAACGGTCGGCCGATCATCAACCCGACGCAGGACATCGTGCTCGGGCTCTACTACATGACCCGCGGGCGGCGCTTCGCGTTCGGTGAGCACAAGCCAGAGACCTTGACCGCGGACGCCAAGGGGCGGCTATCGGGACATTTGGTCGGTGTGTATTCGTCGCCCGAAGAGGTTCGTATGGCGTACGACGCGGGGGCCGTCGCCCTGCACGCGCGCGTGAAGGTTCGCGTTCCGGAGATTGACGAGAACGACGATCCGGTGCTCGACGAGAACGGTCGGCCCAAGCGGCACATGGTCGAGACCACCGTAGGGCGCGTGCTCGTGAGCGAGATCTTGCCTCCGGGCACGAGCTTCGATCACGTCAACAAGACGCTCGACAAGAAGGCGCTCAGCAAGCTCATCGACATCGTCTATCGCCAGCACCGCAACAAGCACACCGTCTTGCTCGCCGATCGGCTGCGATCGATGGGCTTCGACGCCGCGATGCGTGCGGGGATCTCGATCTGCATCGACCACATGGCGATCCCCGACAAGAAGCGCGAGCTCTTGGGCCTGGCGCAAGAAGAGGTCGAGCGCGTCGTCGAGCAGTATCAAGAGGGGCTAATCACCGACGGCGAGCGATACAACAAGGTCATCGACATCTGGGCGGGCGTCGCGGACGCGGTCACCGCCGAGATGATCAACGTGATCGGGCGCGAGACCGTGGTCGACTGCGACACGGGCGCCGTACATATCGACCCAAGCTTCAATCCGATCTTCATCATGGCCGACTCTGGCGCGCGCGGATCGACCCAGCAAATCCGGCAGCTCGCCGCGATGCGCGGACTCATGGCCAAGCCATCCGGCGAGATCATCGAGACGCCCATCACGGCGAATTTCCGCGAGGGCCTGAGCGTTCTTCAGTACTTCATCTCGACGCACGGTGCGCGCAAGGGCCTCGCCGACACCGCGCTGAAGACCGCGAACAGCGGTTATCTCACACGCCGACTCGTCGACGTGGCGCAGGACTCGGTCATCAACAGCATCGATTGCGGCTCCCTCGACGGCATTCGGGTCACCAAGCTCGAAGAGAGCGGCGAGGTCATTCAGCCGCTTGGCGAGCGCATCCTCGGTCGCGTCACGCTCGATGACGTGATCGATCCGCTCACTGGAGAGGTCCTGGTCGCCGCCAACACCGAGCTCGATGAAGAGACGGTCACCAAGATTGAAGAGGCCGGCGTCGAAGAGGTGATGATCCGCACGGTGCTCACCTGCACCGCGAAACGCGGCGTTTGCGCGCTTTGTTACGGACGTGACCTGGCGCGCGGATTCCGCGTGAACATCGGTGAGGCCGTCGGCATCATCGCGGCGCAGTCGATCGGCGAGCCCGGCACACAGCTGACGATGCGGACCTTCCACATCGGCGGTGCGGCTGCGCGCGGCAAGGTCGAGGCGAGCTTCCTCGAGGCGCGCACCGAGGGTGTCGTGCGGCTGCAGCGTGTGCTCATCCAGGAAAAGCAGGGCGGCGCGATGGTGATCATGAATCGCCATGGTGAGCTCGTGGTCGTCGATGACACGGGGCGCGAGCGCGAACACCACCGCCTCGTTTACGGCGCAGAGATCAAGGTGAAAGAGGGCGAGCGCGTCAAGCAGGGCCAGCTCTTGGCGGAGTGGGACCAGTTCGCGACTCCGATCTTGTCTGAGGCCTCGGGCCGCGTAGAGTTCGGCGATTTGGTCGAGGGCGTGAGCTTCCAGGATCGCGTCGACGAAGTGACCGGTCTCTCCGCGAAGGTCGTGACCGAGTCCAAGGCGATGGATTTGAGGCCACGGATCACGATGAAGCACGCGGAGTCGGGCGAGACGCTCAAGCTCCCGAACAGCCAGCTCGACGCGCGCTATTTGTTGCCCGTCGGTGCGTACATCGTGGCGCAAGAGGGCGAGATCGTGGCGGCGGGCGAGGTCATCGCGAAGATGCCGCGCGACACTGCGAAGGTGCAAGACATCACCGGAGGTCTGCCGCGCGTCGCCGAGTTGTTCGAGGCTCGCAAGCCGAAAGACCACGCCATTCTCGCGGAAATCGAGGGTGAGGTGAGCTTTGGCAAGGACACGAAGGGCAAGCGCAAGGTCATCGTGACGCCGTTCAGTCCGGACGGTCGCGTGATGCCGGATCAGGCTCGCGAATACCTCGTACCGAAGGGCAAACACATGCAGGTGCAGCCCGGGGATCGCGTGCGTCCCGGCGAGGCGCTCATGGACGGTCCTCCGAATCCGCACGACATCTTGCGCGTGAAGGGCGAGCGCGAGCTGGCGGCGTGGCTGGTCAACGAGGTTCAGCAGGTCTATCGCCTGCAGGGCGTCTCGATCAACGACAAGCACATCGAGGTGGTCGTGCGGCAGATGTTGCGCCGCGTGCGCGTCAAGGAGGTCAGCGACTCGAACTTCCTCGTCGACGAGCACGTGGAGAAGCAGCTCTTCGAGCGCGAGAACGAGAAGCTCCTCGCGCGCGGGCTGCGACCGGCGACCGCGGAGCCGCTGTTGCTCGGCATCACGAAGGCGAGTCTCTCGACCGAGTCGTTCATCAGCGCGAGCTCGTTCCAGGAGACCACCAAGGTGCTCACCGAGGCGGCGATCTACGGCAAGACCGACGAGCTTCGCGGCATCAAGGAGAACGTCATCATGGGTCGGCTCATCCCCGCCGGCACGGGTCTTGGCGCATATCGCCGGCTGCGCGTGCTGAGCAAGGAAGACGACGCGCGCCACGGAGAAATTGTGCCGATGCAGAAGTCGGCGGTAGCGGCCTACAACGAAGAGTAGTCGCGCGCCGGGGGGGTGAAGAGTGGGGGGTATCAAGTCCGGGATCGCGTGTCCCTTCGGGCGGTCTCGATACCGAGCGAAGGGGCCGCGGGTGGCTCGCGTGCGGTGTCGTATTCCGATCGAGACGAAGGGGCCGCGGGTGGCTCGCGTGCGGAGTAGTATTCCGAGTCCGGCGACCGAACACCGGACGGACAGGCCGTGAACGAGCGCATCGAACTCAACCCGCGGATCGCCGAGCGGCTCACAGCCGAAGGCGCGATCGATGCGAGCGAGCTGGAGCGCGCGGTCGAGTACGCCGGCGAGCATGGCTGGCGTGTCGAGGAGGCGCTGATCGAGCTCCGCGTCATCGATGAGACGCGGTTACTGCAGATCATCGCGACGTTTCACCGCACCCAGTTCGTCTCGTCCGAGAAACTCAGCCGCGCGAAGATCGACGTTGCGGCGCTGAAGCTGATCCGTAAATCGCTAGCGTTGCGCCTCGGCGTGTTTCCCGTGCTGCTCGATCGCAAGCACGACAAGCTCATCGTCGCGACGGCCGACCCGGATGACCTGGCGGCGGAACGTGACCTCGGTCTCGCCGCCAGCGTGTCGAAGGTTTCGTTTCTCATGGCGCGCCCAACGGCGGTGAGCGCGGCAATCTTGCGCGCGTACGATGGCGACACGAGCGCGTTCGAGCGACTGCAGCAGAGCGCCAGAGCGGCGAAGGTCGATGCGAACTACGGGCTCTACGATCCGTATGCTGCAAAGGAAGAGGCGGCGTTATCGCAGCGGCGAAGAGCGGTAGCCGGGGCGCCACATTCGTCTTCGATTGGCGCCGCTGTCCCTGCTCGCGACGTGACGGCCCGTTCGCCGGAGCAGGCCCGGCGCCACGAGCTGGCGAGCACAGCGGACGCGCCGCCGTCGGCTTCGCGTGGTGACTCCGCGACCTTGCCGCGCAGGAGCGCAGCAAGTGACGTATTGGGGCGAACCGTGCAAGACCCGTCAGCGGGAGTCTTTCAGGCTCCTGCTCTTGCTCCTGCTCTTGCTCCTGCTCTTGCTCCTGCTCTTGCTCCTGCTCTTGCTCCTGCTCGGGCTCTTGCTCCTGCTCCGGCTTCCGGCGCGCACGGTGTGCACGGTGTGCACGGTGCGCCTCGCGCGATCGCGTGGCGGCCGAGTCCACCGATCCCCGTGCCGCCCATGCCGCGCGGCGGAGCGAGGATCACCCCCATTGCACCCGCGCGGAACTCGCTCGAGGCGCTCTTCGACGACCACGGAATTCTCGACAGCCTCGACACGATTCGGCCGGATCCTGGGCCGATTAGCACGCGATCGCCGTCTCCATCGAGCGATGCTCGGTCGAGCGGAGGCCAGTCGATCGGCGCCCAGTCGATCGATGCTCTGGCGTCGCTGCGCGGTCGCTCGTCCCGGCCTGAGCGTCGCTTTGGCCGGCCCTCATTGCCCGTGGTTCGTCGCAGCAGCGTGCCGGCGCCCGCAGACGACGTCGCGACGAGCCCGCCCTTCGTTGAGCTTGCGCGCGTGCTTGTCGGGATGATCGAGCACGACCGGGACGAGCTGCGTGGCCACGCGACTACTTGTGCGCGTCTCGTGCTTGCCGTGTCCGAGCGTGCTGGCTTGCCAAGATCGCAGGTGAGCGAGGTTGTGCTCGCGGCCTATCTTCACGACGTCGGCAAGATGGGCGGCGCGCACATGACACTGTTGACGGCTTCTCAGTTTCCGGCGTTGCGAGCGCGTGCCAGGACCTTGGCGCCGATCCCGCGCCAGCTGCTCGAGTGCGTGGGCCTGCCGGAGAGAACTCTGGCGGCGTTCGACTCGATGTACGAGCAGGTCGACGGCGGTGGAGTTCCCGAGGGACTGCACGGTAAGCAGATCCCGATTGCGGCGCGGATCCTGAGTCTGGCGGACGCGTACGTCGATCTCACCCGCAACTCGAAGAACTACCACGCGCGCGTCTTGACCCAACCCGAGGCGATGGGAGTCTTGCGCGAACACGCCGACACCGTGTTCGATTCGAATCTCATCGACGTGCTTGACCGAGTGACGGGCGGTGAAGAAATCCTTCGCGAACTACTGTCCGATCGCCATCGCGTGTTGATCGTCGATCCGGACCCTGAGCAAACCGTCGTGCTTCAGGTGCGGCTCGTCGAGCAGGGCTTCGATGTTCACGTCGTGCACAGCTCTGCCGCGGCGCGCGTGGCGATGGAGGGTCACGAATTCGCCGGGATTTTGTGCGAAATCGATCTCGAAGCGCGCGATGATGGGTTTGCGCTTCGCGAGCTGGGGGCGCGGCTCGAGCCGGGCGCATCGTGGGTGTTCATGTCCTCGCGTGGCAGCCGCACGACGGCGCAGCGCGTGTTCGATATGGACGTCGATGATCTCTTGATCAAGCCCGTGTCGCACGATGTCGTGGGCGCGAAGCTCAAGCAGCTGATCGGGCGGCGCGCGGAGCGGAGGCCTTCCCGTGGGGTCTCGGGCGACCTCGCGCAGATGGGCTTTGCCGAGCTGGTTCAAGCGCTCGGCCATGGCCGCAAGACGTGTGCGATCCATGTGACGTGGGGCGCTCGGCACGGCGAGCTTCACGTTCGCCAGGGGCGGGTCGTGTTCGCGGCGTTCGGGCAATTCGAGGGCACCGAGGCATTTCATCGCATGGTCGCGTTGGAGGTGGCCGGCACATTTCGGGTTGAGGCGACCTTCCGCGAACAGAGCTCGTCCCTCGACGCAGAGCCTGAGGCGCTCTTGCTTGAGTCGGAACGCCTGCGCTGCGACGGCACGTTCGAAGAGTACGGCGGAGCATGAGCCGTTACGTGCCAACATGTGCCATAAGGAGCAGTCAAGCTATGTGGTTCCAATGAGTTAAGGATTGGCATTGTGCGTGCAATACGGTGAATTATCGACCGACCGAGGAGGACCTGACACATGACGATTTCAAAAAAACTTGGGCTATTGGTTCCGATGATTCTTGCCGTGCTCGTCGCGGGGGAGGGTGACGCAAGCGCGTGCGGCGGATGCTTCGTGCCGCCCGACGAGAACACGCAGGTCACCGGGCACCGGATGGTGATGTCGATCGGCATGTCCCAGTCGACCCTCTACGACCAGATCGAATACACGGGAAACCCCGCGAGCTTCGCGTGGGTCTTACCGATCAACGGGGAGGTCGGCGTCGACGTCTCATCGGATTTGCTCTTCAACCAGCTCGGCTTCGACACCGCGGTGAGCATCGCCGCGCCGCCGCTCGACTGCCCTTTTTACAACTGCGGGCAAGACTCCGGGACCGGGTTTGGCAGCTCGTCGACGGGCTCCGGTGGCGCAACCGATGCGGAGAACGGCGGCGTTACGGTGATCGCGCAAGAGGTGGTCGGACCGTACGAGACCGTGCAGCTCAAGACGACGTCTCCGACGGCGCTGCAGGACTGGCTCAAGGGTCACGGCTATTCGCTCCCGGCGGAGATCGCGCCGCTCGTGACGGCGTACGTCAATGAGGGCTTCAACTTCCTCGCGGTCAAGCTCGTGCCCGGAAAGGCCGTGAGCGCGATGCAGCCCATTCGCGTGACGACGACGGGCGCGAGTGTTGCGCTGCCGCTTCGCATGGTCGCGGCCGGGACTGGCGCGACCACGACGGTGACGCTCTACGTGGTGAGCGAGTTCCGGGCGGAGGCGTCGAACTTTCCGAACTTCGACATCGAGCCCGCGAGCGTGCTCTGGAACTACGACCTCGACCGCAGCAACTACACCGAGCAGCGTGATCTTGCGTACAAAGCAAGCGGCGGGTTGGCGTGGTTGACCGAGGCAGCGCGGCCCTATTCGGCCGTTGGTTTCCGAAACCAGATCACCAACGTGGTCGACTTTGCCGGGCCGGTGGCGAGCGGGTATGGCGTAGACGAACAGGACTTCGAGGGCGCTCATGCCAAGGCGCAAGAAGATCTCGACACGCTGTTTGCCGGGATGAACGAAGGCTCGGTGTGGGTGACGAGGATGCGCGCCGAGCTCAGCAAGAGCGCGCTCGCGACCGATCTTGGCGTCGCTGCGGCGGACGCGCAGGACGAGGTGAGCAACTTCATCCAGACCACCAAATTCGTGGGCACCCAGCCTGCGTGCCCGCCACCTCCGCCTGGATGCGAAGAGGGCACGACCGGTGTGACCACTGGCGGCAGCGGCGTGCCATGGGGCGTGGATGACGACGGCCCCGGCGGCGGCACGGGATGCAGCATGGGCACGCCAGCGGCGAACACTGCCGCGGTCGGTGCGGCAATGTTGCTTCTCGGTGCTGGCGCTACCCTGCGCCGGCGCAAGCAACGCTGAGCCGAAGCAAGCGGGCGCGGTGACCGTGCCGGCGGACGCGATGTGCGGACGCGATGACCATCGTGCCAGCGGATGCGATGTGCGGACGCGGTGACAGTGCCAGCGGACGGCCGCGCCTTGCTAGAACCCCCTCGGCTCCACGCCGGGGGCCTGAGACTGTTGAGCGGCGAGTTCGGCGGCGGCGAGGATTTGTTCTTCGGCTTGCTGGGCGAGCTTTTCGACGACGACGGCGGCGTCGGCGATCGGCAGCGTCGCGAAGTAGCGCATGAACTGCTTTTCGAGGCCCGGCGTGACGCCCCCGAGGACGAGCGCCATCGGCACCGTGGGCTTCTCGATGTCGCTGAGTTCTTTGGCACGCTCGCGCCAGTGCTTTCCTTCACTGAGCGTGCGATGCAGCCACTGGCCCGCAAGACCAATGAGCAAGCCGCCCATGGAGCCGGCGACGAAGAGATCGGCGATGTACACGCTGGGGCTCTCGTGGGGCGCAAGCAGCGCAGCGAGAAGGCCACCCACCGATGCACCGATGACGAGCCCGGGCTCGCCTCCGTTGTGGTGGGCCGCGATGCGCACGATGCCCGCGGCCTGGAGGCCGGCATCCTGCGTGTTGGCGAATCGGCGCAGGCCACCGAGGGTGCGCGCTCTCCGCATCGACGCTGAGCGGACGCTCGCGTAGCTCACGAGCAGCGCGGCGAGCGAGACGCCGACGCCGATGCCGATCGCGGGCCCGCGCTGGACCAAGCCCTCAGGGAGCTTGCCGCGAATCAACTGTGTGACCCGCGCGTTGCGCGCCGTGGTGAGCCGTTCGATGAGTTTGAGCTGCGCTTTCGTTGCGTGGGCGACGAGCGCCTTGAGGTCGATCTTGGCGTCGTTGAAATTCTTGTTGAGCTCTTGCGCCATCTTTTGACGTGCGGTGTCGTCGGTTCCCTCGGGCAGGTTGGTCGCGCTGGCGTTGGCCGCGCTGGCGACCGCCTTCCACGCTGCCGAGGCGGTGTCATCGGGGCCTACGGCTTCTTCGGTCCATTTGCGGCAACGACCTTGCTCCAGCGACTTGGCGAGCTTGATGACGCGCTCGGCCGCGGTCCACGGGATGTTGGAGGTCGGCGCTTCAAGGGGCTTGACCCGGCTCTTCGCCGCGGCCTCCCGTGCTTCTCGCTCCGCAAGTGCCGCGCGGCTCTGGAAGACGGAAATTTCTTCGCGGAAACTCGCGGCGTTTTTGGGGCATTTCGAGAAGGCCGTCGCCGCGCCGTCCGCCGCTAGTTCGCGCGTAGCAGCGGCGGGATCCGTGACCATCGGCCCTTCTGCGCGCATCAACCGGATGATGCCGATCGCGACGGACGGCACAAGGATGCAGACCGCCACGAGGGTCCAGAAAATCTCTTCGCGGCGCGTGTACTCGTTCAACGTCGAAACCGATGCGCGTTGGCTCTGGCGCGCGCGAAACCATAGCCCAACCGATGCGGTCGATGTGTTAGGTTTTTCCCGCGATGGTCGTGCCGCCTTCCCCGTACAAGGCTGCGTGGCGGAGATTGGCTTGGCCGGCATTTCTGGCGTGCGCCGCGTTCGCCAGCGTTGCCCTGGGCGCCGGCTGCGCGGGTACGCCGCCGTGCGAACGCAACAGTGATTGTGTCGCCGGCTACTGCCGTGCTGGCGAGTGTCGCGAGGACTGCGTCGACGCGGCGCTCGACTGTCCGACGGGCGGCGTATGCAACGGCGTCGGCAAGTGTGATTACGGCCCTGGCGCGAGCGGCGTCAGCGCGACCGCGACCGGGAGCGGAGGAGCATCCACCGTCACGACGGGCGTTGGCGGCGCGACTCCCGGCTCGAGCACCACCGGGTCATCGACGAGCAGCACCGGCGGCGCGGGTTCCGGTGAGCTGGCGACGTGCGGCGGCGATGGCGATTGCGGCGCCGAGTTTGCGTGCCGCGAGACCACCGTGGGCGGAGCGAAGCGGTGCATTCGCGCGTGCAGCTCCACGGCGGAGTGTCCGGCGGGCGCTCGCTGCATCGATCGCGGCGGAAAATACTGCTTCGGCGGCGACGTTGGGCGCTATTGCACGAGCCCCGCGGTCTGCAACTTCGCTTGTCTGCTAGGGCAGAAATATTGCACCGATGCGTGCGCGACCGGCGCCGACTGTCCGAATGGCTTTGGATGCATGCCCGTCGGGAGCCCGCCTGTGAAGGTCTGCGTGAAAGCCGCCGCGTATTGCGAAGGCGGCAGCGCGGCGGACTGCATCGCGCCGGCCGCTTGCGACCTGTCACCGAACCTCATCATCGGTGGGTGCACGCTCTCGTGCGACTCTGCCAGCGACTGCCCGCGCCGCGCCGCGCCGTTGCCCGCGTGGAGCTGCGATGGACTCTGTCGACGACCTGCTGGCGTGTACGGCTCGCTACCGGGAGGCTACACGCCGGTCGAGTACCACTGCGACGCAAACCTCCAGCCCGTCGCTCTGTGCAACGACGCACAGCACATCGATTTTGACAAGTTCATCGTGCCGCAGCTACCGGCGGTCGACTGCAACTCGAATCAGACCACGCCAGGAATTGCGGGCGATGCGTGCGTCGACTCGTGTCGTTATCAAGGCGGCTGCGGATACGGCTACGGATGCGTCGGAGTGGGGGGCGTCGGCAGCGAGCGCATCGGACTTTGCTTGCCGTCGGGTGCCGGCGAGCCCGGGGCGACGTGCGCGAAACACCGCGACTGCGCCTTCGCATATTGCCAAAGCGGCAAGTGCAGCCGCGACTGCACGGTCGACGGGTTGTGCACCGGTGGGCTCGCGTGCGTGAACGTGGCGGGTCCAGCGGTCGAGGGCAAATCGTTCCGTCGCTGCGAGTGATTACAGCGGTCGTGACCCGAGCTCAATCGGTCGGCTTGCCGTCCCAGCAGGCGTCGAAGCGGGCGACGGTCTTGGCCTTGGAGGCACAGACGAGCCGGCTGCGGATGAAGGCCGCGCCGACGATCGAGTGGCACGCGCGGAGCCAGTTTTCGCGCGCCGTTTCCGCTGCCGCCGCGATATTTTTCTCGGCGAGTTGCTGAAGCTTCGGGTCTTTCTTCAGAGCCTCTTTGGCATGCGCATCCGCCCGCCACGCGGAGGCGTAGGTGTCCGCGAGAACTGCGCAGTCCGCCGCGCTGAGATCGATCTCTTCGCCGGCTTTCGGCGGGGCATGCTTCGGGGCCGGGGGCTCGCGTGTCGTGGCATCGTCGTTCGCCGTACCCGTCTCCGAAGCGTCACCGTGCGGCGCGGCCGAGGGCTCGGATCCTCCGGCAGTAGCCCCATCTCTTGAACCGCTCGCGTCACGCGCCGCGGTCGCCACGGTCTCGGGAGGTGTGGCTGTGTCCGCCGCCGTTCTTGCTGTGGGCGCACAGCTCAGCGTGCCAAGCGCGCCGAGGAGCACTGCAAAAAAATAATGTGCTTGCGGAGTTCGCATTTGTGAGCATGGTCCGGTGCTGCGTGGCATACGGCACCGTGTACCGCGTGCGCGTTCGGTGTCTAGTATCCTGGGCGCGAGCCGAAGTGCGCGAGCCTCGGCGATGGGCGCGAGCCTCGGCGAAGCGTGCGGCTGCGGCACTCGCGACACAGTTTTGGAGGGTGCTTGGGAGGGTGCTTGACAGCCGTCGCGACTGAGCGATACTTGCCGGCGCGGCGAGGGGGGCCCCAAGCCATGAAGCCAACAGACCGAGGTCCCCGCGACGTTCTCCTCTTGACTGCCGGCGTGAGAGGCCAGCTGAGCGATTCGGTGCCTGGCCGCCAGACCGAGCCTCCGACCTCAGGACGATTCGCAAGGGCGCCAGGCTACCGCGTTTCAGGCGCGACCCTGCGTCCGCCTGCCTCGCCTGCGGCCATGGCGCTCGGGCGGCATGGTCAAGCGGCCGCACCCGCAGCGTTCGGCGCGGCCGAGGCGCAAGCGGCACGTGAAGCGGTGCAGGCGCTTGGCGCGGACAGCGATGATCTTGCCGCGGGCGGCGAAGAGCTTGGCGCGCGCGGCGAAGGCAGAGTTCGGTGGTCGGACTTGTGCCGCTCGGCCTCGTTCATCGGGCGGTGGATTGCGCTCGACGCGGTTCGCTACGACGGTGGACTCCC
>SHZB01000122.1 GCA_009692485.1 Myxococcales bacterium
TGTTGCGTGTCGTCCTTGTAGCGCTCGTTCAGGAGATCCATCTCCGGCTTCAGCTTGCGCATCGCGATCGTGCTCTTGATCTGCGCGATGCTCAGCGGAAACAGCAAGACCTTCACGGTGATCGTCAAGAGACAAATCGCCCAGCCCCAGGTGCCGACGAGCCCGTAGAGCCAATAGAGGTACTTGATGAGGAGCTTGCCAATCCAGCCGAAGGTCCCCAAGTCGAGCAAATCGATCGCCGCCTTGTCGCCGCCCATCGCATGCGCAAGCACCTCGCGCTCTTTCGGCCCCGTGAAGGCGACGAGCTCGTAGCTCGCGCTGGCCTTCGGCTCGAGCACGGTCGGGCCGTAGTTCAGGCGGGCGCGATACACGTGCCCGAACGCGGGGTCGTCCTTCTTTTGCCCGTAGCGCGTGCGGTCGAACACCTCTTCGATGAGCGTCTCGCCCACCGGCGCATTCGAGGCCTTCATCGGCACCAGCGCCTTCGCGAAGTAGGTGCTCGTGACCGCCGCCCAAGACGGTGCTCCGGCCACGCGCCGCCACTTCTCTTCGGTGAAGTCCTTGTCGGCGAAATCGCTTGGCTCGAAATCGCTGGGGCCGAGGCGGCTCGCGTCGTCGGCGCGCACTGCGACCTGGGTGAGCCACTCGCTCTGTCGCCCCCAAGAGCCGGCGGTCTCGGCCGTGGTGTGCCAGTCCGCCTCTTCGACCGTGAGCCGATGGGTTCGCGCCACCGCGGCCTTGTTGGTCACCGTCAGCGAGAGCAACAGCTCGAAGGGCCGCTCCCCGGCACGCACCGTCTTCGTGAGCTGAGCGGACTCGTCTTCGTACGAGAACGTGCAGCTCGATCGCGTCCGGTCCGCGAGCTTCCAGTCGAGGTCGTCAAACGCTACTTGATCGGTGCCGCTCGGCGCGCGCAGGTTCGTTCGCAGGGGCAAGCGGGAGTCGGCCCACGTCGTCACGAGCTCGATCGGCTTGCCGCTCTCGGCGACGTATTTCGCGTCGGTGGGCGAGTACCGCCGCAAGGCTCCGCCCTTCGTCGTCAGCTCGGCGACGAAGCGGACACCCTCGAGCTTGCAGAGCTCTTCCGGGGCCCGCACGACCGGCGCCAAGTCATCGACGATGCCACGAAGCGGCTGAAGATCGCTGGCTTTGCCTGTGCCCGATATCGCGGGCAGTCCGTACTGCAAGAACAGGAAAATCGCCGCTCCGATCAGGACCCATCTGAGCAAGCTTGAGCGTTCCATGGTGCGTTGGCGCAAGAGCAGAGCGACATGCTCGATGCCGGAGAGAGAGTTACGGTCGCGGCCCGTCGATGGGGCCGATCGGCGGCGGAGGATCGTAGCCGCCCGGATGAAGCGGGTGACACCTACTCAGTCTCCTTCCTGAAAGCAAGCACCCGCGCCACGCGCCATGAAGCCGAATGCACTCATAGGCGTAGGCGGAGCAGGACGGCTCGAATCGGCAGATGTTGCCGAGCGTCGCGCGGATGAGTCTCGAGAGCGTCAGTTGATAGACGCGGATGAGAAACATGAAAAAACGCGCGACCATGCTCAGGACCGGGGTTGGCCGAGCCGACCGAGCGCACGCGACACCGCGGCATCGAGCGCGACACGAAGCTCGCCGCTCGACCTTAGGCTGGCCTCGGTCAACAGGATGACGAGCAGCGCGTGACCTGGGGGCAGCCGGCGGTGACGGAACCACTCCCGCACGCAGCGCTTGAGGCGATTGCGAACGACCGCGCCGCCAACCTTGCGCGACGCGATGATCCCGAGCTTGGCGGGGAGCTCGACCGCGTCGGGGATCGTCGAGATCCGCACGAGCACCTGGTCCATGCGCGCACCCGCTCCGCGACGCTGGGCGAGCGTGAACTCCGCCCGCGTCAGCAGCCGCCGGCTCTTCGGAAAATCGTGGGCCGCTACTGCTGCCAGGCCGCTACTTCTGCCAGATCGTGACCGCGAGCACCGCCCTGCCCTTCGAGCGGCGGGCGCTGATGATCTGGCGACCGCTGCGGGTCTTCATGCGCGCGCGAAAGCCGTGGGTGCGAATTCGGCTGAGATTGTGGGGCTGGTAGGTGCGCTTCATGAGTCGTGTCCTGGCGTGAGGGGCGCGGAACAAACCACAATCACCCGAGCCCGTCAAGGCTCGCGCGGAGGCTCTGCTCCAGGCGAGCGCCGAGGCGAGCGCGGAGTCGAACGCGGAGGCTCGTCGCGGTCGCGCAAGTAAAGGTCGAAGTCGTCGATGCGCGCGTGAAACACGTACTCGCGCCTGAGAAGATCGCGAAGCCCTTCGAACTCGAGCTCGAGCACTTCGGCGGACCCGCGCACGCTTCCGGTCACCATCGGAAATACGTCTCCGTGCGCGACCACGACAGCTTCGGGGGGACGAGCCGCGAGCTCGCGCATGAGCTCCGCGCGTGCCGAGTCTCTGGCCCACGCGACCCGCTGCGCGACGTTGTAAATGTAGCGGCTGGCTGGGCGCAGCTCGGAGAGGTCGTAAATCACGGGCTCGAAACCCCAGATGAACACGTACCCTCCGGGGCGCACGCGGCGACTGAGCTCTTCGGCGACCATGCGGTTACCGTGCATGTTGACGTCGGCGACGCTGGCGAGGGCATCGAGCGCGCGCTTGTCGCGAAGGCCATCGGCGGCGAGACGTACGCGCTTGGCGGCGCGTGACCAAAAGCTGTCAGACAGGTCCTTGGTCGCGGTCCGTAGCTGCGCCGCAAGCACGACGGCGAGCGCGAATCCGGCAACTGCGATGGGCCCCTTGGTTTGCGCCGCGCGGAGAACGTGTGCCCACCCGAGTCCGGCCAAGAGCGCCGTCACCGGCCACACTGCGGCATAGTGATAGGGGAAAAATTTTCCCTGGAGCGCGACGCCCACGAGCTGTACGGCCGCGATGAGGGCAAGCAGCGAAACGCCTCGGCGCCGGAAGCAGGGGTCGAAAGCGGCGAGCCCGACCAAGAGTCCAATCGTCACGAGACTCGAGTAGATCGTGAGCCAGTTGGTGAACGACTGGTACACGAGCCCGAGCAAGGTGCGGTCCTGCCAGCTGAGCGCCGTGTAGTGCGGCGTGAACACGAACAGCACGTCGTAGAGCGCGGCGAGCGCCCCCTGCGCCCAAAACCACGCGAGGCATAACGCGAACGGAACGACGCCACCGGCGAGGACCAACCTTGCCGGAGCTGCGACCGCGCGCACGAGTGACGCGGGCCCGAGTGAGCCCGGCTCCATGCGCTGTAGGCCGTACCAAAGCGCCACCATCGCGCCGCCGCCGGCGAGCGGAGGCTTCATCAAACCGGCGAGCCCGAACGCGAGCCCGGCGAGGACGAGTCTCCGTTTGTTCAACGCGCGCGCGGCCATTGGGACCGTCACCCGTACCGGCTCTACGACGAGCCAGATGCCGGCGATCGTGAGCATTCCGCCAAAAGTCTCCGGCTGAGCCGTGTGCCAAAAGTCGAGCTGGGCGTGCACCAACGCCGCGAGCGCCGCCGCGATGAACCCGATCGTGCGGTCGCCCCACAGGCGTGTTGCGAGGCTCACCATCGCCGCCGATGTCGCCACCAGCCCGAGCGCTTCGAGCACGCGCACGCCCCACTGTGCCGGTCCGAATAAGCCGCGCGCGAGCGCATAGACGAGGAAGATCCCCGGCGGCTTGAAGTCGAAGGCGTCGCGATAGGGCATGTCACCCTCGCAGATGCTGCGCGCCACGAGCGCGTAAATTCCTTGGTCGCGCCCGTACCCAAAGGTCATGACGAGCAGCGCGGCGCAGCCGATCACGAAGACCGCGAGTCCCTGGACCACGCGCTCCAGACGGCTCGAATCGCGGGGCGAGGCAGTCACGCCGCCGTTCTACCGCAGCGCCGACATGAACGCCTCGCTGTTGCCGCGGACTCGCACCGCACACGCAGCACTCACGCATCGCTCACGCAGCACTCACGCAGCACTCACGCAGCACTCACGCAGCGCCTCGCGTAACACTCTGGTTGTCGACCGGCACGCCTTCCGGTACCGCTGGATGATGCGCGTTCGTACCTTCATCGCGGTCCTGCTCGCTCTCGTCGCCGCGCCGCTCGTCGTCGGCTCGTGCTCGGCCACTGGAAACTCCGCGGACGCGTCCTCGGGCAGCGCCGGCACTTTCGCGTCGACCGGCGCGAACGGTGGCTCGTGCGGCCAATGCGAGATCGGTAGCCACTACGTTCCGTGCAACGCGGACGGCACGCCCGGAGCACCCATCAACTGCCCGCTCGCCTGCACGCCGGGGCTCGGCTGCAGCGACTGCACACCGGGTGAGAAGGCGTGCGCGGGCTCGGCAGTTCACCAGTGCACGAGCGACGGCAAGCTCGGCGAGCTGGTCGAGACCTGCGACGTCGCGGGCGGGATGGCGTGCTCGCAGGGGGAGTGCAAGCCGGGGTGCGCGGTCGCGAACGACCAGCCTTCGAATGTTGGCTGCGAGTTCTGGGCGGTGGATCTCGATCAGCAGGACGGCTTCAACGATCCGGCGAGCGCGCCGTGGGGCGTCGTGCTCGCGAACGCGGGTGACGCCTCGGCGACCGTCAAGATCGAGAAAAACGACGCGCCCGTTGGCATGCCGCCGCAGCTCACGGTCGTGGCGACGGCGACGCTCGCACCCGGAAAACTCGAGAAGATCGTGCTGCCGACCCGCGAACTCGACTGCGGCATCAAGCCCAACGACTACGCCTCACCGGGCACCTGCCTGTCCTCGAATGCGTATCGGATCACCGCCACCGCCCCCATCGTCGTCTACCAATTCAACGTGTTCGAGAACGCGTATTCGAACGACGCCTCGCTGCTCTTGCCGACGAACGCGCTCGGCTATGTGTACCGCGTCATCAACTGGTCGGCGGGCCACCCGGTGAAGATCGGCGGCTTCAATATTCTCGATCGTTCGTACGTGACCATCGTCGGCACGGAGGCGAACACGCACGTCACGGTCAAGCCGACCTGGCGCGTGCGCGGCAACGGTTCGATCCCCGCGACGCCGGCGGGAGGCACGCTCGAGGCCGACCTCGGGCCCTTCGACGTGCTGAATCTCGAGACCGACGACGCGACCCTCGCCGAGGCGGGGATGCCACGCATGGCGGACTTCACCGGCACCGTCGTGCAGTCGAATCATCCCGTCGCGGTGTTCAGCGGCGTCGAGAGCACGAGCGCGCCATACCACGTCGATATCCCCAAATATCCGGGCTGGACCGACGACAGCACCTGCTGCCTCGACCACCTCGAAGAGCAAATGTTTCCGCTCGAGTCGATCGGAAGAAACTTCGTCATCACGCGCAGCCCGGTGCGCTCGACCGGCAGCTACAAAGAGCCCGACGTGCTGCGATTCCTTGGCGCGGCGGCGACGACCACGGTCACGACGACGCTCCCGCCGCCCTTCGACAAGTTCACGCTCGAGCCCGGCGAGGTGCGTGACACTTGGGCCGACGCGGACATCATCGTGAGCGCGACCGAGCCGGTGCTCATCGGTCAACTGCTGGTGAGCCAAGGCTACGTCGATGGCCCGCTGAAGGGCGATCCGTCGCTGACGGTGTTCCCTCCGGTCGAGCAATATCGTTCCGACTACGTGTTTCTGACGCCCGGCTCGTGGAGCGAGAACTGGGTCGTGATCTCGGCCGAGACAGGCTCGCTCGTGAGCATCGACGGCGGCGTGCCGGCGAGCTGCATCGTCGCCGCTGCCGGAATGCTCGAGGGCAAATCCTACGAGGCGCGCCGCTGCCCGCTTGGCGAGGGCGCACACACGCTGACGGGTGACAAGCCCTTCGGCATCATCGCTTACGGCTACGGAAATGCCGGCAGCTACGCCTTCGCGGGCGGTGCCGATGTGAAGCGAATCTACGAGCCGCCGCCGATCAACTGATGGGCGTAGCTAAAGCTTCTTGCCGTGCGGTGACCACAACTCGGCGTCGCCCAGGCCGAGGGTCTTGAGCTGCGGCTCGAGCTGGGCGCGCGGACCGACGACGATGACAGCGAAGCGGCTGCTCTCGAAATACGTGCGCGCGATAGCGGCGAGCTCGTCCGCTTTTGCGCGTTGGCGTGCTTCGCTTGCGCGTGCGTCGTGATCGTGAGCGAGCTCGAGCAGGCTCAGCGAGCCGAGGCGCCCCACGAGATGATCGATGGTCTCGTTGGTCTCGATGAGCTCGGTGAGATCGCGCGCGCGCACCTTGTCGAGCTCATCGCCGTTGAGCCCGGCTTTCTTCATTTTCTCGAGCTCAAGGAGCAGCTCGCGCAAGGCCGGCGCGGTCACGTCGACGAACACGGCCGCCTGCGCGACGAAGGGTCCGAGCCCGCGCGTCTCCACGAACGAGGAGCGTGCGCCGTAGGTCCAGCCGTGATCTTCGCGCAGGTTCTGATTCAAGCGCGAGCTGAACGAGCCGCCGAGCGCGGTGTTCACGAGATCGACGAGCGGCGCGTCGGGGTCGGCCACGCGCACGCCGGGCGCGACGACGGCGATCACCGCTTGCGGCGCATCGGGCCTATCCACCAGCACGAGCCGCGGGCGGGCGTCGTGCGGCGCTGAGGGAGTCGCGCGCACGGGCGGCTTCTCTGCCGGTGCTTTCCAGTCTGCCAGGTGCGCCGCGATGAGTCCGTCGAGCTCGGCGCGTCGCACGTCGCCGGCCACGACGAGCACGCCGCGGTCCGGGCGCCAATGCCGCGCGTAGAACTTCTTCACGTCGGCGGTCGTCACGCGCGGGGCACTCTCGAGCTGACCGAGCGTCGGGTGGCCGTAGGGGCTCTCGACACCGTAGAGCACGGCGCGACTCACCAGCGAGGCGACGCTCTCGGCGCTGTCGTCGCGGCGGCGCAGCTGGTTTTGCCAGAGCTTGCCGACGCGCTCGATCTCCTTCGGGTCCATGTGCGGGCGCGCGAGCACATCCGCGAAGATCGCGAAGCCCTGCGGCAATCCTTTCTTCAACACCGTGAGCGAGACGCGGCTGCCATCGAGGCCGGCGTCCGTGCCGAGGCTGCCACCGAGCTCTTCGATCGCGGTCGAGATCGCGATCGCATCGCGGCTGCCCGCGCCCTCGTCGAGCATGTTCGCCGTGAAGTGCGCGAGGCCGGGGAGCTCTGCCGGATCGTCCGCGGAGCCGACGGGGACAGCGAGCGTCAGCGACACGAGCGGAAGCGCGGGCCGCTCTACGAGCCACACGGTCAAGCCATGCTCGGTGCGGTACACCTCGACCTCCGGGGCCTTGAAGGGCACGGGGCGTCCGAGCGCGGGCTTGGGTCCAAGCGGATCGACAGCGGTCAACGGCGCGTCCTTCTGATTCTGCGTAATTTCCGGCGTTTTCGGACACGCAAGGCACATGAGCGCGATCGCCGCGAGCGGGAGATAAGGGCGCTTCATGGCTTTTTCTCCGTCTCCGCCTTGGGGACGATTCGCAAGACGACGCGTGCCTTCGGAGCGAGCGTGCTCTGCGCGTATCGCAGCAGCTCGGCGGGGGTCGCGCGCAGGTACCGGTCGAGATCGGCCTGGATGAAACCGGGGTCGCCGCGCTCGGCGTAGTACCCGTTGAGCATGCTCGCCCGCGTCGCCAGCGACTGCACGCGCGACACGAACGACGACTCGTAGAGGATGCGCGCACGGCCGAGCTCCGCTTCGCTCACCGCCGCGGCAACCACGCTCGCGATGACGATGTCGATCTCCCGTTCGAGGTCGTCGAGCGACACGCCTGGCCGCGCGATCGCCTCGATGGCGAAGTACGACCCGAGCGCTTGCGATGACTGGTAGGCATGCACCGACTGCGCGAGCTGCTTGTCGTAGACGAGCGGCTGATAGAGGCGACTCGCCTTGCCGCTCGAGAGCACCGCCGCGAAAAGATCGAGCTCGGCATCCCCTGGCGCAAAATGCGGCGGGCTGTGCCAGGCCATGATGATCTTGGGCAAGCTGACGTTGTCTTCGAGCGTGAGGCGTTGCTCCCCGGCGAGCACTACTGGGGCCGCGGTCACTGCCCGCGCTGGCGCTTTCGCCCCCGGAATCGAACCGAAATACTTCTCGACGAGCGGCATCGTCGCCTTCGGATCGAAGTCCCCGGCGATCACGAGCGAGGTGTTCGGCGGCACGTAATGCTCCGCGAAGAAGGCGCGCACGTCCGCGACGCTCGCGGCTTCGAGGTCCTCGTGCGAGCCGATCACCGGATGGTGGTAGGCGTGCCCCACGGGATAGAGCAGCTCCGGCAACGCGAGCTCCGCCTTGCCGTAGGGCTGGTTCTCTACCTGCTGCCGGCGCTCGTTCTTCACGACGTCGCGCTGCGTGTCGAGCTTGTCCTCGGTGAGCTGCTGGCCGAGGACGCTGAAGCGGTCGGCCTCGAGCCAGAGCAAGAGCGGCAAGCTGTGGCTTGGACCGACGTCGTAGTAATCCGTGCGATCTTGGCTGGTCCAGGCGTTGTTCGAGCCGCCCTCTTTCTCCATCCACGCGTCGAAGGCCTTCTCGGGCACGCGCTCGGTGCCCATGAACATGAGGTGCTCGAAGAGGTGCGCGAAGCCGGTGCGTTTTGCCTTCTCGTCGCGCGAGCCGACCGCGACGTTCACGTTGACGACGACGAGCGGGCTCGTGTGGTCCTCGTGCAAGATCACGGTGAGCCCATTCGGGAGGGTCTGTTGAACGAAGGGGATCGCGATCACGGCCTTTGCTGAAGCCTCCACGCTTTTTGCGCCATCCGGGGCCGCGGCCGTCGGGCCCGCGAGCGCTCCGAGCAAGGCGGCGATGCCGAGTCCAAGGGGTCGTTTCATGGGTCGCGCATGCTGGTACGAGCACGCGGCCATGTCCATGGTCGCCGCCAAGCCTTGTCCCCGCCGAGCACTTGTCCCCGCCGAGCCTTGCCGGCGGCGGCTTCGAGAGCTAACAGGGCCTCACTCAAGCCCATGTTCGACGTCATCAAGAAGCTCTTCGGCACTTCCCACGAACGCACGATCCGCAGGCTTCAGCCCCGCGTCGCGCAAATCAACAAGCTCGAGGCCGCGCTCGAAAAGCTCTCGGACGACGCGCTCAAGGCCAAGACGGGCGAGTTTCGCGAGCAGCTTGGCCGCGGCGCCACGCTCGATGAGCTGCTCGTGCCGGCCTTCGCGGTCGTGCGCGAGGGAAGCCGGCGCGCGCTCGGCATGCGCCAATACGATGTGCAGATGCTCGGCGGCATGGTGCTGCACGAAGGCAAGATCGCGGAGATGCGCACGGGCGAGGGCAAGACGCTCGTGGCCACGGCGCCCGTCTATCTCAATGCGCTCCAAGGCAAGGGCGTGCACGTCGTCACGGTCAACGATTACCTCGCGCGCCGCGACTCCGAGTGGATGGGCAGGCTCTATGGCTTTCTCGGTCTCACGACGGGCGTCGTCGTCAACAACCAAGACCCGTGGGAGAAGCTCAGCGCCTACCGCGCCGACGTGACTTACGGCCAGAATAACGAGTTTGGCTTCGATTATTTGCGCGACAACATGAAGTTCTCGGCGCTCGATTACGCGCAGCGTCCGCTCCATTACGCGATCATCGACGAGGTCGATTCAATCCTCATCGATGAGGCGCGCACGCCGCTCATCATCAGTGGCCAGGGCGAGAAATCGAGCGAGAAATACCGCCTCGTCAACGAGCTGATCCCGCGCTTTCAGAACGAGGGGCACTACGCGGTCGACGAGAAGGCCTCGAGCGTCACGCTCACCGACGAGGGCAACGAGTTCGCGGAGAAGCTCCTCAAAGAAGAGGGGATCTTGCGCTCGAGCGAGGGAGCCCGCGCGGCCGTGAAGGTCAATCTCTACGACCCGGCCAACCTCGAGACCTTGCACATTCTCCAACAGTGCCTGCGCGCCCACACGCTCTACAAGCGCGACGTGAACTACATGGTGCGGGACGGCGAGGTGCTCATCATCGATGAGTTTACCGGGCGCGTTTTGCGCGGGCGCCGCTGGTCGGACGGGCTCCATCAGGCGGTGGAGGCGAAGGAGCACGTCTCGATCAAAGAAGAGAATCGCACGCTCGCGACCATCACGTTTCAGAACCTCTTTCGCATCTACAAGAAGCTTGGCGGCATGACCGGCACCGCCGACACCGAAGCGGCGGAGTTTCACAGCACCTACAACCTCGACGTCGTGATCGTCCCGACGAATCGCGACATGATCCGCGACGATGCCGAGGACGTCGTCTACAAGACCGAGCGCGAGAAGTTCACGGCCGCGGTCGATGAGCTGCTCGACGCGCACGAGAAGGGCGTTCCGATTCTGGTCGGTACGACGAGCGTGGAGAAGAGCGCCGCCATCTCGCGCATCCTCGAAAAGCGCGGGATCGAGCACAACGTCCTCAACGCCAAGCATCATGAGAACGAGGCGTACGTGGTCGCGCAGGCCGGTCGGCGTGGCTCGATCACGGTCTCGACGAACATGGCCGGTCGCGGGACGGACATCGTGCTCGGCGGCAATCCAGAGATGCTCGCGAAGCTCGAGCTACGCGAGGGCGGCAAAGATCCGCTGAAAGAGCCAGAGGCATTGGCGGAGCTGGTCGCAAAGTACACGGTCAGCTGCGAGGCGGAGCGCAACGAGATCCGCGAGCTCGGCGGGCTCTACATCGTCGGCACCGAGCGGCACGAGTCGCGGCGCATCGACAACCAGCTTCGCGGACGCGCCGGACGCCAGGGCGATCCGGGCAAGAGCCGATTCTTCCTCTCGCTCGAGGACGATCTCATGCGCATTTTCGCGGGCGATCGCGTCAAGGGCATGATGGAACGCATGGGGCTCCCGGACAACGAGCCGATCGAGCACCCGTGGGTCACGAAGAGCGTCGAGAACGCCCAGAAGAAGGTCGAAGAACGCAACTTCGACATTCGCAAGAATTTGCTCGAGTACGACGACGTGATGAGCTCGCAGCGGCAGACCGTGTATCGGTTGCGGCAAGAGCTTCTGTGCGGTCGCTATGCGCCGGAAGAGCTCGACGAAGAGGGGCATTCGGTCGGCGATGGGCGCGAAATCAAGCCGACGAAGGCGCTGGTCGCGCAGCTCAAGAAGGAAGTCGGCGCCGTCCTCGGCATGTTCTGCGAGGACCCGCTCATTCCGCGCGATGACAAGGGCGGCTTGCGCGAGCTGAGCGAAAAAGAGCTCGATAGCGCCAAGTTGGTAGAGCTCGAGACCCTCAAGAAAGAGCTCTATACCCGCTGGGGTGTCGTGGTCGATCTTGGTGAAATCGGCTTTGGCGGCAAGGCCGAGCCGCGGCCCGCGCGGGACGTCTATGCAGAGTGCGTGAAGGTGGTGCCCGCGGCCATGGCCGAGCAGCGTGACCGCATGCTCGATCTCTTCGACCGCGTCATCGGCTCCATCGTCGAGGACAGCTGCCCGCTCGAAAAGATGCCGGACGACTGGGACTTTGCCGGGGTCTTCGAGGGCTTCGAGCGCCACTTCAGCGTGGCCGTGCCCGAAGAGGTAGCCGACTCGAGCGATCGGGACGCGCTCGCCGCCGAGCTCTTCGACATCGCTTTCTCAGGCTACGAGGAGCGTGAAAAGCAGATCGGGATCGAGCTCTCGCTGCGCGTGTTTCGGCATACCTATTTGGAAGAGCTCGATCGCGCGTGGGTCGAGCACCTCACCGACATGGACCACCTGCGCGACGGCATCGGGCTGCGCGGATACGGACAGAAAGATCCGAAGCAGGAGTACAAGAAAGAGGGCTTCAATCTCTTCGTGACGATGCTGGCGCGCGTCTCCTCGTCGGTGGTGATCAAGATGACGAGCGCCAAGATCCGCCGCGTCGAGGACGAAGAGGCGATGGAGGACGCGGATCTCGCGCGCCACGCGGCGGAGCTCTCCCGTGCGCTAGCGAAGCACGGCGAGGACGTCGGACCCGCGGGCTCGCAGCCGGGCCTCCGCGCACGGAGTGAGGCTCTGCTGCTCACGGCCGAGATGGACTGCCCCTGCGGCAGCGGAAAGAAATTTTCCGCATGTCACGGAACCGACGAGCCCGGCGGAGAGGCGACGCTCTGACCCGTGGCCGCGACGCTGCGCTGAATATCCCACATTTCCGCCACGTCCGAAGGCACATGAACGTGCATTCAACGATGGCGACGAAGCTGCTCATACCGCTCGCGTTCGCGCTGGCCATCGTCACGGCACCCTCGCTTGCTCTCGCCGAGCACGGGACGGTTGCCTCGCTGGTGCGCGGGCCGGCTTTCAACCCCGGCGCGCCCACGTTGACGATCGCCCCGCCGCGTGGCGGATACGTGATGTTGTCGCGCGACGGAGCGTTGCTCGGCTGGTACTTGCAGCCCGCGGTCGCATCGCTCGAAGCGGGCGCGACCTACACCTTGGTCGCAGTACGCGGCACGGCCATGCTCGGGACGGTCGGCATCGTCGCGCAGCCCGGCGTGACCGAAATCGCGTGGCGCGGAATGAGCGACCAGCCAGCCCTCGCCTACCACCCGCCGGTCTATTACGCGCCGGCCTACGGCTATGGGTCGCAAGGTGGCTATGGGTCGCAATACGGAGACGCGGCGCCCTACGGAAATGCGTACGCGCATGCCGCAGGGCCGGTCGCGCCGAACCGCGTTGCCGTGATTGCAGACCACGACTTCGACAATCTGATTGAAGGTCTTGAGAGTCGGGCGACTGACCGCGCGCGGTTTGGCCTCTTGCGTCGTCATGCGCGGCGCTTCTGGTTCGAACCGGCGCAGGCAGAGCGACTTCTCATCGAGTTTGGGAGTGCGCATTATCGGCGAGCCGCAGCCAGGCTGCTCAGC
>SHZB01000123.1 GCA_009692485.1 Myxococcales bacterium
GTGGGCATCGAGAATTTCAGCAGCTTCGATCGTGGGCATCGAGAATTTCAGCAGCTTTGATCGGTGGGCATCGAGAATTTCAGCAGCTTCGATCGTGGGCATCGAGAATTTCAGCAGCTTCGATCGGTGGGTCCACGCTCGCGCTAGCCGCCGTCGGCTGAGCCGGCGAAGCGACCGAGGCGCAGCACATCCGCCAACACCGACGAGCCGCTCGCGCGCAGGTGAGTCATGAAGGCTTCGCTCGCCGGCGTCGTTGCGCGCCCGAGTCCCGCCTCTACCGCCCAGACCGCGATCTCCATGGAATTCCGGGCGATTCGTGAGAGTGCGCGGGCGGCGAGGGTGCCATCGCTCTCCTGCTTCGACGCCAACAGTGCGATGCAGCTAGCGCCAAGAAAGTACACGAGATCGGGATCGCTTGGCACGGCCGCGGACCCGTCGGCGAGCGCGGTGAGCGGTGGCGCGAGGAGGGCACGCTTCGCGAAGGCGCTGAACTCTGCGCCCGCGCGATCTCCCACGCAGCCGGCCGCGACCGAAGGCCACAAGGGCTCGGCCACGGCGTGAATGGCGTCGCTGAGCATGTGCCACGCGCGTGGCGTCGGATAGGCCGGGGTCGCGTCACTCGGCGGTAGCTCGGAGAGCCGGTCGGGCCGCGCACGCACGAACGCGAGGACCAGCGGATGGATGCCGTTCTGCGCGCCCCACACGAGCCAGTTCTCGCTCCGAGCTTCGAGCGCGACGTGCACCATGCGATTCGAAAGCGCGGTCGCCATCGGTCGCACGAGTGCGCGATCTTCGATGCGGTTTCCAGCCCCGACGACGCGCGAGTGCTCGGGCAGCTCGTAGTCGCCGAGGCGTCGGTCGAGGATCAGCGAGTAGAAAGCTTTCTGAACATCGGGCACGGCGCTGTTGAGTTCGTCGATGAAGAGCAAGAACGGCTCGACCCGAAGGATGGCGCGCGGCGGACAGAACTCGGTCGTGTGCCGTGCGTCTGCGCCCGTGCCCGAGACGACGATGCGCGGTACGCCGATCAGATCTTCCGGCGCGAGCTGCGTGCCGAGGAGGGTGACGCAGGTGAGACCCATGCGCTCTGCGGCCTCGCGAACGAGCGCGCTCTTGCCGATCCCGGGAGGCCCCCAAATGAACGGTGTGCGCCGCGCGGGAAGCGAAACGAGGAACTCGACGAGCTCACTGGGGCTGAGCGCCAGCATGTCGGCTATATAGCAAGGGTCGCCCGCGCTTTGCATGCTTGACCCCAAGTTGCTCGAAGAATTGGCCGCGCATCCTGAGCGAAATAGCCCGGATGTGAACGCGGCGCTCGCGGAGCAAGGCCACGCGGACGTGCTCCTTCGACTCGTGCGCTCGAGCGCGACACGGTCGGACTCGCTCGCGATCATCGCGGCGCGGCTCACGCGCGAGGAGCTGGGTTTGGCGCTCGACGACGGCGATGGCGCGCACAGCCTCAGCGAGCTCGAGCGCTGTTTGATGTGCCATGAAGCGGCGCCCGCACGGGTGCGCGATGAGCTGCTCGAGCGACACGGCGAGGATGCGTTCTTCGTGCTCGCCGCCAGCTCCCACCCGCGGGCTTCCATCAATGCAATCACGCGAGCAGCACGTTGGCCGGCACGCTTTCCGGTGCTCGATCGCATCTGGCTTGCGCTGATCTTTGCCGAGGCGTTGCCCCCGCTCGCCCTGGAAGAGTGGTCGCAGTCGAGCGAAGTCTTTTTGCGTGAAGCAGCGGCGCGGCTCTCGCGTGACCGGAGGGTCCTCGCGACGCTCGCGCACGATCCGCGTCGTGAGGTGCGACGCGCCGTGGCGTCGAATCATGCGGCGGGAGAGCTTCGACACGCACTGGCGAGGTCGGACGCGGCGGTGGAGGTGCGGGCTCGTGCGAGCGGCGCACTCGGCGAGCGTTCGGGCGGGCGCGTCGCCATCGACTCTGCGCGTTTCGCCGCGGCAAAGCGCGCGATGGAGGACGGTGGAGCGCTCGCGCCCGACGTGGCGAACGCGCTCGTCGATGCTGGCGCTGCGCTCGATGAAGAAGGAGCGTTCTTGGCGGCGCGGGCGCTCGGCCGAGAGCGAGTCGTGGCGCTGCTAGAGTCCTGTGCCGAAGCGATCCCCTGCGGTGCTGCCAGCGGGCTCGCGCTCGGACTCGCGGTGCGGCATCCGGCGGATGAACGGCTCGGCGGGGAGCTCGCATTTCGCGAGCTGATGGCGGACGCGGCCAAGGCTTTGTCTCGCGCGGGGGAGCAGTACGGAACGTTGACGGGCAAGGCGCGTCTCGCGGCGTTCATCGCGGACGCCCTCGCGGCGAACCCGATGATGACTTCGCACACGCTCATGGAAGAGCTGTGCGCAAGTCCGCTCGCGAGCGAGACCGTGGTGCTAGCGCGCACCGTTCGCAAACGCAGCGGAATGCTCGCGGAATTGAGCCAATGCGCGCAATCAGCGAGAACCGTCCCGCCCGCGTTGCTCGAGCTTTGTTGGACCGACCGCGGCATCGAGGACGCGGTGGTCGTCCTGATGGCACGCCAGCTCGGAGCCATTCGTACGCGTGGGCGCGAGCTTCCGGAGGATGAGCTCGATCTCGATCCTCTGGGGCGCGAGCTTCTGGTGCTCGAGCAGGTGGTCCTCGCCGCGAGTCGCGCTGTCACGCTCTCGCCACGTTCGGCCCTCAGCGTGGTCGCGCTCGACTCGCGGCGCGTCCGCTACGTGCTCACGGCGATGCCAGGCTGGCGCGGGCGACTCTCGGGCACGATGCTCGGACGGGTGCTGCGGCAACACGCGGGCGCACTCATCGCCGGCCCCGCCGAGCAGCGGTCGCGCGGGACAGAAACGAAATCTTGGACGGAGCGGATCTTGAGCGACATCGAGCTTTCGATCGCGCTCGCCATCGGGCACATGCCGGTCGAGTCAGTGGTAGAGCGACTCGAAGGGAAGCGGCACAAACTCGCGGACGGCGTCGGACTCGCGATGGCCGCCGACGCGCGCAGAGCCGTCGCTGGCCGCGATTCGACGACCGCGCTGTTTCAGTGGTCGGTGCGCCGCCGCGATCGAGACGGCGCGGCGCTGGCGGTGTGGCTCTTGCTCGAAGGGCACGATCGCGCGCGGCTTCCAAGCATGATCGCCGCGGCGATCGACTCGTTCGCGAGCGGAAGCGCGACGGTCTCCGCCACGGTCACTGAGGCGCTTGCGACGCTCGAGCGGCGGCATGCCGGGCTGCTCGAGACGGTCGTGCCGCAAACGCCGCGTGGCAAGGCCGCGCACGCAAGCGGCATCGCGCGAGCCTACCGCGCCATCGGTGGTCTTCGCGACGAACACTGAGTGACTGACCGATCGGTCAGTCGGCGAGCAGCTTGAGATCAGCACGCGGCCAGGTTGCGCTCGACACGCGGACAAGAGGCGCACAGCACGCGGTGTGCACGCGGTATGCACGCGGTATGCACGCGGTATGCACGCGGTATGCACGCGGTCAGGTTGCGAGCGACCCGCGCGCGCCAGGGCTCACGGGTAGCCGTCGTAGCAAACGCCGTACTGCACGCCGCCGATGTAGAGCCCGGGGGAAAAGTACGTACACGCGTCGAGCGCGCCGATGCAGTCGAAGTCGCTCTTGCACCACTTCATGCAATACACGGTGAGGTACGGCGTCTGCACGCACTCGAAGGGTGGGCCGCACTGGGCGGAGCTGGCGCACGAATCGTACTGGCCGCCGAGGCCCGTCGGCCCCGCACAGAGCGGCATTCCGCTTTGCTGCGGCACACAGTGAAAGCCCGAGCCGCAGCCGATGCCCGGGTTCAGCGGGTCGCAGTTCATCATGCCCGAGCCGGTCGACGACGCAGCCGTGGCCACGTTGGTCGACGACGCGACCGAGGTGCTGGCCGACACGCTCGTGGACGGTCCGCTCGATGCGACGCTCGTGCCCGAACCGGTCTGCGCACCGTTGCTGCCCCCGCTCTGACACTGGCCTTGAACGCACGCGTAGTCGGCGGGGCACTGCTGGTCGCAGCCGCCGCAGTGGAGCCAGGTCGAGAGCGGATCGATGCACGCGCCCTTGCATTGCATCTGGCCCGCGGCGCACGTGCCGCCGCCGGATGTGCTCGCCGACGAAAAGCCGCCCTGCCCACTTTGGGCCATCGCGCCGGACGCGGCGCCACCGAACCCGGCGTCGTCCTCGGCGTACGAGCCTTCACCGGACGTTGCGCAAGCCGCCATCGCGGCGATCGAAGCAAGGAGGGCGACGCGCATAGTCATGTTCGCTCGAAGGCCAGCTGACTAGACTACAGAAACGCCGCGCATCAACAAGCCGCACGGCACCCAGGCCAGGTAGACCAAAACGCCGTTCGATGAAGCCGCCGCTTGGTGCACGCGCCGCGCTTCGCTATGCAAACGCAGTTCGATGCTGAAAAAACGCACGCTGCTGACGGCGCTCACCGCGTTCTTCGCCGCCGCCACGGTCGTCTGGATGCAAGGCCGCTTCGAGGCCGCCGACGAACGCAGCGCCCTCGCGCTCGTACAGGAATATCGCTCGAAGACCGGCGCCGGCCTCCCGCAGCTCATCGCGCACCGCCACGCGCAGCGACCGATCACGTGGAGCACCGCGACCGAGTCGGCGTGCTTTCAGCACATTCGCGTGCACGCGGTCGTCGATGAGCCTGGACCGAGCGCGCCGGTCCTCTACGCCTTCACGGTCGACATCAACGGACCGGTGTTGCATCCGGCCAACGAGGCGACGCGCGATCTCATGAAGCAGCTCGACGAAGCGCCGCCTTCGTCCGGGGGCGGGCAGTGACGATCGCCCTCGCGCTGGTCGGCTGTGGCCGCTGGGGCAAGAAGCTCCTGGCGGCGGTCTCGCGCCATGAGGCGTTCAGGCTCGTCGCCGTCGCCGATCCGGATCCCGCCGCGCGCGCCTGGGTACGCGAAATCTGCGGCATTTCCGGCACTTTTGTGGAGTCTCGCGAACTCTTGCGTGCCCTGCGGCTCGACGCCGCCATCGTCGCGACGCCGACAAACACGCACGCGGCCGTCACCGAGATCTTGCTCGCTGCGGGCCTCGATGTGCTCGTAGAGAAGCCCCTGGCCCGTTCAGCGCGAGCTGCGGCGCGTCTCTGCGAGCTCAGCCTTCGCCACGGAAACATCGGCATGGTCGGCCACGTCCTGCGCTTCCACGCGGCGACGTTGGAACTCGTGCGCTCGTGCCACGCAGGCGAGCTCGGCACGCTCCAGCGCATCTCGGCTGTACGCGCGACACAGTCGGGCTCGCCCGATGCGCTCTGGACGCTCGGGCCGCACGAGCTCGCGACGCTCACTGCGCTCGACCCAAGTCGCGTCGTGTCGCTCGATGCGGCGCGTGACGGCGACTCCACGGTTGCGAGGCTTGCGCTTGCCTCTGGTCTCTCAGCGCGCTTCTCCTGGTCCACGCGGGCGCTCGCGCCGCTCCGCCGGACGGTCATTCACGGCACGCGCGGCACCGCCACGCTCGACGAGCTCGATCCATTGTCGGGCAGCGATCCGCTCGACGCCGAGCTCGATGCGTTCGCAGACGCCATCGCGACGAGGACTCGCCCGCGCGCGGATTTCGTGGAGGGCGCTCGCGTGGTTCAGTTGCTCGAGCGCATCGAGCGTGCGCTCATCACGCCCGCAGCGCGCGCCGAGCTTCACGGCTGAGCCATGGAATCATCGGGCTCGCGCCGCACGCTCGTCGAGGTCGCGCTGGTCGTCAGCAGCAAGGCGCTTGCGTCGCTGTTCGCGTTGGAACTCGGCTTTCGCGCCGTGAGCGACGACGACTTCGCGCGCGTCGTCTTGGCGCAACAATTCGCGCGCACGCCCGCCCTCGACCCGACCGGAACAAGCTGGCTGCCGCTGCCTTTTTGGCTCACCGGCGGCGTGATGCGCGCATGCGGGGACACGAGCCTCGCCGTCGCCCGAGGCACGGCGTTCGCGCTCGGCCTGGGCGCGGCCCTGATCGTCTACGCAGCCGCACGTTTGCTCATCGCCGACCGCCGTGCAGCCGTCGCGGGCGCCGTCGTGGCGGCGATATTTCCGTGGAGCGCGCGCCTCGGCATCGCCACCGTGCCCGAGCTTCCGGCCGCGGCGCTGTCCTTGTTTGGCATCGCGACGCTTGCCTCGAACAGCGCAAAACACCGTATTTTCGGCGCAATTTCGCTTCTGTGTGCGTGCCTCTGCCGCTACGAGCCGTGGCCGCTCGCCGCCGCGTTCGCCGCCGTGACGCTGTTGGAGCGCGGGCCGCAGCGCCTCTCGGCCGCCACGCGCAGGGTCGCAGTCTCGCTCGCGCTCGCTGGCCCGCTCGGGTGGCTCGCACACAATGCCTTGGCGCACGGCGACGCACTGCACTTCCTCGCGCGCGTGTCGGCGTATCGGCGCGCGGTAGTAGGTGAGGGCCACGTCGCGGAGCTGTTCGCGTATCCGCTCGCCCTCCTGCGCGAAGAGCCGGAGCTTTGGCTCATGGCGATCGGCGGTGCCCTCTTGGCCGCGCGTGTCGGCATGTCGCCCTTGCTCATGCCGCGGGCGAATCGTCCCGCGCTCGCGCTCGCCGCGATGGTCGCGCTCTTGTCCGTCGCGGCCCTTCGCGGTGGCGCGCCGACCCACCACGCGGGTCGCGCCATGCTCGCGGTCTGGCTCGCCGTCGCGCTCTACGGCGGCGGCGCCATCTACCGCGCGGTGGCGCATGCGGGTCGTGCACGCGTAGCTGTCGCGATCATCGTGGCAGTGTCCGTCGCGCTCGGCGCGTGCGTGTTGCGGCCTTGGTATGCGCGCCTCGACAGCATGGCCGACCGCAAGCGCGAGATCGCCATCGGCCAGGCCGCAGAAGCTCTCGGCCCCACGGCTCGGATCCTCCTCGAGACCCGGGATTTTGGCTACTTCGCGATTCAAGCGGGCAGCGGCGAGCCCGCGCGCTTCGTGCTCGACCGCGACGTCGATCCGCGCGCGCCGGCCGTGAGTTCGAGCTTCGCGGACCGAGGCGCCTTGCTCGCCCGTGTTCGCGCGACCGGTGCCACACACGTCATCGGCGAGGTCTCCACGAGCACCTCACAATTCGGCGCACCGCTCGCCATGCACGGCCAACTCGGGCTCTGGCACGTCGCTCACCCGACGAGCACGAGCGCGCCGTCGACCTCGCGATAACGCTCCTTGGTCACGGGACAAACTAGCTCGCTTCCCGCCTCGACGAGGCGCACGCCCGCTCGCCCAACCCAGCCAACCTGGCGCGCCGGAACGCCGACCATGAGCGCGTGCGCTGCAACGTCGCGCGTGACGACCGCGCCGGCCGCGATGAAGGCATGCGCGCCGATGGTCACGCCGCACACGATCGTAGCGTTCGCCCCGACCGTGGCGCCGGCTCCGATCCGCGTCGCGTTCAACTCGTGCCGTTGCGAGCGGTGCGCGCGCGGATTGCGAACGTTCGTGAGGACACAGCTCGGCCCCAGGAACACGTCGTCCTCGAGGATGACGCCGTCGTAAACGGACACGTTATTTTGAATCTTCACGCGATCGCCGACGACCGCGGCACCGGAAATCTGCACGCCCTTGCCGAGCACGCAATCCCGGCCGATGCGCGCGCCCGCCATCACATGACAAAAGTGCCAGATCCGCGTGCCCTCGCCGATGAAGCACGGCTCTTCGATGATGGCCGTCGCAGCGACGAATGCGGCAGCCATTGGCGCATCGAACTCGGAGACCGGCGGCGTGACTGCATCGAACGGCATGGAACACATCTTCGCAACGACGCATGGCACACAGCGAACATGTGGGCGTCAACCACGATCACCTTCAACCGCTTCGCAGTGAGCGTGACCCATCCTCGTGCGATTCTTTGCGCATTTGACCGCCCGCGCGCGCATGCACCATAATCCACGGACTCATCATGATTCGCCCGCCCTCCTTGACTCGCCCCGCCGCCGCCATCCACGCCGGCCTCGCCCTCGCCATCGCGGCCTTCAGCTATGCCGCGTGCACGCTCGATCCACTCGGCACCTCGCCGGTCGCCGGCTCGATCGGGCCTGGCATCGGCGGCATGGCCATTGGCGGCGAGGGCGGTAGCGGCGGCGCGGGTGGCAGCGGCGGCATGGCCGGTAGCGGCGGTATGGCCGGTAGCGGCGGAGCGGGCGGCAGCGGCGGAGCGGGCGGCAGCGGCGGCGCGGGTGGTAGCGGCGGCGCGGGTGGTAGCGGTGGCAGCGGCGGAGCGGGCGGAATGCCGCCTATCCCCGTCGGCGGCGACATCGCGACTGGCGCGGATCACACCTGCGTAACGATCGCCCCTAGCGGCAAGTTGAAATGTTGGGGTCACAATTCGACCGGCGCGCTCGGCAACAACAGCACTACGCCGAGCGACAAGCCCGTGGACGTCAGTAATCTCACCGGGGCCGAGGCCGTGGCGGCGGGCTACGACTTCAGCTGCGCCGTGCTGGCGGACGGCACCGTGTGGTGCTGGGGAACCGACGCCTATGCTGGAACCCTTGGCGACGGAGGAGCGCCCATGAACAGCTCCATACCGGTGCCCGCGACGGCCGTGGGGTTTACGAACGTGACGGCGATCACGGCAGGCCTGGGTCACGTATGCGGGGCGACGGGCAATGGCGAGGTTTTTTGCTGGGGCACCGATTTCTTTGGCCAATTGGGTACCGGCCCAGAGGATGTCAGCGCCTCGCTGCCGACCCAGATCACCGCGGGTCTGCCGGCCTCGACGGTGTTGTCCCTCGCCGCAGGGTGGGCCCACACCTGCGCCGTCTTCGCCAACAACGAGCTCTACTGCTGGGGAAGAAACGTCTTCGGGGAAGTCGGAAACGACTCAACAGTCCAAGTAGACAGCCCGACGAAGATCACTCTCAGCAGCGGCGCGCTCGCCGTCGCGGCAGGGGAGTATTTCACCTGCGCGCTCCTCATGGACAAGACCGTGCAGTGCTGGGGCGACGATTCCGCCGGTCAACTCGGCAACGGCAACAACGACGGTGCTTCGTTAAAGCCGGGGCAGCCCGTCATCGATTTGGCCGGCGCGGTCGGCCTTGGAGCCGGCTGGAATCACGCTTGCGCCGTGCTCGAGATGACCGGCGCAATGAAATGTTGGGGCAGTAACGCAAATGGCCAGCTCGGCGATGGTACGAAGAAGAAAATGTCACATACGGCGATAGACGTTCTCAACCTCGGCGGCGCCGCCGTGCGAGTGGACGGCGGCGGGAGCCACACTTGCGCGTATCTCGACACCGACAAGTTAAAATGCTGGGGCGAGAACACCCAAGGCCAGCTCGGTAACATGTCGATGGCGGAGAGCAACACGCCCGTTTCGCCGCTGGGGCTTTGACCGGCGCTCCGCGACGGCCGCAATTGGCCAGTTGGCATTGGCCATTCCGCGCTGGTCATTCGCCGGGCGGCGCGGCTAGACGAGCGGGCCGCCGTAGATGCCGTTCGGGAAGTGGCGCGCGAGCGTGGGCCATTGGTAAAAGAAGCGGTCGGCGAGCCGGTACATGAGCTTGCCGGTGAGCGACGGCTCGTGGATGCGCGTCATCGTCTCGATGAACACGACCGGGATTCGTAGGAGCTTGGCGACGACCGCGAAGGGGACGATCGGGCCGGCTCCGGTGCTCAGGATGACGTCGGGGCGTTCTGCACGGAGGATCACGAGCGCCTCGTAGACGTTCACGAGCGTGAGCCAGTCGCGCTCGCTGTGACGGATGAAGCGGGTACGACGGAGCATGTCGGCCGGCAGCGGAATGCGCTCGTTCAAGACGTAGAAATGCGGCTGCGACTCGTAAAGAGGACGCAGCGTCCGCACCTCGGTGAGGTGGCCGCCCGACGAGGAGACGATGCAGACCTTCATCGGCATTCCGCGTTGAAGCCCGCGCCATTCGTCGACAGGAGCATCACGGTGGCAATCTTCACGCGCGCGCCCGCTCGAAGAGCGCCTCCATCCGCGCGGCGATGCCGTCCCAGCCGAAGTCGCGCTCCATCCACGCGCGACCCCGTAGGCCTTGCTCGGCGTGCTCGGAGCGCGCCATCGTGCGGATCGCCGCCGCGAGCGATCCGGGCGCGTGCTCGCTCCAGAGGCCCGCGCCTTCGCGTTCGAGCGCGGACCACGGAGTCCCGCGCGAGGCGATGACCGGCCGCGCGTGCGCCAGCGCCTCGACCACGACCATGCCGAAATTTTCCGCGAAAGACGGCACCACGACGACGTCGCAGGCCTGGAAAACACGGCGTTTCTCGTCACCATGCACCTGCCCGAGCCATCGGACCGCTCCGCTGATCTCAAGCTCAGCGACCCGCGCGCGGAGGGCCGCTTCATAGCTTGGCTCCCCGCGGCCCGCGACCGCGAGCGTGACCGGAACATCGCCCTCGCGCCGTAAGAGCGCCATTGCTTCGAGCAAGTTCTCGAGTCCCTTGATCGGGTGCAGCCGCCCGATAAACAAGAGTCGCAGCTCCGCGCCGGGCTCGCGAGCGGGCGCGTCATCGAGCGGCGGTAGCTCGACGCCGTTCGGCACGATCTCGAGGGGCATTTGCCGCATGCGCGCGCGGCTCTCGGCGGCTTCGTCCTCCGAGGTCACGTGCAAAAAGCAGCGATTCGGCGCGGCCGCCCGGCACGCACGCTCGTACAGCGCCTTCGGTACACGATGTGCGGCGTCGCGCCAGCGCATCAACCCGCCACGCGGCGACCAGACCACGGGCTTGTCGTAGAGCTTGGCGAGCGCGAGCGCGGGCAACACCGTGAAGTCGTAGGCGGCGGTGAGGTGGACGAGGTCAGCCCACGCGACTGCCGCTGGCAGGTGCCCGAGCAGCGTCGGCGACACGACGCGCCGGCCGTAGCAACGCGCGTAACGCACCCGCACGCCTCCCGGCACGGTCACCTCTGCAGCGGTCGACACGTCGAGGCGCCTGCCGGGACCGTCTGCGTTCGTCGTGAGGACGAGTACATCGTGGCCGCGGCGCACGAGAGCCGTCATCAGCGCGTGCGTCGATACGAGCGGCCCGCCGTAAACTTGCGACGGGAAATACGCCGGCACGACCGCGAGAATGCGCATCATGCAGCTCCAGCCAACGACATTCGGCAACGCCGAAACACGACCGCGAGAATTCGCATTATGCCGCTCCACTCCACGACCACCGGCAACGCGAAGGCACGACCGCGAGTATTGGCATCATGCCGCTCCGTCGTGTTCGAGCGCGTAGGCGAGGCGGCGTGCCCACTGGCAATGGCGATTGGCAAGTAGCGGTATGCGTTTATAGCCATCGAGGCCACTCGCAGACCCTTCGAGCCAACTGGCGACGGGCACGAAAAACCCCGTCTTTTTGCGGGCGATCAGGCCAGCCGGCAAAGGCAATAGCGGACTTGTTCCGAGCAGCTCTTTGCCATTGACGCGCGCGCGCGGGAAGCGGTCACGACGGATATACCGGCTCTCGGCGTAAATGCCATTGGGAGCTTCATGACCGAGCACGAAGAGTGGGGCGAGCGCCTCGAGCAAGGCTGAGTCCACGAGCGGAACGCGCAGCTCGAGGCCGTGCGCCATGCTGGCCCAGTCCGCGTCACGCAAGAGCTGATTGCGGAGGTAAAGGCTGCTCTCGAGGACTGCCACTTTGGCGTAGTCACCGTCCGGCTCGGGCTCGAGCGTGGCGGCCGCATAGGAGATCGGATCGAGCCGGGAGAGCCCCTCTTCGGCGGCGGCCTCGCCCATGATGGCCGGCAGCTCCCAAGGCATGAAGAGTCCGCGCCGCAGGAAATACGCCCCCGCGAAGCTGCCACCGAAGACGGGCAGACCCGCGGCCTTCGGCGAGAGCCGCGTCTTGCCGAGCGCCGCGGCGACGGATTTGGGCCGCCAGAGACGACGCGTGAGCGGTGAACGGGCGAGCGCCCCGAACGCGGACACGATGCGCGGCACGTCTCGAAAGGACGGGTAGGTGCCGAACAGCTCGTCGCCACCAATGCCGCTCACGGCCACCTTCAGCCCCTCGTCGCGCGCCACGCGGCTCACGAGATAGGAATTGATTCCGTCGATGCTCGGCTGGTCCATCGCCGTGAAGATGGCGTCGCGCGCAGCGGCGAGATCCGCGTTTCCGAGCACGCGCGTCACGTGGCGAGTGCCGTAGCGCGCGGCCATCGCCTCGGCCCATGGCGCCTCGTCCGCGGAGCTGCCAACGAGGGCGTCGAAGGCGAGCGTCACCGTCGTCACTGCCGTGTTGCCACGCTCGCTCATCAGCGCGACGAGGGAGCACGAGTCGACGCCGGACGATAGAAACGCGCCGACTGGAACGTCGCCGACGAGGTGCCGATCGATCGAGTCGACGACCGCGGCTCGAAAGTGCGCGGCGACCTCACGCGGGTCGGTGGGCGCGTCCTTGTGGCGCTCGCGGGCGTCGCTGAACACGCGCGCGATGCTGTAGTGCTCGACCTCGGGGCCGGCGCCCCGCGCATCGAACCACCGGTAGGTCCCGGCGCGCAACGCGGAGATCGCGCGGTATCGGGTCAGCGGCTCGGGCACGCTCCCGAACAGGTAGAAGCCCGCGACTCCGGCCTGGTCACGCGTGCGCGATACGGAACCGCCCGCGAGCAAAGCCTTCACCTGCGAGGCGAAGCGCAGGGTCCTTCCGTCGTCGGCAAAATAGAAGGGCTTGATCCCATACGGATCGCGCGCGCACAGCATCGCCTGTCGCTTCGCATCCCAAAGCGCGAAGGCGTACATCCCGCGCAGCCGCGCGAAC
>SHZB01000124.1 GCA_009692485.1 Myxococcales bacterium
CACCTCGTGAAATCGGTCAGCTGCCTTTCCCGTGGCTGGCTCGGCGGTGCCGCACGTCGCGCCGGACTCCGCTCCACCGGCGGGGCCGCACGTCGCGCCGGACTCCGCTCCACCGGCGGGGCCACACGTCGCGCCGGACTCCGCTCCACCGGCGGTGCCGCACGTCGCGCCGGACTCCGCTCCACGGCGGGGGCCGCACATCGCGCCGGACTCCGCTCCACGGCGGGGGCCTCCCGGTGAAGTCGTTCGAGGCTCTTTTCTTCGCGCTCTCGGCGCTGCTCACCGTCGGCGGCGCCGTCGCGACCATCGGCTCGCGGCGCCCGATCCGCAGCGCGATGGGCCTGCTCGTGACGATCCTCGGCATCTGCGGCTGCTACCTCCTCCTCGGCGCGGAGCTGCTCGCGACGGTTCAGCTCATCGTTTACGCGGGCGCGGTGGTCGTGCTGTTCATCTTCGTTGTGATGCTCCTCGGACCTGCCGCAGTCTCGGGCACTGACAAGGCCTCCGCCATCCCGCGTTACGTCGGGGCGACGGTGTTCGGCGTCGGAGCGCTCGGCGCGGGCGTGCTCATGCGGCAACTCGCGAGCGAGCGGCTCACCTCGACCAAGCTCGTCAAGTTGCCCGACGGCTTCGGCGGCATCGAGGCCGTCGGCCGCGAGCTCTTCACGACCTACGTGATCCCCTTCGAGCTGACCGGCGCCCTCTTGCTCGTCGCGGTGGTCGGCGCGATGGCGGTCGCGCGCGGCAAGCAGGCCGACCCCACTCGCCCCAATGCCCCAGTCAACCCGCATTTGGCGGACCCGCATTTGGCCGATTCGGATCCGTCCGATGCACAATCCGCCATCAATGTCAAGGCACCAACCGGCGAGCCCTCCAGCGCCGCGACCGCAGCCAACGCAGCCAAGCCACCAACCGGCGAGCCCTCCAGCGCCGCGACCGCAGCCAAGCCACCAACCGGCGAGCCCATCAGCGCCGCGTCCGCAGCCAACGCAGCCAACGCAGCCAAGCCAGGGGACGGCCATTGACCCAGCTCCCTCTCCACTACTTTCTCGCGCTCGCCGCCCTGCTCTTCGCCACCGGCGCCGTCGGCTTTCTCATTCGCCGCAACCTGCTCGTCATGCTCATGAGCATCGAGCTCATGCTCAACGGCGTGAACCTGACCTTGGTCGCGTTCAACCGCATCCGTCCAGCCAACCACGCAGGCCACATCTTCACTTTCTTCATCATCGCGATCGCTGCTGCCGAAGCCGCCGTCGGGCTCGCGCTCGTGCTCGCCTTCTTCCGTTTGCGAGGCTCGGTCCGCGCGGATGAAGCCACGTTGCTCAAGCACTGATCGACTGCGCGCTCCGCCAGCAAGACCACTGACTCGCTAGACCAGCTCCCTCCGCCGACTCGCTAGACCAGCTCGCTAGACCAGCTCCCTCCGCCGACTCGCTAGACCAGCTCACTCGACCAGCTCCCTCGATCAGGCCATGGAACAGCTGCGACAACAATTCCCCGCGGACGACTTCTCGCTCCTCGCCATCGTCCTCTTGTTTCCGCTCGTCGGGGCCTTCGTGTGCGGCGCCTTCGGCAAGCGACTCGGCAAAGAGGGCGTTCGCCTGATGGCACTCTCCGCCGTCGGCGGCGCGTTCTTGGCGAGCGTCGTCACCTTCGTGATCGTCGCATCCGCTGCTGGCGCTCACGCGGCTGGTGGTCTCGCTCACGGCGGCGCGGCGGGAGCCTCCCCGGCAAGCGCCGCACCGGCAGTGCGTTTCGTGTGGAACGTGTGGCGTTGGTTCTCCATCGACGGGCAGCTCGCCAAGGTGCCGATCGACGTCGCCTTCAGCGTCGATCCACTGAGCGCGGTGATGATGCTGGTCGTGACCTGCGTCGGCTTCCTCATCCACCTGTACTCGTCCGCGTACATGAAGGACGACCCCGGTTTTTACCGGTATTTCTCGTATTTGAACCTGTTCGTGTTCTCGATGCTCGTCCTGATCCTCGGCGACAACCTCGCGGTGTTGTTCGTCGGCTGGGAGGGCGTCGGCCTGTGCAGCTACCTGCTCATCGGCTTCTGGTTCACCGACGAGACGAAAGCCGCCGCCGGCAAGAAGGCCTTCATCACCAACCGCATCGGCGACTTCGGCCTGCTCGTCGCGATGGCGATGCTCGTCTACTACGCGGGCACGCTGCGCTTCAGCGAGCTCGAGACCGGCGCGCAAGGACTCTTGCAGACGCGCACGCTGTGGCCCCTCTCCGGCATGCCGCCCTGGCTCGAGAGCGCGACGAGCTTCATCTGCCAGCCGCTCGGCATCGCCGTCCCCATCCGCGCAAACATCGCGACCCTGGTGGCGATCGCGCTCTTCGTCGGCTGCATCGGCAAGAGCGCGCAGCTCCCGCTCTTCGTGTGGCTCCCCGATGCCATGGCCGGCCCTACGCCGGTCTCGGCCCTCATCCACGCCGCCACAATGGTGACCGCGGGCGTCTACCTCATCGCACGCACGTCGTTCATCTTCGCGCTCTCACCCGCGGCGATGGCGCTCGTCGCGCTCACCGGCGCGCTCACCGCCCTGTTCGCAGCGAGCATCGCATTCGCGCAGAACGATTTGAAGAAGGTGCTCGCCTATTCGACCGTGAGCCAGCTCGGCTACATGTTCATCGGCGTCGGCACGGGCGCCTTCGCCGCGGGCTTCTTCCACGTCATCACGCACGCGTTCTTCAAGGGCTGCCTCTTTCTTTGCGCAGGCTCCGTCATCCACGCGATGCACGCGCGCATCCACGATGAGTCCGGCTCTCAGGACATGCGCAACATGGGTGGGCTCAAGAAGCATCTCCCGATCACGCACGCGACCTATTTGATCTCCTGCCTCGCGATCGCCGGCTGCCCGCCGCTCAGCGGTTTCTGGTCGAAGGACGAGGTGCTCTTCAAGGCCCTCACAAACCGAGTGCAAGGCGGACCGCCGCAGTGGGTCGCGCCCGCGTGGTTCGGCACAGTCATCTACGCGCTCGGACTCGCCACCGCGCTCGGCACCGCGTTCTACATGTTCCGGTCCTATTTCCTCACGTTTTCCGGCGAATTCCGTGGCTGGCGCATCGCCACCGACGCAGCGCACGCCCACGCAGCAAGCACCGACGCAACGCACGACCACGCGCACACCGCCGCAACGCACGACCACGCGCACACCGCCGCAGCGCACGACCACGCAGCAAGCACCGACGCAGCGCATACCGAACCCGCGCACACGCACGACCACGCAGCGCACGCGCCCGCCAAGCCCCTCGTAGGTCCGGCGCCGCATGAATCGCCTTGGCAGATGACGCTCCCGCTGGTCGTGCTCGCGTTCCTCGCGCTCGTCAGCGGATTGCTCTACGCCGAGCCGCTCCACATCGCGCCGCTCGAGCATTTCTGGCAGCCGGTTTTCGCGACGGCGCAGGCGCACATCGTCGCGGGCTCGAACGCCCTCGTGTGGCCGCTGCTCGGCGTCGGTGCCGCAGCCTTCGCGCTCGGAACGGGCGCCGCGTACTACGTCTACGTTCTCAAGAACGGAGCCCCGGCCGCCGCGTTCGTCGGTCTGATGCCGCGCTTGCACCGCCTCGTCTACGACAAATGGCGCATCGACGAGCTCTACCGCGCCACCGTCATCGGTTTCTGCGACTCGCTCGGCGAGACCGCCGCTTCGATGGACAAGTGGCTCATCGACGGCGTAAGCGCCCGATTTACCGGCGTCGTCATTCAGGTGGCCGGCGCGCTGCTGCGGCTGTTCCAGACCGGGCGCGTACAGGTCTACGCCGCGGCGATGGTGCTCGGAACCGCGAGCGTCGGATGGTTCCTGCTCACGCCCCACGCCGCCGCAACGGTCGACACCACCAAGCTTCGCACCACCGGCGAGGCCGTGTTCGAGGCAGCACCCGGTCGCGGCTACACCTATCGATTTAGCGACGCGGCAGAGCCTCGTCTCGCTCGATTTAGCGACGCGGCAGAGCCGGCTCTGCCCCTTCCCAGCGACGCGGCAGAGCCTCCTCGACCCGCCGCTGACGCTGCTGCTGCCGCAGCCCCACCCTCTGACGCTGCTGCTGCCGCAGCCGCTCGCGCTAGCGCATTCGGCACTCAACGCAGCTACTCGCTCAAGCTCGCCGCGTGCGAAACCAAGAGCGTGCGGCTCGAGGTCAAGAACCTCTTCGGCAACGTCGCCGAGACCACGTTCACGCAATGCCGCGAGCTGCGTCGTGGCTGCTGCAAACCCGTAGGCTCCGCACCCGACGCGCCCGCGCCCACGCCGAAGAAGAGCGCCGCGCTCGACCGAGGAGCCGCACCATGAACGACCTCAGCGCCATCGGCATGCTCGTGCCCGCGCTCATCGCCGCTGCGATCGCCGCGATGCTTCCGCGCAAGGCGCATCCGAAGCATCGCCTCGCGCTCGCCACCTCGACCGCAGCGCTCATCGTCGCCATCGGCTGGCTGTGGCCCGCTCCACTCCCAGCGAGAGACGCCGCCCTGCCCCCAGAGTGGCCGCACCTCCTCAATTTGCTCATCGGCCTGCCCATCGCCTCTGGGCTCGCGCTCCTGCTCGTGCCGACCTCGCTCGCGAGGCTCGTGCGTGGCGCGACCTACGCCGTCTTCGCGGTGTGCTTCATCGCGTCGCTCGCCTTGCTCTCGGTGCCGATGACCGCCGGCTGGCACTTCCAGTTCATCGCGCCTTGGATCGAAGCCGCCGGGATCCGCTGGCACGTCGCCGTCGATGGCATCAGCGTCTGGCTCGTCATCCTCACCACGTTCACGACGCCGATCGCCGCCTACGCCTCCTTCGGCTCGATCCGCACGCGCCAAAAAGAGCTCGCTGCCGCGTTCTTGATTCTGCAAGGCACGATGATCGGCGCCTTCGTCGCGCTCGATCTCTTCGTGTTCTACGTGTTCTGGGAGCTGATGCTGGTGCCGATGTTCTTGATGATCGGCATCTGGGGCGGCGCCGAAAAGATCAAGGCGAGCGTGAAGTTTTTCCTCTTCACGATGACCGGCTCGGTCTTGATGCTGGCCGCGATGGTCTACCTCGTGTGGACCTACCACGCGCTCACCGGCCAGTGGTCCTTCGACTACCTCGCCTTGAGCCGGGTCGTCCTCCCGGATCAGCAAGCGCCCGTGGCGATGACGGCGCAGTTTCTCTGCTGGTTCGCCTTCTCGCTCGCGTTCTTCATCAAGGTGCCGATGTGGCCGTTCCACACCTGGCTGCCAGACGCCCACGTGCAGGCGCCGACCGGCGGCTCGGTGATCCTCGCGGCGGTGATGTTGAAGCTCGGCACCTACGCCTACCTGCGCTTCTCGATGGGCCTCTTCCCCTATCGCTCGGCCCTGCTCGCCGGCAACCTGGGCGCCTTCGCGATCATGGGCGGCATCCTCTACGGGGCGCTCTGTGCATGGAAGCAAGACGATGTCAAGCGACTCGTCGCCTACTCTTCCGTGGCCCACCTCGGCTTCGTCATGCTCGGGCTCTTCGGCGCCACGCCCAGCGGCATCGAAGGCTCCATCCTTCAGATGATCAACCACGGCATCGCGACCGGCGCGCTCTTTCTCCTGGTCGGCGTCCTCTACGATCGCCGCCACACGCGCGAGGTGAGCGAGTTTGGCGGCCTCGCGAAGGTCATGCCCGTCTACGCCACGCTCTTCGTCATCGTGACGCTCGCGTCGATCGGAGTACCGGGCACGAACGGCTTCGTCGGTGAGTTCATGATCATCGTTGGCACCTTCGTGTCGCGACGCCTCAATCAGTTCGGTCCGCTCGAGGCCATCGCCGCCGCGTTCGGCGTCATCCTCTCGGCGGTCTACATGCTCGGCGTCGTGCAGAAGATCTTCTTCGGCCCGCTCACGAATCCGAAGAACAAAGGCCTCAAAGACATCACCGTGCGGGAGTCCGTCGCGCTCGCGCCGCTCGTCGTCGTGATCTTCGTCCTCGGCCTGTTCCCCAACCTCGTGCTCAACCGCATCACCCCGGCCGTAAGTGCATTCGCGGCGCAATACGTGAAGTCTTTCACCGACTCGCCCGAGCACCCGACGGCCGCACGCCTCTTGCCCAAATCCTTCTTCAGCGAAGCCTTCATGACCGGCGCGCCCGACCACAACGCGAAGGCCACCTCCGAGAGCCCCACGCTCGCCGCCCGCGCCCCAGCCGCCGGAGTTCTGCCAGCCGGACTGAGCGCTCGCGCAGACGACCCAGCCCTCGCCGCCGCCGCCGCCGTACGCGCCGCGCGCCCCCAAGATCCGGCTCGCCCCGCTCGCCCCCAAGATCTCATTCGCCCCCAAGACCTCGCGCAACCCGTGCGCCTGCAAGACCCCGCTCGCCCGAGTGACCCCGCCCGCCCGAGTGACCCCGCTCGCCCGAGTGACCCCGCTCGCCCGAGTGACGCCGCCCGCGGCAACGACGGAGCCCACCGATGACCGACTCCGTGTTCGTGGCGCTCGCGCCGATTCTGGTCGTCGCCTTCGGCGGCCTCGGGCTCATGTTGACCGAGGTGCTGAGCCGCCGGCCCGCCCGTGAAGGCAACCACGAGAGCGGGCCCTCCAGCGATCTTGCGCTCGGGACCTTCGTCACGATGGCGACCGGCGCCGTCGTCGCGCTCTCGCTCTGGCTCGTTGGACCCGAGAACCTCGCCGGCGCGAAGGCCGCCCTTCCTTTCCTCGTCGTCGATCGCTTCACGCTGTTTTTCGAGGGGCTGCTCTGCCTCGGCGCCGCCCTCACTGCGCTCATGGCCGGCGGCTACTTGCCCGAGCACAAACTCGATCGCGGCGAGTTCTATCCGCTGCTCACCTTCTCGACCGTGGGCGCGATGGTGCTCGCAGCGTCAGGAGATCTGCTCTCGCTCTTCATCGGCCTCGAGACCATGTCGCTCGGCGTGTACGCGATGGTCGGATTTCGCCGCGGCTCGCTGCGCTCGACCGAGGGCGCGATCAAATACTTTCTGCTCGGCTCCTTCGCCGCGGCGCTCTTGCTCTACGGCGGCGCGCTCCTCTATGGCGTGACCGGCAAGACCGATCTCGCGGGGATCGCGGTCGCGCTGAAGACCACGGCCGGTGCCGATCTCGGACTCGTGCTGGTCGCGATGGTGCTCATCCTCGCCGGCCTCGCTTTCAAGATCAGCGCCGTGCCCTTCCACATGTGGACGCCGGACGCCTACGAAGGTGCGCCCACCCCCGCGACGAGCTTCATGGCCGTGGCCGTGAAGAGCGCCGCGTTCGCGCTCGTACTGCGCGTGCTGATCGGAGTCTTCGGCGACGCCGAGAGCATGTCTTGGGCGACGGGTTGGCCGCCGGTCCTCGCGCTCCTCGCCGCACTCACGATGACCGTGGCCAATCTCATCGCGGGCCGCCAAGAGTCGGTCAAGCGCATGCTCGCGTATTCAAGCATCGCGCACGCGGGCTACATTCTCGTCGGCGTGGTCGCGATGATCGAGCCCGGCAACGACGCGCAAGCCAGCGTGCTCTTTTACCTGCTCGCGTACACCGTGACGACAGCCGGCGCGTTCGCCGCCCTCGTCCTTTGCGGCAGCCGCGGCAAAGAGGCGGTGAGCTACGAAGATCTCGCCGGACTCGCGAAGCGACACCCCGCGCTCGCGCTCGCGTTCACGCTGTTTCTCTTCTCGCTCGCGGGCGCGCCCCCTACCGCCGGCTTCTTCGGCAAGCTCTACATCGTGCGCGCGGGGCTCGGCGCCGGCCTCAACACGCTCACGGTGCTGCTGCTACTCAACAGCGTGATCGCCGCGTATTACTACCTGCGCGTGATGGTCTTCATGTACATGCGCGAGCCCGCCCCCGGCGCGGTCGTCGCGGTGCCGATGCGCTCGGGCTACGTGACCAGCGCGCTCGTGCTCAGCGCGGTCCTCGTGCTGCTGCTCGGCTTGTGGCCCGCGACCTCTCTCCACGTCGCGCTCGATGCGGCCATGGCCAACCGATGAGCGCGCCCGCACTTCGAGCCTCCCGGCCCACCGGCGTGCGCGCCCTCGTCCTTTGCGGATTCATCTCCGCGAGCTCGAGCGCTTGCGACGGCAACTCCGCAAGCAACGCAAACCAGCGCACGGGCGACTCCGGCCTGGGCAGCGCAGTCCCGAGTGGCGTCGCCGCAGGCACTACGCCGAGCGCCGCGAATTCCGGCGACACAGCGAAAAACGCCGCGAATTCCGGCGATTCAGCGAAGAACGCCGCGCCGACAGCGACGGCGAGCGCCACGAAGCCCGAGCCTTACCAAGGACCAACCGGCGTCCTCACCGGTACGATTCGCATCCGGGGCGACGCAGCTCCCAACGTGAAACACGCGTACGCGAAAGAGTGCGCGGGCGACGCAGCAGCAACCTACGGCAAGCTCTTTCGTGTTGGACAAGACCACGCGCTCGCCGACGCCCTCGTCGCGGTCACGGGCTACAAAGGCTTCGTCCCGCCGAAGGCCGCGGCCATCGCGGTCACCATCACGCGCTGCGCTTTCTCGACGCGCACGATCGCGATGACCGACGGCCAGCACCTCGAGGTGAAGAACCTCGACCCGCTCACGAGCTACCTGCCGCGGCTCGACGGCGCGCGCATGCCCGCCACCATCGTCGCCATTCCGGGCGGAGATCCCGTGAAGATCTACTCCCGCGGCTACGGTCGCTATTGGCTACGCGACGATATGGCTCGAGGCTTCATGGTCGCGCACGTGTTTCACTTTCACTACGGCACGACGGCCGTCACGGCGCTCGATGGCAAGTATCGAATCGAAGGCGTCCCCACCGGCAAAGTAGATGTCAGCGCGATGCTCCCGTCGGCAAACCTCTTGAGCACGACCAAGAGCTTCGAGGTCCGCGCGGGCGACAACGCGCTCGATCTCGAGCTCAAGTTCGACGCCAAGAAAAACGTCCCCGAGAAGCTCGAATAGGCCGGCTACGGGCACCGCAGGCTTTCGCCCGTGCGCTCGCGCGTGATTCGACAAATGACACGCGCGCATCCGCTGAGCGTGCTCGACCGCAGCCGCCACTGAGGCGATCGACCGCGGGCGCACAGGGCTAGTCGTCGGACGTTTTCTTTTTCTTCTTTTTCTTCTTCTTGTCGTCGTCGCCCGAGGAGGAGGACGAGGAGGAGGACGAGGAGGAGGACGAGGAGGACGAAGTCTTCTTGGTATCGAACTTCACCGCGACCGTAGCGGTCTTGCCGCTGGCCACGGTCGCGGAGCGTGTCTGCACGCCGTAGTCTTTGTGCTTGAAGACGACCGTGTGCGAGCCCGCGGAGACTTTCACACCGGACACCGGCGTCGAGCCTTGCGGTTTGCCATCGATGAGTACGCTCGACGGCGGGAGCGAGTTGGCGTTGATGAACCCGAAGCCACCGGCTTCCGGCGTCGGCGGTGGCGGTGGCGGTGGCGGTGGCGGTGGCGGCGCGACCGTTGCGACTCCGGTGCTCGTGCCCGTCGGCACGGCGGACGCCACCGCAAGGTCCGCCTTGACGAGCTCGATGCGCACCGTCTGTTTAGCGGCGTCGGCGTCGAATTTGACCGGAATTTCCAGGTCTTTGTGATCTTTCAGCGTCGCCAAAATGCTGAAGGTCTTCGTCGTGTCGAGCTTGCGGGAGAGCTTGTCTCCGAGGAACACCAGCCCCTCGGTCGCTCCACCCTGCTGCGCGAGCTTCACGGTCGCGCCACGCGACGCGAGCTCAAACGTGACCTCCACCTGCTGGAACGGCAGCTTCACATCCTCGAGCGAGAAGGTCTTGCCAGCCTCGAGCTGCACGGTCTTCTCGAGCGGGCCGAAGGTGCCGCCCGGAGCCTCGAAGCGCAGCTTGGTTTCACCCGGCGGAAGGTCCTTCAGCTCGAGCGGAAGGCTGCCCTTGTCGACGCCGTTGATGAACACCTTGACGCTGCCCGTCAGCTTCGTCTTCACGATCAGCGTCGCCAACAATTTCACGGGCGGCTCTGGCGGCGGGGCGACGTCGGAACTCACGCCGAGATCGATGACGACGTCGCTGTCGACGCCGCCCTTGACCGTGAGCATCGATTGCCCTCCGAGCAGCGCCGCCGCGACCCGCACCTCGCGCTCGCCAGGGTCGAGCTCCACGCGACAGGGCGTGAATTCACACTTCTTCTGGCCATCGACGAAGATGTCGGCCTTCGCGACGGGGTTGCCGCCGTGCACGACGCGAATGGTGACCATGCCCTTCGATGTCGCGCGAAGGAACAGAAATCCCCCGACACCCAGGACCAGCGCCAACACGGCCGCGAGGATCCCGATCGCGCGTCGCGACCCGCTCGGCGCCGCCATCGGGGCGAACGATATCTGCGGCAACGCCGGTGCCGCCGCGGACGGAACGCCGTAGCCCGCACCCGGCGAAAGATCGCGCGGGATCGGCGCGGGACCCGGGATTTTCGGGAGCGACGCCGGGCCCACGCTCCTCGGGTGCGATGCCAGAGTGTCGTACGACGGGCCGGCAGCGTAGGCCCCCGCCGGTGCTTGCGGCTGCTGCCAACCAGCCGTCGGTGCGGGTGCAGCGGGGTAACCGTGCGCCACGGCAGGAGGAGCGACCGAGGCGTTCTTGCCAGAGCCTGCGAGTAGCGCCGCTGCCTTGCCGACCGTGCGTTTGGCCGTGTCGTCGGCGCCGCCGTAAGCCGGCATGCCGCCGAGACCCGCGAAGAGATCTTCAGCCGTTTCCTTGCCGAACACCGAGGTCGACTCCTCGTGGTCGTCCCAGTCGAGATCCCCGCTCGGTTCGGCGGACAGCTCCGGCGCGTCGGTGGTGTACTCAAGCGCCGACATCGAAACGGCGCCGTCGCCAGCCTGATGCAACCCAGCCGAATCCGACCCAGCCGTAGCATCCGCACCCGGACCCACCGCCACCGCAGCCACCGGGGCGCGCGGCACGAGGCCATGCTCGAGCGCGAGTGTGCCCTCATCCGAGTCTTGCGGCGGGCGCGCTCCCTGACTTGAACCGCCGGGCCCTGAACCGCCCTGACTTGAACCGCCGGGCCCTGAACCGCCGGGCCTTGAACCGCCGGGCCCTGAACCGCCGGGCCCTGCGACATCGAACATGCCTGCTGGCGGTTCGCTCCCGGACGCACGCGGCGGCAACTGAGGCTTCGGCAGCGAGGCGGCGGGCATCGAAGGCACGGGCAGCGAGACCCGCGGCGTCGCTCCGCCTTCATCGCCCTCCGGCTGCCGCTTGCTGGGCGGCGGCTGGCGCATGGGCGGCATGCCACCTGGAATATTCAGCCCGCCACGGAGCGTGCCGGGCGGCAGGGACGGCGCTGGCAGCGAGTTTGGCGCTGCGCCCACCGAGGACGGCGGCGCGACGGTCTTCTTCTTGTTGGTCAGGCCCTCGAAGACATCGAGGTCACTTCCCTGATCGTCGGACATGGCTGGTACAAACTCCTAGAACGACGGCTGAGCGGCTCGCCGTGGGGGTCACAGTAGGGTCGCCGTGGGGCTCACAGTGGGGGTCACAGTTGGGTCGCCGTGGGGCTCACAGTGGGGGTCCCTTTGGGAGTCACAGTGGGGGTCACAGTTGGGTCGCCGTGGGGGTCCGCTGCGGCGTGTTTCGCTTCTGCTGCTCGAGGCCTCTTAGGCGGCCGCCGACGATAACTGCAACGCGGCGTGAAGAATAGCGCAATAGCGAGAATCCGGGGGATTACGGCTCGTCTTTCTTCGGCTTCTTGAAGTATCGGATGCGGCGCGATTGCAACGGATACCAGGTGTCGAAAGGCACGACCGCGGTGTCCTCGAACATGCGCCCGCCGCCCGGCCCCGCCTGCCGCGCAAACACGAGCGGCGCGTCCGACTCCGCGAGCCGAAGCGCTTGCATCGCCATGCTGGTGTCGCCGCCCAGCGCGACTCGGAGCGGCTCGGCGAGCATGACCGACGAGCCGACACCAGAGGACCGAAACAGCGGCTCGAAATCTGCCGCGCTCACCGCGCCAAGGGAGCGGTCCGCGACCTCCACGTACAGGAGCATTCCGCTCTCATCCTCGACGCCGCACGCAGCGAGACCGCTGCCGCCGGCCGTGCCGCTGGCGAGCCGCGCTGCACCCGCGAGCGGAGCGTCGACACCGACGACGAAAGCCCCCGGCGAGAACCACACCGACGGTCCCGTTCCGCGCTCTCCGGCCACGCTCAGCGCCAGCACGGTGCGCTTCGCATCGCCCGCTGCTCCCTGCGCCAGTGCCTCCGCCCGTAGGCCCGGCGGTCCCTCCGCGCGAAGAGTGAGCATGCGCGGATCGACCCGCAGCGCCCGCACGCGACGACCCGAGCCGAGGGCAAACTCGGTGAGCGCGACGGCATACGGGAAGCCGTGCTGAGGCAGCCCCTTGACCTTCCACTCGCCATCGCCTTCACGCCATCCGCCGCTCCCCTTCGCAACTGCGATGGCATTGCCCGGCAGCGCGCAGCGAAGCGTGAGGTAGAAAAAATCCCGGCCCTCGCGCCGGATATAGCGCGGAAAATTCATGAGCCCCATTCCGCGAATGAAGCGCCGCGCGCGGAATTTCCAGCCCGCCATTTCGTGAATGTCGCCCTCGCGCTCTGCATCCGGGTCCATCGGGCGTCCGAGCTCCGGAAGCTCATCGCCGGGTGCGACTCGGTAGAACTCGAGCCCGCTGTGACCGGCGTTCATGTCGAGCGCGATCCCGTAGCTGCAGCGCGTCTGAAGCATTGC
>SHZB01000125.1 GCA_009692485.1 Myxococcales bacterium
TGCCGCGCGAGCTCTTCCTCCGAGAGCCGCGCTCTGGAGCCAGCGTCGTCGCAACTCCGCTCGGCACCCTCGCCATCCTGGGCGGAAGCCGCGTGGACGGGAGCCCGGCCCTCACCGTCGAGAGCTACTTCCCCTATTAGCGACGCGCTATCCGCATACGCTATCCGCATAGCCAACGCGCTATCCGCATAACCAACGCGCTATCCGCATACGCTATCCGCATAGCCAACGCGCTATCCGCATAGCCAACGCGCTATCCGCATCACGCACGCTATCCGCATAGCCGACGCGCTATCCGCATAGCCAACGCGCCGCCCTTGCTCGCCCTGCGCGTCAGGAGCCGCCCGCGCCCGCGGCTCCACCCGCTCCGCCCGTTCCATCCGGCGGCCGCAAAAAGGCGCAGGCCTCGAGCCGCTCGGGCGCGTAGGTCGCGTCGCAGCCGGTCGTCTTGGCCGGATCGCTTCCGGTGAAGAGCGGGGGAGCTCCGTCACAGTCGGAGATGAACTCGAGCTTGCAGGTGCTCGCGCCGCGGATGGCAGCGAGGCAGGCCTCGAGCGCGACGTCATCGGGGGACTGCGCGTCGGCGATGCCGAACAAGCACTGGTCGCGATAGGCGAGCTTGCAAGCGGCGACGTCGCCCTCGTCCTTGATCGCGACGAAGGGGCAGCCGACCAACGCCTCGCATTTCTGCTCCTCGATGCGGCGGCAGGCGTCCACACCCACCGCGCCGTTGTCGCATTGCGTCGCGAGCGTGACCGCCGCGGCAGATAGCAGCACGACGCACGCTCGGCTTATCGTTGGGTTTGCGCTCACCACGCGGGCCTACCACGCGCCGCCCGATGAGTGGAGTTTTCGCCTATCGTCCTCGGGTGCTCGACCACGAAGAGGCCCGCGCGCTCGACCACGAAGAGGCCCGCGCGCTCGAGCCATCGGCCACTTCGACGCGAACGGTGACGGCGCCGCCATGAGCTTCACGGCAATGGTGCTGGCGGCAGGTTACGGCACGCGCCTGCGGCCGCTCACCGACGAGCTACCGAAGCCGCTCGTGCCCGTCGGCGATCGCAGCCTGCTCGCGCACATCACGGGCGCGCTCATCGCGGCTGGCGCGGCTCGCATCGTCGTCAACGCCCACCATCTCGCATCGAAGCTGCAAGGCGCAGTCGCTGAGCTTCGAGGCGCCCCGAACCCGGCCGCGACGGACGAGCTGCGTTTCGCGATCGCGCACGAGACGCGCATCCTCGGGACCGCCGGTGGCGTTCGCAACGCGGCCGCCCTGTTGGGCGAGGGGTCCATCGTCGTGGTCAACGGGGACATCCTCGCCGAGCTTGCGATCACCACGCTGCGCGAGGCCCACGCCCGCGACGATTCCCTCGCGACCTTGGCAGTGGGCCCGCTTTTAGCGGTCGGTGAAGGCACGGTTGGCATCGGCGTCAACGGTGCCGTCGTGCGACTGCGCGGCCACAGCTTCGGTGTCGAGCTCGCCGGATCCGAGTTCGTCGGAGCCCAGCTGCTCTCGCCCGATGCGCGCGCGCTCCTGCCCGAAGAGGGCTGCCTCGTCGGCGATCTGTATTTGCCCGCGCTGCAACGCGGCGAGCGCGTGACGGCGTGCTCGGCGGCGTCCCTTTGGTGCGACGTCGGCACACCGGGCGCTTACCTCGCCGCCAACCGCGCATGGCTGAAGGCGCGCGACCTCGACGCCTTCGTCGCCGACACGGCCGAGGTGTCGCCCCGCGTATCCGTCGTCGATTCGCTCATCGGAGCCGCGGCGGAGATCACCGGACACGGCGCGCTCGTCAACGTCGTCGTGTGGCCGGGAGCACGCGCGCACGCACCGCTCGCGAACGCGATCGTGACCATCGAACACACGGTCCACGTTCCGAAGGCCCCCTAGATTTTTCTGAGGCCTAGTTCCCAGCACGCATTTCGCAGCACGTATTTTCTGAGCCATCGCTTCATCCGATGCGATGCACTAGGGTCCGCCGTCGAAATGCGCTGCCTCCTCGGAATTTTAGCGATGGGTGGGCTTCTGTCGGCGTGCGCGACGGACACGAGTTCGTTCATCAGCACGACCGCGCCGACCGAAATCGCCGTCGCTCCGGCGTCGTTTCTCGGCGGGCTCGCGTGCAGCGACAACCCCGGAGGGCTCGCGAGTTACGTGCTGACGCTGAGCGCGTTCACTGACGCGGGCGACACGACCCCCTTCACGCTGCCGTCGTCCCAGCCCACTCCGTGCTCGGTCGGTCTCGGCACGCAGAAGCTCATCGTCGCAGGTGCGCTCTACGTCGCCGCGATCGATGCCTACGATCGGCCCGCCGCGGACCTCGCTCCCTTCGGCGGCAGCTCTAGCGGCTCGCGCCACATGCTCGACGCAAACGGCAAGGTCATCGCCCCGCGCTGGACGACCCACTGCGGCAACGGCGCGTCGACCGCCACCGTCGCACTCGCCGAGCGCTCCACGTCCATCCGCCTCTGCGAGCCGCTCACGGACGCGAACCCATCCTCCACGTCGCTCTCGTTGTCGCCCGCGCAGCTGCTGGGGCCCGAGCCGTGCTCGATCGCCAGCGCAGTCTCTGTAGCCGTGCTCGCTGCCGAGCCGAACGACGCGACGGCTGTCGGACTCGGTGGCTCCATCACGCTCGCGTGCGACGCCGAGCCGCTCGTCGTTTCCGTCGCGGCCGGGGTCTCGTACACGCTCCACGCTACGGCCACGAACACGAGCAACGTGTGGGTCGGCGCCGAATGCTTCGTCGTCACCAAACCCGGCGAGACCGTCACGCCCTCGTGCGCTCCACTCTCCGCGAGCGGCACGGTTCGCCTCGATTTGCGCGCGCTCGTCGATGACGACAACGAGAGGCGCTGCCCCGAGCCGCACTTCTACGATCTTGTCGGTGAGCTCGGCGCGCTCACGACCGTCCCGCTCGCTTGCTCCAAAGCCGCCACGCTGGGCCCGCTCGATCCCGGGATCCGCGCATTTTCCGCGATCATTTACGACCAGCACGGCCAATCCACCGGAGCCAGCGCCGCCTGCGCCGCCGACGTCGAGCCCGGCCGACTCGTGAACGCAGTCTGCCTCTGAGGCTCGCGTCGCGGACATTTGTTCGCGCGCATCGCGGCCAACACCGAGCGAGCGGGCTAAGCTCCGCTCATGAAGGAGACGATGGGGCTCATTTTTCCGCGTCCCAAAAAGGCGCTGCTCTGGCTCATGGTGGCGCTCGGCTGCCTCTGGGTGTTCTTCGCTGCTGCCATCAACTGGGCACAGGCCCCCGCGGCGGTAGAGCTCTTCAACATGCTCGCGGGCAGCAGCGGAAGAGTCGCCGATGGCCAGGTGTGGCGCCTCTTGACCGCCGCGCTCTTGCACTCACCGAGCACTCCAAGCCACGCGCTCGTCGTCCTCATGATGCTCTTCTTTTTCGGCAGCTCTCTCGACGATGCCTGGGGCCAACGGCGGCTGATGCTCTTCTTCGCAGGAGCGGCCGTGTTGGCGTTCGGACTTCAGATGCTGGTCGGGCTCGTCTTGCCTTCGATCGCGACGGACACTTGGTACGGAGGCATGGTGCTCGCGGACGCGGCCACGGTCGCTTGGGCCTTTCAGAATCGCGGGCAGGTCGTGCGCCTGTTCTTCGTCATCCCGATGCGACCGCTCGTGATGGTGGCGCTGCTCGCAGGCTGGCACGTGCTCTTGCTGATCGCGCGTAGCCCCTCGCCCGAGGGCCACGTCGCTCCCTTCGGCGCGATGCTCGCCGGCTGGCTCTTGTGCGACGCCTCGCCATTCCGCCGCTTGCTCCTGAGGTCCAAGCTGCGGCGCATGCAGCGCGAAATCGACACGATGCGACCCGGCGCGCGTGATCGCGTCCGCCGCGCCACCGGACCCGAGCTGCGCGTCATTCGCGGCGGCAGCGACGAGCCGCCAAAAAAACGCATGCTGCACTAGTTTACCGAATCCATCGAATCGAGGGGTGACTCGACGTCCCCGATTTGGCGAGGACATCGGGTTACCCCTCGATTTGCGACGCTGTGGATCCGGGCACTGCTGTTCATTGACCCCTCGATTCTCATGGTTCGAGGCACTCGCTTCACCGCGTGATGTGGGCGCGCTGGCCAGGCTCGACGCCATGTCGCCGTGACCAGCCGGCATTGACCTCGAGCACGTATTTCGCCGGGCAGTCGAAGCCATAGCTGCCATCGTTGAGCGTCGGCACCTCCGCCTCGATGCCAACGACGTAGCCGTCTTTGTCGAGAAACAACATGTCGAGCGGCAGGCAGGTGTTCCGCATCCAAAAGCTGAGCGGCTGCTCGCGCTCGAACACGAAGAGCATGCCCGCATCCTCACCAAGGACGGTCCGGTACATGAGGCCGCGCCGCCGGTGCTCGTCCTTCTCTGCCACCTCGACCGCGACCTGATCGCCCGTGTCCGGGAAGCTCACCGTCGCTCGCGCGAGCGCCGCATTCCCGCTCGGATCGGCGGGGCAGCGGGGATCACTCCCGACCGCTGCGGGCGCGCGCAACGGACGGCTGTCGGCGCGACGAACGCAGCGCGGAGAGTCCAGCTTCATCGGACTTGCCGACTCTGCGGCCGACGCCGTCGCACCGCTTCGGCTCGAGGCCGACGGATCGTGCGACGGCGTCGGCTCGAGGACGCGACTCTCACACGCGCAGCCAACGCAGGCGAAGAGCGCGACGATGGGGACGAGCGCCCGGGTCATCGCAGCTCCGATATCTGTCGCATCACGGCAAGGGATCGCAGCTCCGATATCTGTCGCATCACGACAAGGGATCGCGGCTCCGATATCTGTCGCAACACGACACGTCATCGCAGCTCCGAGCGCTTTCGCAACACGCGCCGCGTCTTCGCAAGGTCCTACCGCCGCGGCAAGCCTCGCCTCGAATTACGCCGGCGCAGACCCGATCCCGGCACTACAGTTCGCGCATCATGAATTGGACTCGCCTGGGACTTCGGCTCATGCCCTTCAGTGTCGTCGCTGGCGCGCTGGTGACGGCCTGCGCAAGCGACGTCGTCGTCACACCACCCAGCTCCGCGCACGGCGGCGAAGGCGGGGAATACACGTTCATCGACCCCGATCCAAGCGTCGGCGGCGCGGCACCGGCAAGCGGCCCGCAGTCATCGACGAGCACCTTGTCGGGCTTCGAAGATCCGGGCTGCACCGACACGCCGCCGCCGATCGAGGACTACCTCTGCGACCCCTACGCGCAAGGCGACGGAAGCTGTGCGCCCGGCGAGGCCTGCCAGATCTACGTGCAATATCCCGACATGGCGTGCGGCCAAGAGATCTACGGCTCGTATTGCACTCCCGCAGGGCCCGGCCAGCAGGGCGATCCATGCTTCGGCGGTGGCGAGTGCGGCGCCGGTCTCGTCTGCGTCATCACCGGCTCGGGCACCCAGTGTGTCACGCTCTGTAACCTCGCCGGCGCGTCGGGCTGCCCGCCAGGCCTCGTCTGCGAGCCCATCGACGTGAAGGGTTTCGGGGGATGTTTGTGAGCCCGCGCTCAGCAAGCAACTCCCCAACCCGCTCCTCCGCCACGATCTCGTCCGCCACGATCTCCTCCGCCACGATCACGTCTCCACGCCGCGGCCTCGTTCGCCTTGGTGTGGCCTACGCGCTCGCGCTCGGCTCGGCGACCTGCGGCGCGCGGAGCTCCCTCGATCTTCCCGCACCGCTTCCGCCCCAGCCCGAGTGCATTCGCCACGAGGACTGCCCCGGCCACGACGATGCGTGCAAGCCCGTGCGCTGCGTCGACAGCGAAAAGTACCGCGACAAACTTCCTGAGCTGCCCGCCGGTGTCCCGCTCCCGCCGCGAGTCTGCTTCGTCGTCGAGCCGGTGCTCTGCGATGACGACAGCGCGTGCACGGTCGACGCGTGCGACTCCGCGACCGCGGCCTGCACGCATTTTCCCGCGACGCTCGACCTCGACGACGACGGTTTTCGCGCGCCCTTGCCGGGCAAGCAGCCAGGCGCTCTCGACGCGTGCGGCGACGACTGCAACGACGCGAGCGCGCTGTCTTTCCCGGGCAATCCAGAGATGTGCGACGGCGTCGACAACGACTGCAACGGCGTCGTCGATGATGGCGCGGAGTTCGTCCCGATCAACGCCGAGCCGGTACGCATCAGCGGCATGATCGCTCCGGCCGGTCCGGGCGGCCTGGGCTTCGACGGCGAGAGTTACCTCGCCATCTACACCGGCTCCACCAGCGGCTTTGACATGTACGAGACCCGCATCTCGTCAAGCGGCGCCAAGCTCGAGCCCATCGAGACGAAGATCGCGCTGCAAAACGCGGACTCGGCGGGAGGACCCATCGTCTGGGTCGGAGATCGTTACGGGCTCGTGTGGCAAGACCGGCGCGACGCGGACTACGAAATCTATTTCACGCTGCTCACCGGCGACGGCAAAAAAGCGCTCGCAGATCTGCGCCTGTCGAACGCCTTCGGCTTCTCGATCAACCCCGACCTCGTGTGGAACGGCAATGAGTTCATCGCTGCCTGGCAAGATGAGCGCACCGGGCTCTTCGAGATCGTCGGCCAGCGGATCGCGCTCGACGGCACCCTCGTTGGCGGCAACGTGGTGCTCGCTGCCTCGAACGGTGTCCCGAACGAAGCGCCCAATCTCGCCTCCGGAGCCACGACTCTCGCGCTCGCCTTCGCGAACGGCGCGGGCGGCCAACAGAGCGTCCTACTTCGCACCTTCGATCGAGAGACGCTCGACGCACGCTCCGGCCTGATCCTCGCGTCGCCGACGACGGTCGAGGCCGTGTCGCCCACGGTGGTGTGGAACGACGACCGCTACGTCGTCTCTTGGCATGAGCGCAGCGGTAACAATCGCGCCGTGTTCGCCACCAGCTTCGACGAAGACGGCAATGTCCTCACGCCGCCGACCCAGCTCACGTCCCCAGGAGCCGCTCGCTCGCGTTATTCCGCGCTCACGCCGCTCGGAGATCGCCTGCTGCTCATCTGGGCGGATGATCGCGACATGAACCAAGGCTACGAGCTCTATTCGCGCATGATCGGCGCGGATTTGTCCGCGCTCTCGATTGAGATGCGGCTGACGAACGCGCCCTTCGACAGCATCTATCCGGTGCCGACCTTCGGGGCCGACGGGCAGGTTGGCGTGCTCTTTCGCGACGACCGATCCCAGGGCGAGCACCACGTCTATTTCACCCAGCTCGGCTGCGTCACCGGCGGCTGAGCGGGTCCTAGTTTGCAAAGGGGCATACTGTGCAAAAAAGCCCGCGAATATCGGCAACCTCGCTCAAGAAGCCGCTCTCGGTTTGAAGGGGCCCGCGCGGTGGAGCCTGCCGGGCAGCGGGCGCGCCACGATGCGCTCGGCGACGTTTGCCGCTGCGATGATGCGCTCGAGATCGACGCCCGTCTCGAGGCCCATCCGCTCGAGCATGTACGCGAGATCTTCCGTCGCGACGTTGCCCGCGGCGCCCGGCGCATAGGGGCAGCCGCCCATGCCCCCGACCGACGCGTCGAACTCTCGGATCCCGAGCTCGAGCGCCGCGAGGATGTTCGCGAGCGCGGTCCCGCGGGTGTCGTGAAGATGCAGCGCGATCTTTTCGCGCGGTACGACCGCCAGCATCCTCCCCACGATGTCACGCGTCTGCTTCGGATCGCCGACCCCGATCGTGTCTCCGAGCGAGACTTGGTAGCAACCGAGCAGGAGCAGCCGCTCGGCGATCGCCACGCACCGCTCGGGCGCGATCGGGCCTTCGTAGGGGCAGCCCCACACGGTGGACACGTAGCCGCGCACCCGCACGCCTGCCGCGAGCGCCACCGGGACCAGCTCGGCGAAAACCTCGAAGCTTCGATCGATGCTCTTGTGGGTGTTCTTTCGGTTGTGCGTCTCGCTCGCGCTCAAAAACACCGCGATTTCAGGCAAACCAGCGCCTAGCGCCCGCTCGAGACCGGTGTCGTTCGGGACCAGGGCGCTCAGCGTCGTGCCGCTCCGCGAAGGCAACGCACGCCGCGCAAACTCCTCCGCATCGGCGAGCTGCGGCACCCATTTCGGCGACACGAAACTCGTGAGCTCCAGCCGCCGCAGGCCCGCATCCAACAACGCCTCGAGGAGCACGAGCTTGTCCTCGGTAGCGATGAACCCGCGCTCGTTCTGGAGCCCATCCCGCAGTCCAACCTCGTAGATGCTTACGAAGTCATCCGTCCGGACCTCGTCTGTCACCGCGTCATGATGACACAGCCCGCTCGCGATCGACAACCGCGCACGGCCCTCAAGCGCTACCCGCGAACGAGCGAGAGGTGCCGCTTCTCGAGGGCTTGCTCCCCGATCGGCACCGCGTACGAACCGGAGAAGCACGCGTGGCAAACCTTGTCCGCCGCGCTCGCGTCGGGCAGCGCGCCACGGGCCCGACGCACCGCCTCCACGAGACCGTCGAGCGAAAGGTAGCCGAGCGAGTCCGCCTCGAGGTAACGCCGGATTTCCTCGGTGGTGTGGCTCGCCGCGATGAGCTCGCCGCGCGTCGGCGTGTCGATTCCGTAGAAGCACGGCCAGGCCGTCGGCGGGCTCGAAATCCGCACGTGCACCTCGCGCGCGCCGGCACTTCGGAGCAACCCCACGAGCTTGCGACTCGTCGTCCCGCGCACGATGGAGTCGTCGACGACGATGACGCGCTTGTCCGCGAGGACGTGCCGATTCGGGCTCAGCTTGAGCTTCACCCCGAAGTGCCGGATCGACTGGCTCGGCTCGATGAAGGTTCGACCAACGTAATGGCTGCGAATGAGCCCCATCTCGAACGGCAGCCCCGCCGCCTGCGCCAGGCCGATCGCCGCCGGCACGCCCGAGTCGGGCACCGGTACGACGACCGTGTCCGTCGCCGACGCTCCGAGTAAGGGGTGCTCGAGGATGAGCGCTTCGCCGCAGCGCTTTCTCACCTCGTAGACGCTCGCGCCGCCGAGGGAGCTATCCGGCCGCGCGAAGTACACGTACTCGAAGATGCACGCCTTCGGCTCAGCCGGGTCGAAGGGAAACGACGATGACACGCCGCCCGCGTCGATCACGAGCACCTCGCCGGGCTCGACGTCGCGTACATACTCGGCCCCGATCAACTCGAACCCGGCCGGCTCGCTCGCCACGACGTAGGACACAGCCGCTCTGTCCACGGCTGGGTCCACGGCTGGGTCCACGGCTGGGTCCACGGCTGGGTCCACGGCTGGGTCCGCCGCATCGACCTCCGCGCGCGCGCGCTTCAAAATACCAAGGCACAGCGGACGAAAGCCCAGCGGATCGCGCACGGCAACGAGGGAGTGGGCGTCCATGAACACCAGCGAGTACGCGCCCTCGACACGGCCGAGCGCATCGATCACCCGAGCGCGCAAGCTTGCCCCGTCGCTCATCGCGATGAGGTGAACGATCGTCTCGGTGTCCGAGCCGCTCTGGAAGATCGAGCCGCGCTCCTCGAGCCCGCGCCGCAACGCCTCGTGGTTGGTAAGGTTACCGTTGTGGGCGACGGCCACCGAACCGCGGCGGTAGTCGACCACGAAGGGCTGCGCATTTCGGATGTGGGACTCGCCCGCCGTCGAATAGCGAACGTGGCCGATAGCGCTCGAGCCCACGAGCCCCGCGAGATCGTCCGTAGCGAAGGCCGCCTGTACGAGCCCCATCTTGCGTAGGCCCCGCAGTCGCGCGCCGTCGCTCGCCACGATGCCCGCGGACTCTTGCCCGCGATGCTGAAGCGCGTGCAGTCCCAGGTAGGCGAGCTTCGCCGCCTCGTCGTGTCCGAAAATCCCGAAAATCCCGCACATTTCTCGCGAACCCAGCGCCTCTTTCGCACTCGGCCAGCACCAGGTCAAGCGCGCATCGGCTCTGGCGCTGAGGATCTCTGCGGGTCAGTCTCTCGAGCAAGCCCGAGCGCTAGCGGCGCGCGGGACCACGCTGCGCGCGGCCCTCGATCATGCCGCGCAACTCGTCGGTGTCGTTCGAGTAGGCGAACGCTTCGTCGTGCGAGACCAGCCCGCGCGAGACCAAATCGAAGAGCGACTGGTTCATGGTCACCATGCCGCTGCCGCCCTGCCCCATCTGCATCTGCGAATAAATCTGGTGGAGTTTGTCGTCGCGGATGAGATTCCGAATGGCGGCGTTCGGCGTCATGATCTCGATGGCCAGGCAGCGACCACGTCCGCTCATGTTCGGGATCAGACACTGCGTCACCACGCACGCCAACGAGAACGACAGCTGCGTGCGCACCTGCGGCTGTTGGTGTGGCGAGAACACGTCGATGATGCGGTTGATCGACTGCACGGCGCTGTTCGTGTGGAGCGTCGCGAACACGAGGTGGCCCGTCTCGGCTATCGTCAGCGCCGCTTCGATCGTCTCGTGATCACGCATCTCGCCGACCAAGACGATGTCCGGGTCCTGGCGCAGCACGTACTTCAGCGCCTTCTTGAAGCTCTCGGTGTCGGCGCCGACCTCGCGCTGGTTGACGACGCAGCGCTTGTGCGTGTGCACGTACTCGATCGGATCTTCGATCGTCATGATGTGCGCCCGCCGCTCGCTGTTGATCTTGTCGATCATCGCGGCAAGCGTCGTCGATTTACCGCTACCGGTCGCGCCAGTGACGAGCACCAGACCCTTGGTCTTTTCGCAAACGTCCCGCAGCGCCTGCGGCAGGCCGAGCTCCTCGAAGGTCATCACGTTGTACGGCACCATCCGAAACACGGCCGCGACGCAACCGCGCTGCACGAAGAAATTACCCCGAAATCGCGCCGTTTTCTTCATGCTGAAGGCGAAGTCGAGCTCGTTCTGCTTCTCGAACTTGATCTTCTGCTCTTCGGTGAGCACCTCGTAGGCGAGCGCCTTGGTGTGCGCGGCCGTCAACGGAGGCAGCTTGAGCGGGATGACGTCTCCGTCGATGCGCAAGAGCGGCGCCTGACCCGCCGTGAGATGCAGATCGCTCGCACCCTTCTCTGTCATCACCTTGAGCAACTGCTGCAACGTGAAGGTCGGTTGTTGGCCTGAATCGGCCTCTTCGTCGGCAGCGCTCAACCTTCGCTCCTCCCTCGTCAGTCGCCCATCGTCACGCGCATGATCTCTTCCGGCGTCGTGACGCCCTGGAGGATCTTCTGCACGCCACTCATTCGGAGCGAGCTCATGCCGCCCTTGATCGCCGCCGCCTTGAGCTCCGCCGTCGATGAGCCCTGAAGCACCATCTCCTTGAGGCTGTCGGTGAAGCGCATGACCTCGTAAAGCGCGACGCGGCCTTTGTAGCCGCTCTCGTGGCAGATCTTGCAGCCGACGCCTTTCCGCGGCTGGCCCTGCATTTGGTAGACGTACTGCTCGGTGATGCCGAGGTCGGCGAGCACGTGGGGATCGAGCCGCACGGGCTGCGCGCACTCGGAGCAGACCTTGCGGGCGAGCCGCTGGGCGAGGACCAGGTTCACGCTGGCGGTGATGAGAAAGGGCTCGATGCCCATGTTCAGGAGCCGCGAAATGGTGCTCGGCGCGTCGTTGGTGTGCAGCGTGCTCAGCACCAAGTGGCCGGTGAGCGCCGCCTTCACCGCGATCTCCGCGGTCTCGAAGTCGCGGATCTCGCCGACCATGATGATGTCCGGGTCTTGGCGCAAGAAGGCGCGCAGGCCCATCGCAAAGTTGAGCCCAATCTCGTCGTGCATCTGCACTTGATTGATGCCTTGCAGGCTGTACTCGACCGGGTCCTCCGCGGTGCAGATGTTGGTGCCCTCGCGGTTCAAGTCCGAGAGCCCCGAGTACAAGGTCGTCGTCTTGCCCGAGCCCGTGGGTCCGGTGACGAGCACCATTCCCCACGGTTGATTGATCGCCCACTTGAAGTCGTCGAGCGGCTTGAGGTCGAAGCCGAGCTTCGTCATGTCAAGCTGCAGGTTCGACTTGTCGAGGAGCCGGAGGACGATCTTCTCGCCGTATTGGCAGGGCAAAACGCTCACGCGAAAGTCCATCTCGCGGCCCTTGCCCAGCTTCAGCTTGATGCGCCCGTCTTGCGGAAGGCGCCGCTCCGCGATGTCGAGCGAGCTCATGATCTTGAGGCGGCTGACGATGGAGTTTCTGAGCTTCATCGGCGGCTCCATCTCGGGGATGAGCACGCCGTCGATGCGGTAACGAACGCGGGTCTTCTTCTCGTAAGGCTCGACGTGAATGTCGCTCGCGCCCTTCTGGATCGCGTTGAGCAAGATCGCGTTCACGAGCCGGACTACCGGAGCGCCCTCGGCCTCTCGCTCGAGCTCGGACGCGGTGAGCTCTTCGGCGTTCACCGCGAACTCAATTTCGCCCTCGTCGAACTCCGCGAGCATCTCATCGTACGCGGCGCGCTTGACGTACGCGCGCTCGAGCGCCTCAAGGATCGCCGCCTCGGCCGCGACCACGACCTCGACGTTGAAGCCGGTGAGGAACTTGATGTCGTCGATCGCGTTGAGGTTCGTCGGGTCCGCCATCGCGATGACGACGGACGCGCCGTTGCGCGACACGGGCACGATGATGTGACGCTCGCACACGTCACGCGTGACGACCCGCGTCAGCTCTTTGTCAAACTCGACGGCAGTGAGATCGATCGCCGGAACGCGATACTGCGACGAGAGAAAACTCGTGATCTCGCCG
>SHZB01000126.1 GCA_009692485.1 Myxococcales bacterium
TCGCTCGGGCCGTCAGCGCAGTCAGCGCGCCCAGTGCCGTTCGATTGAGCGGCGTTGCTCGCTTCGCACCCGCTCGACCTCGACGCGCGAGCGCAACGAATCGGCGATCGCGCCCACGTAGTCGCGCAATGCGGGGAGCCCTCCGCTCCAGCCGAGCCGTACCGCTTCGACGATGGTCTTGGGGCTAGAGCGCACGATGAACGGCCACGAGGCGTTCTTGAGCAGCGTGCGCATGCGGTTGGTGGTCGCCATGCGCGCGAGCCACGCCTTGCCATGTCGATCGGAGGTCGCGTGGTAGTGATGGCGCACCATCGACTCTGGCACGTAGGTCGCCGACCAACCCGCGAGCTGACCGCGCCAGCCGAGGTCCATGTCTTCGAAGTACATGAAGTGGCGTCGATCGAAATAGCCGTCCGAGAGCCGGATCGCCTCGAGCATCACGCGCCGGTATGCGGCCGCACCTGCCGTCGGGCAGAAGATCGCGTCCATGGTGTTGCGCGCATCCACGGCCTCGCCTTCGCCGCGGTCGATACCGCCGCCGTCGCGCTTGAGCACGATCCCGGTGGAGTTGATGGCCGGCCGATCCATGAACAGCATGCGCGACTGCAGCATCCCGCAGTGTGCGTGCGCCGCCTCGGCCGCGTGCACGAGCGCCTCGGCCCAGCGAAGGTCGGCCTCGGTGTCGTTGTTGAGCATGCACACCCAAGTGCCGTGGCACTGCTCGATGCCGCGGTTACAGCCCTCCGCGAAGCCGAGATTTTCGCCCGCGTCGACGACGGCGACCCTCGGGTAGTGCGTGCGAAGAAGCTCGAGCGAGCCGTCCTCGGAGCCGTTGTCGACCACGACGATCTCGAGCTCGGTGTGGGTCTGGGCCGCGAGCGAGCGGAGACACGCATCGAGGTAGTCCCGGCCATTCCAATTGACGATGACGACGCTGAGCAACATCGACCTAACGTGGCCGCTTGCGCTCGCCGGACGGGCGTGTCAACCGCCACGCGCGACAGCGCCACGCGCGTCGAGCCTGGCCTTGGCAGCGCCGCGCTCCAGTAAGTCGCCGCCCCATACGACCGGGGGGCGCAAGCGAATCCTGCGCGGACGTGGACGTATGGCGTGATCGGGCGTCCGGGGTAGCCAGCCCATTGACCATGCTGGACCATACGATAAGCTGGAAGACATGGTGCGTTTGGCGAGGAAGGTGACCGTGAATCTCCCCGAGGACGCGCTGGCACGCGCCATGGCGATCACGGGCAAGGGCATCACCGAGACTCTCATCGAAGGGCTGAACGACATCGAGCGCCTGGCGAAGTTGTCTGCGCTGCGCCGTTTGCGCGGCAAAATCCGGTTCGACCTCGATCTGGAGCGAACGCGGCGCTGACGGGTGATGGTGCTCGTCGACACCTCCGCCTGGATCGACTTCTTTCGCGGCAGCGGTTCGTGCGCGGCGCCTGTGGACGCGCTGTTGGTTTCGGGTGAGGCCGCGTTGTGCGGGCCCATCGTGACCGAATTGCGTCGTGGCTTCGGCTCGCCGGCCGAGCGACGCCGCGTGATGTCTCTGCTCGACGCGTGCCACGATCTCCCCGAGCCAGCGCGTCTGTGGCAGGAGGCGGGAGATCTCGGCTACGCGATTCGCCGCCGCGGCGCGACCGTGAAGTCGCTCGACCTGCTGATAGCCACCTACGCCCTCGCGGCGGCCGTTCCGCTGCTGACCCGAGACGCGGACTTCCGAATCATTCGCGCGGCGGGGATCCCCCTCGACTTGGTGGAGCTTCCGTAAGCACCTCGCCGGAGTGGACATCGGTGCCGCAACCGCGCGGGGCAAGCCAGGAGGCTTTCACGTGGCCGCTTGCGCTCGCCGGACTGGCGTGTCAACCCCTCGCGCGTGAAACGCCTGGGCATCTTCGCGCACTACGACGGCGACGGCGACGTCAAGCGATACATCCTCGAGCACATGAAGGCTCTCGCGGTGCACTGCGAGCGCGTCGTGTTCGTATCGACGGGTGAGCTCGGCGCCAACGCCCTCGCGAAAGCCGCGGAAGTTGCAGACGAGGTGCTGTGCCGGCCGAACGTGGGCTTCGATTTTGGCTCGTGGAAGAGCGTGCTCGATCGCATCGACTTGAGCGCATGGGACGAAGTCGTACTCACCAACTCGAGCGTGTTCGGACCCATCGGCGACGGCCTCGACAAGGCCTTCGCGCGCATGGAGGGCGAGGCGGTCGACTTCTGGGGCATGACCGACAACTTCGAGATCCAGTGGCACTTGCAGAGCTACTTCTTGGTGTTTCGGCGCACGGCGCTCGCAAGCGAGGCGTTTCGGCAATTTTGGGCGTCGGTGTTGCCGTACAAAAACAAAAACCAGATCATCCGCAGCTACGAGGTTGGCATGACCAATTTTTTGCAAGAGTCAGGGCTGCGCTGCAGCGCGCTCGTGCCGGCGCAGTCGATGTTCCCCGGTGGACTGCTGTCCTCGCTCTATAAAAAGCGCTGGCGCCGCAACCCGACCTGCTTCAACCCCGAGCGCCTCTTCGAGCTCGGCATGCCCTATGTGAAGGTCGAGCTCCTGCGTGACAACCCGCTTGAAATCCGCCTCGGCCCCATCAAGCGGCGGATGCGTGCGGCGGGCTTCGACTTCGACCTCGTAGAATTCGACAGGCCGAAGAAGCCGCGCGGTGTCGCCAAATGGATGGCCGACGCGCGCAGCCAGCTCGATACGTTGCTGGGCTCGCGCTGAGCTTCAAGCACTTCGCACGCGCGTAAAGCGCATCGATAAACGCAGCGACCGAAGTGGCAATGACCGAAGTGGCAATGGCCGAAGAGGCAATGGCCGAAGTGGCAATGGCCGAAGAGGCAATGGCCGAAGTGGCAATGGCCGAAGAGGCAACCGAGCTAGCGCGCGCTTCGGATGCGTAGCGCCACGTGGGTTGCGCACAGGTTGGGGCGCAAGGGCCCCAGACGGTTTGCGACGCGCTGGTGCAAGCGCAACACGCGGCCCGCCCCATGAAAGATGCGTCCTGCCGTGCCGGTGGGCTCGGCGGCCTGGCCATCGAGCAGCCGTGTGCGGAGCGCGCGCGGCAACTCGAACATGAGCCGCTGCAGTCCGGGCAACTCCCAGCTGTCAGCCATCGTCTCTTCGATGCGCCAGCCTTGCGATTTGACCAGCGCGATGAACGACTCCCATGTGTAGAAGCGCAAGTGCGTGCGGTCGAGCTGGCCCGTGTCCTCGTAGTCGAAGTTTCCGCGCACACCGAGCTGCACGCGCATGGACCACGCAGCGATGTTCGGCACCGCGACGATGGCCACACCCCCGGGCGCTAGCCAGCGGTGCATGGCGGCCAGCACCAACTCGGGCTCGCGCAAATGCTCGAGCACGTCGGTCGCGACAATGGCGTCGTAGCTTCGGCCCTCGAGCGCGCCGTTCACGAATGCCATGTCATCGAGTGACCCTTGCCACACGGTCAATCCGCGTGTGCGCGCCAGCTCCGCCGATGCCGCGTCGATCTCCAGCGCGTCGACACTGCAGCCGCGCTGCCGCATGAGGATCTCGCCGATGTAGCCGCCGGCGCAGCCCAGCTCCAGCACGCGCGAGCCCTCGGGCACCCAGGCAATGGCCTGCTTCTGCGTGGCGCTGAGGCCGTGGCTCGCGACCAGACTGTCGTAGGGATTGACCGCCATGCTTACCGATTCGACACGCACACCGAGGGTGTTGGGACAATGCGCCGCGGCGACCGTGATGCGGTCTCGATGGTGACGCAAGTCGATCGGCAGGCTTAGACTCCCGCCGCCCCACGATGACCAACGACGCCGAGGCGGACCCAGGCGATCCCGCATCGACCGACGCGCTCGATGCCGCCGAGCTCAAGCGCAAGGCGCGCTTTGGCGGCGTGATGTTGGCGCTGCGCACGGTGCTCGTGCAGTTGGTCGTGCTGGGTGGCAACGTGTCGCTCTACCGCCTGCTCGAGCCGCGCGACTTCGGCGCATTTGCGATCGTCCAGTTCGCGCTCGCGTTCTTTGCCTATTTCGGCGACGCCGGCCTCGGGGCCGCGCTCATCCAGCAAAAAAAACCGCCGACCGATATCGAGCTTTCGAGTGTCTGGTTTCTCCAGCTCGGCGTCTCGACGGTGGTCGCGGGCACGGTGGGCCTCGGCGCGCCGTACATCCTTCGCTTCTGGCCCGAGCTCGGTGCCGACGCCGCTTGGCTGTTGCAGGCGCTCTCCGTCACGCTGTTGCTCACGGCCCTGCGCGTGATCCCGGCGATCCTCATGGAGCGGGATCTGCAATTCGGCCGCCTCGCCATTCTCGACGTGCTCTTGAACGTCGGGTTTTACGTGACGGCGGTGGCGCTCGCGGTGACGGGGCTGCGCGTAGAGGCGCTGCTCGGTGCGGTGCTCATGCAGGGAGCGCTGGGGGTGCTCGGTGTGTTTTTGATGCGCCCGTGGCGGCCCCGGTTGGTGTTTCGCTGGGAGGCGATCCGGCAGCAGGTGCGCTTCGGCATTTTTTTGCAGGGCAAGAACGTGCTCGGTTTTGCGGCCGGCGCGGTGCTTCCCTCCTATGGCGGGCGGGTGCTTGGGCAGCACGCGGTGGGCCTCTTGAGCTGGGCGCAGTCGACGGCGTTTTTTCCCCTCCAGATCGTCGCCATCATTTCGCGGATCACCTTCCCGCTGTACAGCCGGATGCAGGGTCACCGCGAGCTCTTGCGCGACACGCTCGAGAAATCGCTACAGCTCACGACGATGGCGACGCTGGTGTTTGTCGGCGTGTTCTTGGGCTTGGCGCCCAACATCATCGACGTCGTGTTCACGACCAAATGGCTGCCCGCGTTGCCGCTCTTTTACATTTACACGCTCGGCATCTCGATCGGATTTTTCACGCCCCTCTTGGCGACGGTGTTCGATGGCATGGGGCGCCCCAAGCTCACGCTCAAGCTCGCGGCGATGGCCACGGGGCTCGTGTGGACGCTCGCGCCGCTCGGTGCCTACTTCTACGCCGAGCTTGGTTTTGCGGCCGGCTACGCGACGGTCATTTGGATCGGCAACATCGTGATGATCGTGGTCGTGAAGCGCGAGCTTCCCGAGGTGCAGCTATGGCGCCGTACGCGCTCGTCGATCTTGGGCGCGGCGCTCGCGGCGACCGTCGGCGTGTTCTTCGTGCGACCTTGGGCGAACGGCGTCGTGACCCTGGTGCTCGGCACGCTGCTGCTCGTCGTGGTGTTTCTCGTGCCGACTGCGCTGCTCGAGCGGCGCGACGTGCGCGAAGCCATCGACGTGATGCGCGGCGGCACGCGCGGAGTGTCGCCGTGAGCTCAGCCTAGCCGACGCAGCCAGCCGCCCTTGTGAAGTGTCGCCCTGAGGTCACCCTAGCCGACGCAGCCAGCCGCCCTGGTGAAACGAGATGAGGTTACGCTTCCATCGCTCGTCGCGAACGAACTCGCGGTGCTCGCGCAAGAAGGCATCGACCGCCTCTAGCGGGCCGGGACCCATCTCGGGGAGCACCGGGTGGCCGTTGATGTTCGTGTCCTCGACGACGAGGTAAGAGCCGGCCTCGACGAGCGGCGCGTACATCTTCAGCTCTTTCGCGACGTGCGCCTCCGAGTGGTCGGAATCGAGCACCACCAAGCCGCGACCCGGCACGATCTGCGCGCGCACGAGCTCGAGGGTGGAGGCCGCCACCGAGTCATGGATGACCGTCACGATGCGCGGATGCTCGAGGCGCTTGGCCGACGCCGTGAGCTCGATGTCGATCCCCACCACTTTGGCGCTCGCGGGGGCGCCGATGTGATCGAGTAAATGCGCAAAAAAGAGCAGCGAGCCGCCGTCGGAGATCCCCGTTTGTACGATGAATCCCGGCCGTTCGCGGAACACGAGCTCTTGGTAAAGCCAGCAATCGAGCGGGAGCTGCTTGATGCCGAAGCCAAGGTATTCGTTCTTCCCCCAGGTATCGCGCGAGTCGTACCAGAGCTGGTGAAAGCGATCGATCGCCCACCTGTCGAGCCACGCTTGCGCCCAAGCCGGGGCGTAGCTGCGGAGCGGACGACGGACCTCACGCATGACGGCACACGCGCTTCAGAGACCGATGAGCCTGCTCGCGCTGCGCTGCAGAGAGCCAAGCCGCTCGCGCACGGGCCCGAGGAGCGCGCCGCCGTCGAGCGGGTAGCGTTGGCCCCGGTCGCTCGCCGCGCGGTCGGCCGCGTAGGTCCGCACCGGCGCGCGCGAGACGGCGGGATTGGACTTGTCGATGCGCGCCAGAATGCCGATCTCGGTGACGACGTTGCTGAGGTGATCGACCGCAAAATCAAGGGCGAAACCGCTTTTGTGCAGCTTCTGCTGAACCGGCGACGTGATCACGAACACGACCTCGTCGACCAGCCACGAGGCGCCGAGCCGGGCGCGCCAGTGCTCGGGGAAGAACGTGCTCACGTGCATGTAAAATTCTTCGGTCCAGTAGCTCATGTGTTCCGGGAGCATCGAGCTGTTGTGGCGTGCGTGCGGCGTCCACAGCTCGAGGCCGGCACCGTCGGCGCACACCCGCGAGATCTCGCGAAAGAGCGGGAGCGGATCGACCAGGTGCTCGATGCAGTGCGACGAGAACACGTGGTTCACGCTGCCGGTCGCGAACGGCAAGGGCTCGTGCACGAAGTCGAGCACGTGGTCCACGCCATCGGCCAGGACCAGATCGACGCCGACGGTGCCCGCGCGCTTCAGCGCCCCGCAACCCAGATCGAGCCGCAGGCCGCCACTCGGCGCGACGGTCTCGCGACGTGGCGTCAGCAGCTTGGTGAGCGCATTCTTCAGCGTCATGGTTGCTCGCAGGGCGATTTCGCGCGGACGCACTAACACAGCTTCTCCAGCGCCGCACGATGCGCGAGTGCAGCTGTCGCGAGAACGGTCAATCCTTGTTCACGCAGTGCTCGAACCCACTCGCCTCTGTCCTTGTGAAACACGAAAGCATCAACATCATCCGTATGGCGCCTATAGCCATGCGCGCCCATGCCTAGAGGCGCCTCCGATGGCATATGGGCGATTAACCTTAGCCGCTGCGGCCAGAAACAGGTCCAAGAGCTGCGCGACTTCTGGGGAGACCCAGCTGCGTTTCCTGTGCGCGCTCATGGTCCTCGCGGAATTTCCTATCATCATTGCCCACCATTGTCGTCGGCGCGCCCCCTCGCCGCCCGGCTCAGCCGAGTGGGGGGACGCTGCCCTTGCGTGCGCGTCGTGCTCGTTCTGCGTGCTCGCTGCTGCCTTCGCTCTCTTCTTCGTCGAGCTTGCCGTGGTGCCGCACGTCTTTGCCCTTCACGAGGAAGATGACTTGCTCGGCGAGGTTGGTGCAGTGGTCGGCCATGCGCTCTAGCCATTTCGCGACCGACTGCAGGTGAATGCCGGACTGAATCGCGGTCGGGTCGGTGCGCATCATGTCGAGCGCGCGCTTGAAGACATGCTCGTAGAGGCGGTCGACCTCGTCGTCGCGCTTGATGACCTCGAGCGCCTTCGGCACGTCGCGCTCGATGAACGCGTCGATTGCGTCGCTCACCATCGACTGCGTGAGCTGGCTCATTTGGTGCAGCGCCTCGAAGGTCGGCACCTCGGGCGTGTGCGCGAGATCGATGGCGCGCTCGCAGATGTTGACGGCCTCGTCGCCGATGCGCTCGAGATCGGTCACCATCTTGAAGGACAGCGTGATGAAGCGCAGATCGGAGGCCATCGGCTGGCGCTTCGCGAGGATGAGCATGCAGAGCTCGTCGGTCTCCATCTCGAGCGCGTTGACGCGGTGGTCCATCTGGATGGTCGCGTGCGCGAGCTCTACGTTGCGATCGGCCAGCGCCCGCATCGCGTCGCCGATCATCTGCTCGACGTGCGCCGCCATCAGCAACAGATGCTCGCGAACGTCGGCGAGCTGCGCCTCGTACTCTCGGTCGGTGTGAAGCTTGCGGTCGCCCATGATGTCAGCCGAACTTCCCGGTGATGTAGTCCTCGGTGCGGCTGTCCGTCGGTGCGGTGAAGATGCGATCCGTGGCGCCGACCTCGACCAGCTCGCCTTGAAGAAAGAACGCCGTGCGCCCGGAAACGCGCGCCGCTTGCTGCATGTTGTGCGTGACGATGGCGATAGTGTATCGCGATTTCAGCTCGTGGATGAGGTCCTCGATGCGCGCCGTCGCCACCGGATCGAGCGACGAACACGGCTCATCCATCAGCAGCACTTCGGGCTCCACGGCGAGGGCGCGCGCGATGCAAAGTCGCTGCTGCTGCCCGCCCGAGAGGCCGATGCCGGGTTGCTTGAGGCGGTCCTTCACCTCGTCCCAGAGCGCCGACGATTTGAGCGCGAACTCGACCACCTCTTCGGCGCGGGTCTTGTCGAGCGAGCCGGTGAGCCGCAGGCCCGCGAGTACGTTGTCGCGGATGCTCATGGTCGGAAATGGATTCGGCTTTTGAAACACCATGCCCGCGCGCCGGCGTAACAACACCGGATCGATCTCGCGGCCGTAGATGCTGCTGCCGTCGAGCTCGATGGTGCCCTCGAAGCGCGCGCCCGGGATCAGCTCGTGCATGCGGTTGAGGCAGCGAATGAAGGTCGATTTGCCGCATCCGCTGGGCCCGATGATCGCCGTCACCTCGCCCGCCGGGATGTCGAGATCGATCCCGTGCAAGACGCGCTTGTCGCCGAAGAACGCCATCACGCCCCGCGCGGAGAATTTCGCGGGACGCGCCGGCTCTCTTTCACGCGTCGTCGGCATGGTCAGTACACCCGCTTCTGAAGGCGATTGCGCAACAAGATCGCCGCGAGATTCAACACCAACATCGTGATGAGCAACACCACGATCCCGGCCGCGGCGTTCACGACGAAGGCCTCCTGCGGTCGGCTCACCCAGTTGAGAATTTGCATGGGCAGCGCGGTGAATTGCGACGTTGGGCTCGTTGGCAAGAACGTGACATACGCGAGCGCGCCGATGACCACGAGCGGAGCCGTCTCACCGATCGCGCGGGCGACGGCGAGGATGGTGCCGGTCAAGATCCCGGGTGCCGCCATCGGCAGCACTACCTGGCGAATCGCCTGCCATTTCGTAGCGCCGAGTCCGAAGCATGCCTCGCGCATCGCGTACGGAACCGTCCGCAGGGCCTCGCGCGAAGACACGATCACGACCGGCAAGACCAACAGCGCCATCGTCGCAGCGCCGGCGATCAGCGTCCGCCCGAAGCCCATCAGCCGCACGAACACCCCGAGTCCGAGCATGCCGTAGATGATCGACGGAACCCCGGCGAGGTTGGCGATGTTCACCTCGATGATGGCCGCGAGTCGACTGCGTGCGCCGTATTCTTCGAGGAAGATCGCCGCGCCCACCCCGACCGGAAGCGCGAGCGCCGCGGTGATGGCGATCATGTAGAGGCTGCCGACCATCGCCGGAAGGATCCCCGCCGTGGCCGCGCGGCGAGACGGGTAGCCCGACAGAAATGCCCAGTCGATACGGCCGAGGCCCGCGAGCGCGACGTGCCCCACGAGCAGCGCCAACACCAAGAGCGGAATGACCACGGCCGAGGCGCAGAGTCCTACGAAGAGTCGCTCTCTGAGGAGCCGGCGGCGGGTCGAGGTCAGCATCGCTCGGCTCAGGTAGAAGCTACGCGAAAGCGGCGCGCGAGCCGATGGCTGACGAGGTTCATCGCGAAGGTGACGACGAACAGCATCGCGGCGACGGCGAAGATCGTGCGGTACTCGAGCGTGTCGGCGGGCGTGTCGCCCATGCTCACTTGCACGATGTACGCGGTCATCGTCTCGATCGGTACGCGCGGATCGAGCGTGAGCCGAGGCTGCTGGCCAGCGGCGATCGCGACGATCATGGTCTCGCCGACGGCGCGCGACACCGCGAGGATGAGCGCCGCGGCGATCCCGCTCGCGGCCGCCGGCAACACCACGCGAAAGATGGTCGCGAGCCGGCCGGCACCGAGCGCGTACGCACCCTCGCGGAGCGTGTTCGGCACGGCGTAGATCGCGTCCTCGCTCAAGCTCGAGATCATCGGAATGATCATGATGCCGATGCAGATCCCCGACGAGAGCGCGTTGAAGCCACTCAAATCGGGGATCACGCGCTGCAAGAGCGGAGTCACGAGCACGAGCGCGAAGTAGCCGTAGACCAGCGTCGGCACCCCCGCCAGCAGCTCGAGCGCCGGCTTGAGGACGCGCCGCATTCTCGCGCTCGCAAACTCGCTCAAGTAGATCGCGGCCAAGAGCCCGGCCGGCAGCGCGAGCACGATGGCGATCGCCGAGGTCAGAAATGTGCCGGCGAGCAGCGGCCAAATTCCGAAATGCTTGTCCGCGAACAGCGGCGTCCACTCGGTGTCGAAGAAGAAAGCGGAGAGCGGCACTTCGCGAAAGAACGCCCAGGTCTCGAACGCCAAGACGGCGATGATTCCGGCAGTGGTGAAGAGCGACAAAACGCCGCAAGCCCCCAAAAACAGCTCGATCGCGCGCTCACCGAGTCCCGCGCCGCGCCTCGTCTTCGTGCTGCGTACCGTCGCGTCGGACACGACTCAGCTTCCTTTGCCGCTCAGCAGATCGGCGAGGCTCGCGCCCACCTTCGAGCCCTTGCCGCCGTACATCGAGCCGGCCTTCTTGTCGGCGAGACGCTGCTTGGTCAGGGCGCTCACGTTCTCCGGCAGGGCGATGTAGCCCACCTCGGCTGCCAGCTTGCGCGCGTTCTCGACGTAAAACTTCGCAAATGCCGCTACGGGCGCACGCTCGAGCTCAGCCTTGTTGACGTAAAGGAAAATGGGCCGCGATAGGGGCGCGTAGCTTCCGTCGGCGATCGTCTCCGGCGAGGGCAAGATAGCGCCCTTGCCGTTGTCGTCTTTGCCGTCGTCGACGGGCACGGCTTTGAGCTTGGCCTTGTTCTCCGCGTAGTACGCGAAGCCGAAGAACGCGAGCGCGCCCGTGTCACCCGACACGCCCTTGACGAGCACGTTGTCGTCCTCGCTCGAGGTGAAATCACCGCGGCTCGAGTGCTCTTTGCCGACGACCGCCTCGGTGAAATAGTCGTAGGTGCCGGAGTCGACGCCCGCGCCGAAGAGGTGCAGCTCTTTGTCCGCCCAGCCCTCGCGCACCTGGTTCCACTTCAAGATCTTTTTTTGCGCGGCGGGCTCCCACATGCTCTTGAGCTCGGCCGTCGTGAGGTGCTCCACCGCGGTGTTCGAGGGGTGCACGACGACCGCGATGCCGTCGAAGGCGACCGGGAGCTCCACGTATTCGACCCCCGATTTCGCGCATGCGTCGATCTCGGCTTGCTTGATGGGCCGCGACGCGCCGCTGATCGCTGTCTCTTTGCTGCAGAATTTTTTGAAGCCGCCGCCGGTGCCGGAGACACCGATGGTAACGCGGGCCGGGTTGGTGGCCTTGAACTCTTCAGCCACGGCCTCCGTGATCGGAAAGACGGTGCTCGAGCCGTCGATCACGATCCCCTGCGCGCCGGATGCGGGTGCGGCGTTGGTGCCGCTAGCGCCGTTCGGGTCGCTGCCCTTGCACGCGCCCGAGGAGAACGGCACGGCGAGCGCAAAGAGCGGCGCGGCGGCTCTAACGAGACTGGGCAGCAGCGTTCTAACGAGCGGTATCGTCACCATGCACCGCGTTATCGCGCCGCCCTGTGACAGCCAGGTGACATGCCCGCGACGTCTTGAAAAAATGCCTGCGCGATCCGACCGCTGCGCGAAGAGACCGCAGCTCGCTCAGAACGCTACTTGCGTTTGAGCGCGGACCCGGATGTCCGTGGCCTTCGCTTCGGCGGTCTCGCGAACCAGGGCGCCAGCGTCGAGCTGCACCTTGAAGCCGTGGCCGCCCCACGGATAGAAGCCGACGACTCCGAGGATTTCTTGGCTGTCGTTGTCGGTGCCCTTCCTGAGATCGCGCGAGTAGCGGACGCCCGGCTCGATCATTTTCTGGATGACGTAGCTGGCCTGCAAATTCATGCCGCTCCGCGCATACTCTTGATCGGCGAAGTCGCCGGTGCTGGCCCACCCGACGAAGTACGCGCCCGTGGTCGAGAAGCCGTGAAACTTCACGATGAAGTCGAGCGTCGCGGCCACGCCAGAGCTGTCATTCGTGTCGGCATCGAGCTGCAACTGCGTCGCGCCCGCGATTCCGAATCGGCACGGACCGCCCTCGAGATCGCCCTCGCTGTAGGCCTTCACATCTCCGTGGTTGTAGCCAAAGCGCGTGACGACGAGCGGGCTGAGCCGCCTGGGGGTCGTCGTGGAGCTGAGCTTCGCCGGGTCGCTCTCGACATCGATCGCGTAGACCGGAGCCGCGCCCGTGCCATTGAAGACGCCGACCGCGTACTCGAATTTCGGTGACTCGCTGACGTTGTCGTGGAGCATCACGCCGATGTCGCCGATGGAGCCGTATTGCCCCGTGACGAGCGCGCGATCGACGAACTCGAGGGTGGAGTCGCTCATGAGCGCCTGCCGGCTGAAGGGCTTCTTCATCTGGCCGGCGCGGAGCTGAAGGTCGCTGCCGAATTTGTAGTCGAGCCACGCATCCTTGAGTCCCGGCACGCCGCCGCCATCCCAACCGAAATGCTGAAAATACCCCAAATCT
>SHZB01000127.1 GCA_009692485.1 Myxococcales bacterium
CTTCGAGAGTCGATGGTTGCGAATCGAGGCACTAGTCGTTGTCGGTGGCGGCGGCGTCCGGCAACCCGAGATCGAGCACCGTGACGAATTGCGTCTTGAGGTTATCGGTGACGCGCTTGATGGCGTCGTAGACGGCCACGACCCTCTCCGGCTCGTTGGCGAGCGTGGTCTTGAGATCGTCGTCTTGGATGGCATCGACGGCCGCGATCGCCGCCGAGATGTCCGCCGCCATCTGCGCTGCAAGCTCGCTTGCGCCGGCCGCAACCAGCCAGTCGTCGAAGCCGAGCGCTTCGGTCTCGAAGGGAGCGCCGCCGTGAAAAAGCCGCTGAAATCCGCTGATATTCGCGCGCACCGCCGCCTTGCTGAAGCCCGCCTCACGGAGCTCGAGCGCTTCGGGACAGGTCACGGTGGCGCAGTCGAGCGAGAGGCCAGCCGGAATCGCGAGCTTCATGTCCTTGAGCTCGGTGTCGAGATAGAACATCGCGTTCGTCACCGCGTTCAGTGCCTGTTGCGCGCTCGCTTGATAGATCGCGCCGGGGGTCGCGAGCTCGTCCGCGTAGTTGCCGCCGGCGGGCTCCCAGGCATCCCGCAGACCGACGGCCTTCGCCTCGATCAAGATTGCCAGGGTCGCGGCGTAAGCGGCACGGCGACTATCGAGCTGTCCGAGGATGGCGCTCCACGTGCCGGCGGCGTTGATCGTGTTCTGAGGCGCACATGCGTTCTTGGTGTCGCTGTCGAACAACAAATGCTCGAGCGCCGCGAGCCCACGCGCGTTGACAAGTTTGTTCGCGAACGCGCTCGGTGTCGCGTACTCGCCCTTGACGATCTCTTGATCGACCACGCACGCATTCACGCTTGGCCACGAGTAGATCTCGTCGCGCTGGTCTTGGCCGCCCGGAGTGCTCATCGGCGCGGCCGGCCCGATCTGCATCAGCTCGGCGGATTGCCACACCTTCATCGCGTCGCGCCACGCCGCTTGGGCATCCGCGCGCGCCGCGGCCCGAGCCTCGGAAGTGTCCGCGCTCTGCCATGCATCGCACGCGCTCGCGAGTGCCTTCGCCTCGGTCGCGAAGGCCTGGTAGGTCGCGAGGACGACGTGTTCGCCGAGGTTCTGGAGCAGCGCGTGTTTGTCGAAACCCGCGCCCGCGCCGGTCGAGCCCGCGCCGCTCGATGGGCCCGCGCCGCTCGCTGGGCCCGCCGACGATGCGGCCGGGCCGTGGGTCGTGGAGTGGCTCTCGACGCACGAAACCGCGAGCGTGATGCCGCCCGCGAGCAACACGGAGAGGCCCAGCACCTTGGCGCTCGGCACCACCTTCACGAGCGGCACGGCGACGACACGCGCAAGAGCTGCCTGGCGATCTCGGGTCATCGCGCTACCAGGCCTCGACGTTGGCTTGCGCGAAGCCGTACGCATCACGCAGCAGCGTGCGCGCGCTGAGCAGATCCGCGATGAATTGGGCGCGAAGTGCGGGCGAATCGGTGCTGAGCCGCGGAGCGTCGCGGAGCCACAGGTGCAGCTGGGAAAGCTCGCTGTCGCTGAGTTTTTTTCGCGGGTTGAACTGCAGTCCGAGCGCGAAGCCTTTGAGCTCGCTCCATGCCGTCGCGTGCGCGTAGAAGTCGTAGCCCGCGGTGCCGATGGCTTCGGTCGCTGTGCGCGTCTCGTTCAGGTAATGGACGATGGTCGCGGCGACGGCCTCTTCCCACGCGAGGACGGCGGTGTCGCGGTGCGCCTTCAGGTCCGCGAGCTGTGCCGGTGTCAGTGTCGGGCCCGCGGCGGCAACGAGCTTGCGCCCCGCGAGGAACGCGGTGAACGCGTCGCTCGTGAAGTCGGTCGCCTCCACGCTGCCGAGATCGCGCTTGGCGGCGGTCACCGACGCGCCGAAGTTGAGCTCCGCCGTGAGGTCGATCTTGGCATCCTCGTTCGTGTCGTGATGTCCCTGCCAGTCGGGCCTGCCGCCGGCCTTTGCGCGCTCTTCGTCGCTGTAGTGGGCATAGTCGCGAGCGGCGCCGAAATAACCGAACGCCTCATCCCAGCCGTGCCCGAGCAGCGTGTAGGGCTTGTCGCCATCTTGCGTATTGGGAGCTAGCAGGCCCGAGCCGGGGACGTCGTCGTCGAGGTAATCGTCGGTCGCCTGCGAGTACGTCACGCCCATGATCAAGAGCTTGTGAACGAGCTGTCGCAGATCGAGTCCGCCCGCCGTCACGAACACGGATTTCAGCGGCGTCGGCGTGCCCGGCTCGAGGCCGATCGTGCCGTTTTCGCGGTCGAGCGCGAGCTTGCCAAGCCGGTAGAAAAACGCCGTGAGCAGCGCCTCGGGCGAAGCGATGCCGCCGCCCTCCGCTGCGATGCTTGCGTCCGACCAGCCGACGAACTGCGTCTTCCAATTCTTGTGGTCGGTGGCGGCGTCGTTGCCGGCGAATTTGCTCTTGAGGTTCTTGCCCGTCGCGATCGCCGCGAAGCTCGCTTGCAAGGGCGCGGGCGTCGTCACCACCGAGTGAGCGTCCATGCCCGCGGTCTGGTCGTCGAACGCGTAGTAGTAGTTGAGCGCGGCGACGGTCGTGAGGACATCCGCGGGGCTGTACTTGTCGGCGTCGATGGCGGCGGTGAGTCCACCGATGAAGCCCAACATGTCCTCGATCAAGACGTGTCGCAGGCTCTGCCCGGAGTACGCGATCGCGCTCGCTCCGGGGATGAGCGTGCTCTCCAGCTCGTAGACGTCGTCAGCGCCGCCGCCCGCGCCGCCGGTCGCGTTGCCGCCCGTTCCGCCAGTTTCGTCGCCGCCCGCTGCGGTGCCGCCCGCGCCGCCCGCCGCGCTCGCATTGGTGCTGCCACCCGCGCCGCCAGTGTTGCCGGTCGCGCTCGCGGTGCTCGTGCTGCTCGCCGTCGTCGGCGTCTCGTCATCGGTGCAACCCACCGCCAACACCGCAGCTGCGAACGCGAATGTCGCGACAATTCTCAGATTGGACATGTCGCGCAATTGATAATCACATTCAATAACCGGTCAAGAGATTTCGCGCGGGTCGGCGGCATCTCGGACGCGATCGCTACCGCCCGGGCACTCGCATCGCGACACCGATCGCTTCGCATCGCATCGCAACGCAGCTGACGAAGCGTGCCCGCGCTGTCAGAGCCCGAACGCGCGCATCGCGATGCCGGTCGCGGCGATCGACAAGCCGGTCAGCGCGGTGAGATGGCGCTCGAGACGCGGCATCGTGCGGTGCTGGAGCCCGAGGTAGCCGATGGTGACGAGGCCGAGCATCGTGCCGATCGTGGCGAGGCCGAAGGCGAAAACCACGGCGATGACCGCGGGCCAGTTGAGTTGATACGCCGGCACCACCAGCATCGGGATCAGCACCTCGCAGGGGCCGAGCACGAACACAAGGAAGAGGCCGATGAGCGTGAGCGTCCCGGCTTTGCCCGCTCGAGCGATCGGGCCCGCGGCGGGCTGCACGGCCTCGGCTCCACTCAGAGCAGGTGCGGCGGCGCACACGGCGAGGTGCGCGTGCGCGTGTTCGCTCTGGTGATGGTGACCGTGGGCGTGCAGCGTTCCATCCAAATGGGCGTGCGCGTGGCTGTGGTTCGCTCCGCGCATGGAGCGGTAGACGCCCCACACGGCATACGCGAGCCCGAGACCGATGAGCACCACGCTCGCCAATCCGCCGCGCGCGCTCTCGACCCATTGAAGCCGCTCGAGGGTAACGCCAAGCCCCACGCCCAGGGTTCCGATCAGCGCGCTCGAGAGGACGTGCGCGAGCCCGCACAGCGCCGTGACAAGAAGCAAGCGCTTCAAGGACCAGCGCTCGGCCTTCGCCAAGACGACGAAAGGCAGCGAGTGATCGACGCCGATGAGCGTATGGCCGAACCCGAGCGCCGCGGCAGTCAGGACGAGGATGAGCGCGGAGTCTTGCACGGGGCGACGGGGCTACGGATGTGCGGGGCTACCAATACACAGGGCGACGGTGGCGCGGAGCTGCCGTGAGGGGAGCGAACGCCACCGCGTGCTCGCCGCAATCAGCCCGCGAAGTTCTTGTTCGCGAACTCCCAGTTCACGAGATTCCACCAGGCTTCGACGTACTTTGGTCGGGCGTTGCGGTAGTCCACGTAATAGGCGTGCTCCCACACGTCGCAGGTCAAGATCGGCGTCTTTCCCTGCGTAAGCGGACAACCGGCGTCGTGGGTATCGACGATGGCGAGCTTGTCGCCGTCCTTCACGAGCCAGGCCCAGCCGGACGCAAAGTGGCCGACCGCGACGTTGCTGAACTGCTCTTTGAAGCCGGCGAAGCTGCCGAAGGATGCGTCGATCGCAGCGGCGATGGCGCCCCTTGGCTCACCGCCCGCGTTGGGGCTGAGGCTGTGCCAATAAAAAGTGTGATTCCAGATCTGCGCGGCGCTGTTGAACACCGGTCCGCTCGCACTTCGCACGATGTCTTCAAGCGACTGGCTCGCGAGCGCGGCGTCCTTGTCGAGCGCGGCGTTGAGCTTGTCGACGTAGGTTTGGTGATGCTTTCCGTGATGAAAACCGAGCGTCTCTTCGGAGATGTGGGGAGCGAGCGCGCTCTTGGCGTAGGGCAGTTCGGGAAGCTTGAAGGCCATCGGATTCCTCTTTCTCGTGGGTCACGAAAACGCTTTGCCGGGGTGAGTGGCGCGGCGCAAAAAAAATTCCGCATCGGCGGTGACGCGACGCTAAGCCCCGTAGGTGAGGCCCCGGTCAGGGTCAAGCCTCGGTCGGGCGTTGGCGGTAAGCCGTTGGCGGTCGGGCGTAGGCCCTTCGGCTGGGGCTAGACCGTGTCCTCGGCGTCGCGGCGCGGACGCACGTTGCAGGGAAGGATTTTCTTCCGCACGCGGATCGCGGCCGGCGTCACCTCGACCAGCTCGTCGCGATCGATCCACTCGAGCGCGGTCTCGATCACGAGCTCGCGCGGCGTCGACAAGATGGTGTTCTCGTCGCGTCCGGCGGCGCGAATGTTGGTGAGCTTCTTCTCGCGAACGACGTTGACGTCGAGATCGTTGGCGCGGTTGTGCTGGCCGACGATCATGCCCTCGTAGACCGCCGCGCCGGGATGCACGAAGAGGATCCCGCGGGGCTGCAGATGAAAGAGCGCATACGGGGTCGTCGCGCCGGAGCGGTCGGACACGAGCCCGCCGCCCTTTCGGCGCAACATCACACCGGCGTAGGGCACCCAACCGTCGAAGAGCGTGTTCAAGAGGCCCATGCCGCGCGTGTCGGTGAGAAACTGCGAGCGGTAGCCGATGAGGCCACGAGCCGGCACGCGGAACTCCATCCGGGTGCGGCCGAAGCCGAGGTTCTGCATCTTGTCCATCGCGCCGCGACGCTCGCCGAGCCCCTGGGTCACGATCCCCACGTGCTCGTCGGGCACGTCGATCACCACGCGCTCGACCGGCTCTTCGCTCACGCCGTCGTGTTCGCGCAGCACCACCTCGGGCATCCCCAACGCAAACTCGTAACCCTCGCGCCGCATCGTCTCCGCGAGGACCGCGAGCATCAGCTCTCCGCGGCCATAGACCACGAATGCATCAGGGGTCTCGCCGTCCTCGACGCGCATGGCGAGGTTCTTCTTCGCCTCGCCGTAGAGCCGCTCGCGCACCTGGCGTGAGGTGACCCATTTGCCACTCAGGCCCGCCATCGGCGAGGTGTTCACGACGAAGCGGATCTTGATGGTCGGCTCTTCTACCGTGATGCGCGGAAGTGCCTCCGGCGCATCGGCCGCGGCCAGCGTGTCGCCGATCTGAACGCTGTCCGAGCCCGCGACGGCCACGATGTCGCCTGCGTCCGCCGTGCCAAGCTCGACGCGTGCGAGCGCGCGAAAGCCGAAGAGCTTCTTCACGCGCATGTCGCCGCGGCCGCCCTCGTGCAGGAGCGCGATGGTCCTGTCGACCGACAAGGAACCGCGCCCGATCCGGCCGATCGCGAGGCGCCCCAGGTAATCGTCGTGCACGACGTTGGTCACGAGCAGCTGAAAGGGTGCCGAGAGATCTCCGCCGGGTGGCGGCACGCGCTCGATGATGGTGTCGAAGAGCGGCGCGAGATCGACGCTCGGATCGTCGAGCTTGCGCTTGGCGATCCCCTGCCGGCCGACCGCGTAAAGCACCGGAAAATCCGTCTGCGCGTCGCTCGCTTCGAGCTCGCAGAAGAGATCGAAGACCTCGTTCAGGACCTCGTCGGGGCGCGCGTCATGGCGATCGATCTTGTTGATCACGACGATGATCGGGATCCCGAGCGAGAGCGCCTTGTGGAGCACGAAGCGCGTCTGCGGCAAGGGCCCCTCGGCCGCGTCGCAGAGCAAGAGCGCACCGTCCGCCATCATCAGCGTGCGCTCGACCTCACCGCCGAAGTCGGCGTGTCCAGGCGTGTCGATGATGTTGATGCGCACGCCCTTGAAGTCGACGCTGGTGTGCTTGGCGAGGATCGTGATCCCCTTCTCGCGTTCGAGCTCGCCCGAGTCGAGGACACAGGTCGCGACCTGCTCGTTCGCGCGAAACGCGCCGGTTTGCCGCAGCATCGCGTCGACGAGGGTCGTCTTGCCATGATCGACGTGCGCGATGATGGCGATGTTGCGAAGCTTTCTCTCGCCGGGGTCTTGCGGGTTCATTTGGGCGGCCGCCTACCACGCCCATCCGAGCCTGTCACTCGCGCCTCGCGGTTTGCGGGCTCGCACGCGGAGCATTTCGTCGCGCATGAAGTTCTGGCGCTGGTACACCATCGCCGGATGCAAAGCCCCGCGCCGCTCGACGACTCGCTGCTTCACAAGCTCTTCGCGCTCTCGGAGATCGTGCCCGAGACGGCCGAGCTCGCGGTCGTCGATCGCTTGCGCGCCCGTCACGTGAACCTGTCGTTCGCGAAGCTGACGAGCGCGGCGCAAGATCCGGCGCACGCGAAGATCGTCGATGACGCCGTCAAATGGGCGCAAAACTCGCTCAAAAAAGGCCAAAACCGCAAGCTTGCCGCCGGCCTCGCCGCAGAGCGACTCGCGATCGAATTTGCCCAAGCGTTCGCCGAGCGCATCCCCGGCCGCGTCAGCATCGAGATCGACGGCCGCCTCGCCCATCAGCGCAGGCAGGTGATCGAAAAAGCGCGCGAGTTGGTGCGAAGTCTTGCAGAGCTGGGGATCGCCAAGGAGCGGATCCTGGTGAAGCTGCCGGCGACCTTCGAGTGCATCGAGGCCGCGGCAACGCTGCGCCAGAAGAGCGAGATCCGCACGCATATGACCTTGGTGTTCGGCCTGCATCAGGTGGCCGCGTGTGCGGACGCGGGCGTCGACGTGGTGAGCCCGGCGGTGGGTCGGATCAACGACTTTCACAAGAAAAACGAGCGCGGCGGCGCGGAGGACGCCAACCTTCCGGATCCGGGCGTTTCAGCAGCCTGGGCGATGCGCGACTACGTGCGCACCCATGGCTATGAAACGCTCGTGATGCCCGGCACGTTTCGAAGCGCCAATCAAGCCCTCGCGCTCGCCGGCTTCGAGCTCTTGACGCTGCCGCCGGCCCTCATCGACGAGCTCGCCCTTCGCCACGAGCAGCTCACGGCCGCGCTCGACAAGGACGCGCCGCCCTCGACCCAGCCCTCGAAGCTCACCCTCGACGGTGCCGGATTTGCCGCGATGCACGCCGCGGACGCGCTCGCGACGAGCAAGCTCGAGGACGGCGTTCGCAACTTGAGCTGGGCCGCCGTCACGCAGCAGCAGCAGCTCACCGACTGGATCACCAAGCGTCAGGACGCTGCGGCCGAGACCGGCACGCTCGCGCTGTTTGGGATCTGGGACTTCGACGGCGACGGCTTCATCGATCGCGAAGAGTGGAACGGCACGGACAAGGTGTTCGCCGCGCTCGACAAGGACGGCAACGGTCGCGTCAGCGTCGAAGAGCTGGCCGCCGGCCTCGGCGCGCCCTACCGCCCGAAGGACTGAGCTGCGCCGCGCGAAGGACTGAGTCCCGCACGAAGAAGGACAACGAGGACAAGATGCTTAGCCGCGCCGCTCGTGGCACTTTCCGGATGCGTCGCTACCCTCGCGGCAGCTCCCGCCCGGACGTGCGGCCCCTCTCGCCGTCGCCGATGAGGAAGTCTTCGAGCACCTTCTGCGCGATCTCGAGCAGGTCGTAGACATCCACCGCGCCGATGAGGTGCGTGTCCGCATCGACGATGGGGAGGCAGCCCATGTTGTTCGCGCGCATCACCTCGAGCGCCTGGAGCGTGGGCGTGTCGGCCGTGGCCGTGATCGGCTCGGTGATCATGATGTCTTGCACGGTGATGCGGGTCGAGGTCGGGTCGTGCCCGCGCGCGACGAGCGGCAACAGGGCCCGAAACGAGAGCAGACCGACGAGCTTGCCGTGGTCGTCCTCTACCGGAATGTGCCGGACTTGCTGCCAATCCATGATCTGCGCGGCGAGCTCTACCGGATCGGTCGGTCTCACGGTGAAGAGCTCCGTCTTCATGAACTGACCGACGGTGCGGTAGCTCGGAAACCAGTCGCGCGTGCGATGCAGCTCGGCGAGTTTCCACTTGTGGACGGGCTCTCCGCTGCGCTGCTGGGCGTGAATGGACGCGGTCAGGCTTCGCATCCGCACGTCCACCGGTGCCGCGGCCATATGGGCGAGCGACCGAAGCGCCCACTGCGAGCCGGTCATCTGCGACTCTACGCGCTCCTCGAGCACGCCGAGGTAGCGGGAGACGTCGTCGGGGTGGATGCCGTGGCTCGCGAGGCCCGCGCGCGCTCGCGGGAGCAGCTCGCCGACGATCAGATCATGCGCCGTGATGGTCTTGTGGCCGATCCACGCGAACTGCGCGCTTAGCCCATGGCGGGCGGCGGCGAAGAAATTGTTCTTCGCGTCGTCGAACTCCATCACCTCGTCGATGCGCGGCCACTCGTCGGCGAGGCTCGCCATCAGCCCGAAGAAGAAGGCGGCGTTGGCGACCTCGTCCAGCACCGTCGGCCCGCTCGGGAGCACGCGATGCTCGATGCGGAGGTGGGGCTTTCCTTCGTGCACTCCGTAGCAGGCGCGATTCCAACGCCACACCGTGCTGGTGTGCATGCGCAGCGCGCGCAGCTCGGGAACGCCGCCATCGCTGAGGACCTTCAAGGGATCCTCGTCGCGGCTATCCGTCGAGAGGATGATGCGGAAGCGCGAGATGTCGTCGCGGTAAATTTCGAGGATGCTGTCCTTGATCCAGGCGTTGCCGAAGCTGACGCGCGGTGGCGTCGCCCGGCGCTTGTGCGTGCTCGAGCGCACATCGATCGAGCGTTGAAAGAGCGCGACCCGCGTCTCGCTCCAGAGCCGATGGCCGAGCAGCACGGGCGAGTTGACCGCGGCGGCGAGCACCGGCGCGCTGATCGCCTGCGCCAGGTTGTAGAGCGGCGCGAACTCGTGCGGCTCGACCTGAAAGTGGACCTGGAAGCTGGTGTTCGCGCTCTCGAGCATCACGTTGTCGTGGGTGATGTCGATCTCGTCGAGGCCCTTGATGACGATGTGAAATGCGCCGTCGCGTAAATGCGTGGCCGCGCGATTCAGCTCGAAATACCGGGGATTCGGCATCATGTTGTCGAGCGTGAGGTGACTGAGACGCAAGGTCGGGAGGATGCCGGTAAGCGCCACGGAAGCGCCGATCTCGCTGGCGCGCGCATCGACGTCGGCGATCAACGCGTCGAGCTCGGTCTCCATCGTGCGGAGGCAGCGATCTCCGAAGACCTGCGGCGTGAGATTGGCCTCGAGGTTGTAGCGCGCGAGCTCGGTCGTGATGCGAGGCTCGTGCTGCATGCGCTCGAGCAACTCCACCGCGCAGGACGCCGGCTGGCACGCCGAGTCGACGAGGAACATCTCTTGCTCGGCGCCGATGCGGCGGATCCCCTTCTCGAATTGCTGCTCGATGAGCATGCGCTCGAGTCCGCTGAGATCGGCGAGCACGGCGCGCGTGAAGGATTGCATCCGCTGCTCGTCCGCGCTGTTGGCGACGTCTTGGCTTCCCATGGGTGCTTTGCTCGGCTCCTCGCGGCTCGAAACCGTCGAATCGACGGCCGCGCATCATAGGTGTCCACGCACGCGATCCGGCAACTCTTCGCCCCGGCGCATTTCTCCGCGCTACGATGCTGCCCTCATGCCGCCAATCAAGCCCGCATCGCAGCCCGGACGCAGCGCCCGCCAAGACGACGAGGACGACGAGCCCTACGCGCAGCCAGCCTCGCCACCCGCCCGTGCGGCCGCTAGTGACCCAGCGCGAGCGGGCGCCGGAACCACCGAAAATCGCGTGCTCTTCGCGCTCGTCGGCGGCGTCGTCCTGGGCGGACTGATGGTGTTCTTTTTGGGGCGTTACCGCATCGTCACCGCCGAAGAGTTCATGACGATGGGCGCCGGCCCGGCTCGAGGGGCGACGGTCGTCCACGGGCCTGCGGTCGCCGTGCCCCCGGGTCAGGAGCAGCAAGGAGGCCCTTCAAATGCTCAAGGTGCTCCTCCGCCGGGAAACGACGGCGCGCAGCAAACTCCGCCCAACTCGGGCGGCGCGCAAATTAAAGACGGCGAGACGCATTTTCCGAGCGGGGACCTGAAGCCGGGCAAGCACAAGCTCGATTTTTCGGGGTCGTATTTCATCGGACCCGCGGAGGCGGCCAACGTGATGGCGATCTTCAGCGACTTCGAGTGCCCCGCGTGCGCGCAGTGGGCCGAGGGTCTCAAGCCGACGATCGAGACGTACAAAGATCGCGTGAAGTTCTTCTTCAAACACCTGCCCTTGCCGATGCACCCGAAGGCCAAAGGCGCGGCCATCGCGGCCGAGGCAGCTGGGCGCCAAGGCAAATTCTGGGAGTTTCACGATCTGCTCTTCGAGAACAACACGACGCTCGGCACCGAGCTCTATCCGCAGCTCGCCGGGCAGCTCAGCCTCGACGTCGCGCGCTTCAAGAAGGACCTTCAGGACAAAGAGCTTTCCGACCGGGTCATGCGTGATTTCAAGGAGGCTGAGCGTGCTCGCGTGCGCGGTACGCCAAGCATTTTCCTCAACGGGCAGCTCGCCGACATCGGTCATCCGGGCCAGGTCGAGACGCTGTTGACCAACGCGCTCGCCGGCGGGGCGAAATGAGCGCGTGAGCGAGCCGCGATGGTGACCGAACCCGATGGCCCACTCGGCGTGCTCGACGACTTCGATGGTTGGGCCGCGGTGTCGGCGAAGCTGGCCGGACGGACGGCGCAGGAGGCAGAGTTTCTGCTCGCGCAGTTCGGGCTCGGGCAGAGTTGGCCCGCCGCGGACGCGCACTGGTCTCGCGAGCTCGGGAACGATTTGCTGGCACTGAAGCTCGAGCGCGCGACTCGTTATGCGGAGCGTTGCGCGCGTGAACTCGAGCGACGCCGGGCCGGACGTGCCGAGAGCGCGGATGTCGAGCTCACCTCGCTCCACGTGGAGCCGAGCTTTGCCGGAATCGAAGAGGCCACGCTGCCGCCCTTCTTGCGCGCGAGTCACCGCGGCGAGACGCGCGAAGGCTGAGTCACCGGCGCGTCGCCGCGATGAGACGCGCGAAGGCTGAGCGACTCAGAGAATCAGCTCGATGCGATAGACCATGGCCGTGGGCTTATCGACGAAATACAGGCGGCCGTCGGGGCCGAACGCGAGACCCGCGAGCGTGCCCGGCGGCATCCCGGTGTCGAGCGAGCGCACGAGCGTGCCGTCGAGCTCGAAGGCGTGGATGCGACTCGTCGCGTTGTCACTCACGTAGAGGAGGCCCTGATGAAGCTCGAGGCCGCTCGGCGAGACCAGCGTCCCGGGCGGCACGACGTCGATGACGTTGGTGCCATCCATGCCGTGATGCGTCGCGAGACTGTCGTAGTTCGGCGGGAGCTTCTTGCCGAGCGTGCCTGTGTCGATCGCGAGCTTCACGACGCGACCGTGGCCGGTGTCGGCGACGTAGAGCTGGCGAGAAATCTTGTCGAGCGCCATGTGGCTCGGAATGTCGGCCACCCGCGCGAGCTGGCCCGCCGCATATCGCTGCATGCTGCCGTCGCCGTGAAAATCCTCACCCGGACCATGATCTGCGGCGAAGTCGACGCGATCGAGCGAGCCGGCGTCGCCGTTGAAGACCCAATACGCGTTGCCCTGCTCGTGCGCGACCCCCATCCCGAAGGCGCTCGAGTGGAGCATGTCCATGTGCGAACCGTTGAGGCCCGGCGGCTGCACCGCGAACTTCATGAGGTTCGAGTCCCACAAGCTCGGCCCCATGTAGTCGAGGACGTCGTCGAGATAGTTGCCGGTGCGCGCCTCGCCCACGGTGGCGAAGTAGCCGTTGTCTCCGAAGGCCAGCGCTGGCGGACGCCGCATGAAGTGCCACGCGTTCGGATCTTTGTAGTTCGTCCACGTCGCCTCGGCCGTGGCCACGTTGGTCACGACCACCACGGTCCCCTCGTAGGCGCCGCAGCCCTTGGGCGAGTGGTCGTTCTCGTCGCACGGCAGCGAGGTGTCGAGCTCGCGACGGAGCACCCAGAGCTCGTTGGGGCGATCGG
>SHZB01000128.1 GCA_009692485.1 Myxococcales bacterium
CGCCGGACTCTTCGCATTCGCGCCCAATCGGACAGCGACCTCGACGACCCCGCACTCGAGGCCGCGTAACCAAACCAAACCCAAAAAAAGCGGACAAATGCCTTGTCGCTAAAACCGGACTTTAGCGAGTGTCAGCAACAGCCCAGGGGCGACGTTCGCGAGCGACTACGACTCCGACGGCAGCCACTGCTGAACACTCTGAAGGACTCGGTCCGACGTGGTCCAAGCGGCCGGCGGATCATGATGTGTGCCGCATGGTGACAATCGGTTTCTTTCGCGCAGCGGACAATCGCAGTGTTGCGGTGGCACGACACATGCTCAGGGCGCCGCATGGGAAAACAGCCGTGGACGTGGGCGTTCGTTCTGGCGACATGGGGTTGCGGAAGCTCCGTGACCATCGACGGCCGCGAGGCGCCGCCAAACGGTCCGCCCGATGACGATGCGGTGGACGTGGCACCGCGACCAGACGACGTGGACGTCGATCCACCCGCGGATGCGTGTGCCCCTGGGGAGGCGGCGTCGACCCTCGCCGTCCTCGACTCGCCCGTGGGGCTGGCGCTAGGCGACGGCAGGCTGTTCATCAGCGAGCAGGGCGACCTCTATGACTGCACCGGATCGCTTCGCTCGCTTCCGCTGGAGGGAGGCGAGCCCACGCTGTGGGTCGGAGGGTTTGTGCGCGCCGAACCGCATCGCCTACGACGGCGGCGAGCTGTTCTGGGTGAGTCACTCGGGTTACGTTGCGCCGAACGGCTACGTCGAGCGGGTGAACGTCGCCAGCGGCGCCGTCGATACGTTGGCCAGCGGTCTCATCAGCCCGGACGCGATCGCGATCGACGCGAGCTACGTGTATGCGGGCGGCGACGTAGCGCCGGCGCTGCAGTCGGCGGGGCGCGTGTTGCGCATCGATCGCGCGAGCGGCGAGCAGCTTGAGCTGGCGATCTCGCCCGGGCGCGTCGCGGACATCGCCCTCGACGCCGACTTCGTTTACTGGACGAGCTCGGTCGGGTTTCTCAACGGCAACGAAAACAGCGACAGCGCGGTGATGCGCGTCAGCAAGAACGGCGGCGCCGCCGAAGTGCTCGCGAGCGGACTCATGATGCCGGCAGGGCTCGCGCGCTCCGGCACGCGGCTGTTCGTCGCCCACAGCGGCGCCGGCGCGATCCTGTCGCTCGACGCCACCGGTGGTGCGGAGACCGAGCTCGCGAGCGGCCTCGACTACCCACAAGACGTCGCCGTCGCGGATGGCGCCGCGTTCTTCAGCACCTGGGGCGATCCGCCGGGCGCGCTCTACCGCGTGGCGCTTCCCGCCGCGGCAGCGCCCACCGTGGTGGCACCCGGCGTCGGCGGCGCGGATCAGATCGCGCTCGGCTCGAGCTGCGTCTACTGGACCGAGCAGTACACCGACGACGACTTCAACGGCATGGTGCGGCGAGCGGGCCGCTGATCGATCGAAGCAAGGAACTCAACGGCAGCGTGACGTTGAGCGAGAAGTCGTTGCCACGTTCCGGGCGTCATTGAACTGATTTTACGAACAGACGAGTGCAATAAATTCGTATTAACAAGACAACGACTCGGCACCACACTGGGTCCTATGAAGCAACACGACACGCGGGCCAATCGAAGGGTGTTCCTCGGGGGTGCGACCGCAGCGCTGCTGTTGCACGCGTGCGGTAGCGCGAGCGAGACTGAGCGCGAGCAACAAGCCCAGGGCGCCTCGAGCGGGGGCGGTGGCACGGTGGGTGGCGGTGGCGGTAACGCGGGTGGTGGCGGGGACCCGGTACCGCTGGAGTGCACGCCCACGGCAGACAACCTGCTCGGCCCTTACTACCGCGCGGGCGCGCCGTTCCGCGATGACCTCACCGAGCCAGCCATGGCGGGCACGCGGGTCTCGGTGCGTGGGCGCGTGTTCGGGCCCGACTGCGAGCGGCTCGCCGGCGCGGTGCTCGACGTTTGGCAGGCGGACGACACGGGCGGCTACGACAACGACGGCGTTGGCGACCCTGCCGATGGCGCGTACGTGTTGCGGGGCAAGATCGTCAGCGATGCGGAGGGCCACTACGCCTTCCGCACCATCATCCCGGGCAACTACCTCAACGGAGCTCAGTATCGACCCGCCCACATTCACGTGACGACGAGCGCCGACGGCTACGAGCCGCTCACGACGCAGCTCTACTTCGAAAGCGATCCGTACAACGCGATCGATCCGTTCATCATCGATAGCCTCATCATGAACCTGAGCGAGGGCGTCAATGGAGAGCTCGAAGCGGCGTTCGACTTCGTGCTGGCGCCTGTGCCCGGGTAGCAAAGCGACACCGATGCTGCTCATTCACCGGCGCCGAGCTTGGGCAGAAGTACACCTCTGCGTCCGGCGCGCCGGGTCGCGGGGTACGAGGCTGCCGGTCCGCCACGAATCGCGACGTTGAACAAGCCCGTGCGGCGGGGAGCGAGGCGTGGACGCTTTATGGGGAATTGGTGCGCGCGCGGCGTGGCGCTGGGCGCGTACGGCGTCGTGTGATGGCGTAGCGGTGGGGGTCGTGGACTCGCGAGAGTCGTGTGGCGTTGTCGGACATGCCCGACGAGCGAGGATTCAGGGCGAGGGCGGCTACAGCCCTATCGCGATCGCGCGGACGACGTTCGGACTGGCGCGCACCTTGTCGAGCACCGCGGTCGGCGCGGCATCGTCGAGGTTCCAGATGCTGAGCGCGTTGCCCTCGCTCGATTTGCCGAGGTGCACGGAGGCGACGTTGATCTCCGACTCGCCGAGCACCGTCCCGATGAAGCCGATCACGCCGGGCCGATCGAGGCTCGACACGACCAGCGCCGTGCCGCCGAGCCGCGCCTCGATGTCGAACGCGCCCCAGCTGACCAGCCGCGGCGTTCCATCGCTGCCGAGCGTGCCCGAGGCGATGCGCTCTTCACCCGCTTCGCCGATGATTCGCACTACCACCTGCGAAGCGTAGGCGCCGCGCACACCCGTGCTCCGCAAGCGCTTGACCGTGATCCCGCGGTCCGTAGCGAGGTGGGGCGCAGCGACGGAATTGACCGGAAAATCAAGGAAATGCTGTAAATACCCGGCCACCGCGGCGCTGCCTACGAGATCGACGCCGTGGTTGCCAGCGTCGCCGAAACACTCGATCTCGAGCCCCTTCGGCGCGAGCTGTTCGACCTGCGCGAGAAACCTTCCGAGCCGCTGCGCGAGGGTCACCCACGGCGCGACACTCTTGGCGGCGTCGCCCGACAAGGAGGGCACGTTGACGGCGTTCTTGACCTCGCCCGTCCTGAGGAAGGCGAGCGTCTGCTCCGCGATCTGCACCGCCACGCGCACCTGCGCCTCGGCCGTCGAGGCACCGAGATGCGGGCTGCAGATCACGCGCTCGTGCTGGATGAGCGGATGGTCCGCGGGCGGCGGCTCTTCTACGAACACGTCGAACGCAGCGCCACCGATGTGGCCGCTCTCGAGGCCGCGCAAGACCGCACCTTCGTCGTAGATCCCACCGCGCGCGCAATTGACGAGGAGGACGCCCTTCTTCAGGTTCGGCACGACCGCGTCGTTGATGAGCCCGCGCGTTTCGGGCGTGAGCGGCGTGTGCACGGTGATGGCATCCGCGTCGCGAAACACTTGCTCGAGCGCGACCAGCTCGATGCCGAGCGCCGCCGCACGGTCCTGCGTCAACACCGGATCGAAGGCGACAACCCGCATTTTGAGGCCCTGCGCGCGCTCGGCCACGAGTCGCCCGATCGTCCCGAGCCCGATCACCCCAAGCGTCTTACCGGCGAGCTCTACGCCCTCGAATTTCTTCTTCTCCCATTTGCCGGCCTTCATCGTTGCCGTCGCCTGCGGGATGTGCCGCGCGAGCGAGAAGAGCAGGCTCAAGCTGTGCTCGGCAGTCGTCACCGCGTTGCCGGTCGGGGTATTCATCACGACGATGCCGCGCTTCGAGGCGGCCGGCACGTCCACGTTGTCGACGCCGATCCCGGCCCGCCCGATGATCTTGAGCTTGTCGGCGGACTCGAGCACGCGCGCGGTCACCTTCGCGCCCGAGCGGATGACCAGCGCATCCACGCCCTTGATCGCCTCGCACAGCTCGGCCTCACCGAGGCCCGGCCGATAGACGACCTCACAACCCGCGTCGCTCTTCAGGACATCGAGGCCCTGCTCACTCAAAGAATCGCTAACGAGTATTCGGTGCATTTCAAGAATCTCCGCCGGTTTCTCACACACGTGAACGAATGCCGTTCGTTTACTTGCTTATTGCCTAATGGCTGACTGCTGTAGTTGATGATTGCCTAATGGCTGACTGCTGTAGTTGCTGACTGCTGCAGTTGCTGATTGCTCTATTTGCTGATTGCCAATCTCGCTAATTGCCAATCTCGCTGATTGCCAATCTCGCTGATTGCCAATCTCGCTGATTGCCAATCTCGCTAATTGCCAATCTCGCTGATTGCCGATCTCGCTGATTGCCAATCTTGCTCCGCTCAGGTGGGCTTGGTCGCGACCTTGGCGCGCAGGCGCAGATCGGCGTCGCGCACTCCTTCGGCCATCTTCTGGCGGTAGAGATCGAGCCTCGTCTTCATGGCGGAGTCGCTCACGGCCAGGATCGCCGCGGCGAAGAGGCCTGCATTCTTGGCGCCGCCGATCCCCATCGAGGCGATCGGCACGCCGGGCGGCATCTGCACCCCCGACAAGAGCGCATCCAGGCCACCGAGTGTCCCGGTCGGCATCGGCACGGCCACGACGGGCAAGGTCGTGAGCGAGGCGAACACCCCGGCGAGGTGCGCCGCAATCCCGGCCGCGGCGATGACGACGGAATAGCCCGCCTCGCGCGCCCCCGTGGCCATCTCGTGCACGACATCGGGAGTGCGATGCGCCGACGCGACGCGCACATCGAACGCGACGCCCAATTCTTCGAGCACCTTCCACGCGCCCTCGATGTTGGGCACGTCGCTGTCCGAACCCATCACGATCAGTACTCTTGCCATGTCAGCTCTCTTTGCTTGTTATGGGTAGTCTGGAAGACCCGCGGGCCGTCTCCGCTCGCTCGCCGCGTCACGACGACGCCGCGATGTCCGAGCGAACTTGCATGCCGCTGAAGTCGATTCGACCAGCGGCCTCATACGCGCGCGCTCTCGCCTCCGCTAGCGAGTTGCCGATAGCGCCGACCCCGAGGACACGGCCGCCGGCGGTCATGACCTCATCGCCGTGACGCCCAGTGCCAGCGGGTTGGACAGTGCCGGCCGGGGCAACAGCGTCAGCGGGGCAGGCTGTGCCGCCCGGAGGAACAGTGCCAGCGCGGTAGGCAGTGCCGGCGTGGTAGACGGTGACGCCCTCGACCTCGGCCGCCCCTTCGAGGCCGTGGATCACGTCGCCTTTGCGCGCGTTCTCGGGATACCCATGCGCCGCGAGCACCACGACGAGCGCGCTGCGGCCCTCGACGACGCGTACGCAATCTGCCTCGAGCTTGCCGCGCGCCGCCGACATGAAAAGTTCGCAGAGGTCGCCCTCGATGAGCGGCAAGATCGCCTGCGTCTCCGGATCTCCGAAGCGCACGTTGTGCTCGAGCAGATACGGCGTTCCATCGGGCAGCACCATGATGCCCGCGAAGAGCACGCCCCGATACGGAACGCCCATCGCCGCGAGCCCCCGAACGGTAGGCATCAACACCTCCCGCTCGATGCGCGCGAGCAGCGATGGCTCGACCGCGACCGGTGCGACCGCGCCCATGCCGCCGGTGTTCGGCCCGCTGTCGCCGTCGCCGAGCCGCTTGTGATCGCGCGCGACCGGCAAGACGAGCACACGCTCGCCGTCACTCACCGCGAGCACGCTCAGCTCCGAGCCCGGCAGTCGGTCCTCGACCACGATGGTCCAGCCCGCCGCGCCGAAGGCCCCATCGACCAGCATCGCGCGCGCCGCGAGCTTCGCCTCGACCGCCGAGCTCGTGACGATCGCCCCCTTGCCGGCGGCGAGTCCATCGGTCTTCACGACCACGTCGCGGCCGAGCGCGTGACGCTCATCGATGAAGCGCTCGGCCTCGGCGAGGCTGCTCGTCACGAGGAACGGAGCGGTTAAAATGCCGTGTTTTTCGGCAAATTCTTTCATGAAGGCCTTGCTGCCCTCGAGCCGCGCCGCCGCCATGCGAGGTCCGAACGCCGCGACACCCGCGTCCTCGAGCGCATCGACGACGCCCGCACAGAGCGGCCCCTCCGGCCCGACGACGACGAGATCGACCTCGCTCGCGCGCGCCAAACTCACGATTGCTTCGGGGTCGTCGAGCCGTAGGACGGCGACGTTTCGCACCGCAGCAACGCCGCTCGCCGCCGCACGCGGCATGCCCGCATTGCCAGGCGCGACCAGCACTTCAGCGACCGACGCCGAGCGCCCAAGCGCCCACGCGAGCGCATGTTCTCGCCCGCCGGAGCCCAGCACGAGAACGCGACGCTTGCCCACGACGCGCCTCCGCTACCACGTCCCGTACGCCTCGGCCACTCGGCCCGCGACGCCGCCGCGAGTTCGATCGCGGGGTGAGAGTCATCGACGCTGCGAAGGCAGCTGAGCGCGTGACGACGAGCTCAACCGAACGAGCAAGCGACGTGTCACCTACGACAACACGGTGGCTCCTCAACCAGCCGATGAGCTCGGGGAGCGGGTCGTTCCCCCAACCGAACGCGTCACGCAGATCGGCAGCGTCTTCGTATCCTTGTATCCACGGCCTCACGACCTGGGCGGTCTCTTCGTCCACGAGCCAACGCCAATCGTCCGCGCCGGCCACGGCCGCGGCTGCCGCCTCCGCAGCTGTGGACAGCAACGTCGGGTACGACAACGGCCCTTTCGACGTGCGCCGGCGAAGACCCGCCAACTGGTTAGCCGACGCGCCGGTCCACAATGCCCAGCGTCTTGCGCATGATCCCCACTTTGCTGCCGTCGGCGGCCTTGAACACGCGGAATTGCTTCGACGGTAGATTGAGCACGCCGAAAGTGCCGCCGCCGGGCGCCGGCGGGCGAGTGGAGTTTCCCGTCGTCGGGTCAACGAGCACGGCCGCGTCCATCGCGCTGGCTGGATCGCGCAGCAGTGCCCCCGCATTGGCGGCGCAGCGGCCGCCGAGCAGCTCGAGGCGAAACGGAATGTGGGTGTGGTCTACCAAGAGGAAGTCCGCCTCCGCCTCGTCGAGCCACCGGCGTAGATCATCCGCGGTGGCCTGATCCGGGTAGATGCCGTCCATGTCCGACTTGGGCGTGCCGTGCCGCACCGCCGCGCGTATGCCGTCGATGATGGCATCCCACCGGGTCGGCAGGCCGGCGAGGAAGCCCACCGCACCCGGATCGAGATCCCAGCCGCTCACGTCATGGGCGGCGCCGTCGCGGTCGGTTTCACGGTCGCCGGCGGTTCGAAGGCTCGCCGGCGGACCACGTCCACGCCGCCCCGCACTCGCCGCGTCCGTGCCCGCTGCTAATGGCCAGTCCACGCGCCGCTAATGGCCAATCCGTGCGCCGCCGCTAATGGCCAGTCCACGCGCCGCTAATGGCCAGTCCATGCGCCGCCGCGAATGGCTAGTATGCGCGCGACGCGAACGCCTCAATCAGCGCGCGATCTTCGAGCTCGGCAAGAAATGGGGTGCGCGCGGTGGGGGTGCGACCCGAGAGCCACTGCAAGGCGCGCTGGCCGTGTCCCGCGATGCGACTTTCGGCGTAGTCGCGCATCGCTCCGGTGTGGATGAGGTAAGGCCAGTCGCTCGCCTCGAGCTGAAGCAACTCGCGAATCGCCTCGCTCGTGCGGATGGGGTCGCCCGGCCGCCGCGCAGCCGCGAGGACGTCGCGGTGCAGCCCGTGCACGAGCCGCCATAGTCGTGCCGTCGTCGGACCGACCCACTCCGAGAACGCGCCGTCGCGTCCCCAGCTCGACGCGCCCGGCTCCGCAACGTGCTGGAACGGATGGCGCTCACAGACCGAAGCGAGCGTCACGGGTTCCACGCGCGAGGATGCGTGAAGCCGCCGCAGCACGCACTCGAGGAACAGCGGGCCCTCGAACCACCAGTGGCCGAAGAGCTCCGCGTCGAAGGCTGCGACGACGAGCGGTGGAGCAGCGCTCTCGGGCTCGCCGTTGCACGCCAGTGTCGCGGCGCGCGACTCGAGATGGGCCACGAAATCCGCGGCGTCGCGCTCGACTTGCGCGTTCGCGGCCTCGACGTCGTAGCGCGGCTTGGGCTCGTTCGGCGCGCCGATCGCCCAGTATTTCAGGCCCGTCATGCTGCCGCTGCCGAAGGGCGCGAGCGCGTCGTGGGGCAGCTCGTAGCCGACGTCGCGATGGAACTCGCGGTAAGCAGCGTGCCCCGGATAGCCGAAGCGGCGCGACCAGACGCGGTCGCTCACGGCGCGGTCGCGAGCGAAACAGACCGTGCCCGACGGCGTGACGAAGGGCTCGCGCAGTGATGGCAGGCGCGGCTCGGACCGCTCGAGCGCCGTCGACTCGAGGACCGTGTGGCGCACGCCGGCGCGTGCCATCGCAGTCGTGACGCGCGCGTCGATGGCACACTCCGGAAGCCAGCGACCCTGCGGTTCGGCTCGGCCGGTGAGGCTCGCAAAGCTCATCGCGCCGATCCGCAGTTGACTCTCGACTGCGCCATAAATGTCCGCAAATCCCGGCAAAAACGCGTGCGAGGCCGCGCTCGTCACGAGCTCGATGCGTCCCGCGTCGGCGTGCTTGGAGATGCGCGCGAGGATGCCCGGGCCGCCCCGAGATCGCGCCCGTATCGCGTCGAGCCGCGCGCCGTAGACCCGACCGCGGTCGAGGCGATGGTCGAACTCCGCGAGCGCGCCGATGTGCGCATCGAAGCGGGCGGCCAGCACCGGATCGCCCAACATCGACAGCAGCGGCGGCGAGATCGAGAGCGTGAACGGCACCGTCAACGCATCGGCCGCGAGCGCATCGAGCACCGCGACGAGCGGCAGGTAGCACTCCCAGAGCGCCTCGTGAAACCAGCGCTCGGTCTGCGTCCATGGCTCCGACTCGCGCACGTACGGAAGGTGCGCGTGCAGCACGAGGGCGAACGAAAGCGCCGCCATCACTCGCCGAAGAGCTCGCTCATCATCATGGCGAAACTCCGCGAGGGCACGGGCTTCATGCGAGCGCTGCGCCGAGCAGGAGCCCCAGCGCGTCGGCGGTCGCGAGAGCCTCTGTCTCGTCCGCCGGCAACGGAGCGTGGCGTTGGTCGAAGCGCGCGCGGCTGCCGTCCGGCTCGGCGAGCATCGCGCGAAGGTGCAGCTCCGAGTCACGCCTTTCGCACAGCGCCGCGAGCGGAAGCTGGCAGCTGCCGCCGACTGCCCGCATGAACGCGCGCTCGGCCGTGACGGCGATGCGGGTCGCGAGGTCATCGGTCGCTCGCAACAAGGACAGCGTGCGCTCGTCGTCGGCGCGGCACTCGATGCCGAGCGCGCCTTGCCCGACGGCGGGCAGCATCGTCTCGGTCGCGAGCACCTCGGTCACGCACTCCGTGAGCGACATGCGCCGCAGCCCCGCGAGCGCCAGGACGATCGCATCGACCTCGGCCTCGGCCACCTTGCGAAGGCGCGTATCGACGTTGCCCCGCAGCGGCACGACGCGCAGATCGGGACGCACGGCGAGCAACTGGCAGCTGCGACGCAGGCTCGAGGTCCCGACGGTGGCTCCGCGTTTCAGCGCCGCAAGACCGCCGCCCGCGTGCGCGACCAAGGCATCACGCGGATCTTCACGCGGTGGGATCGCTCCGAAGACGAGGCCCTCGGCGAGCGCCGCTGGCATGTCCTTGATCGAGTGCACCGCGAGATCCGCGCGCCCCTCGAGCAGCGCCTCCTCGATCTCCTTCACGAATAGCCCCTTGCCGCCGATGTCTTGGAGCGAACGGTCCTGGATGCGATCGCCCGTCGTCACGATGTGCAGCTCCTCGATCTCGAGGCCCGGATGGGCGCTCACGAGCGATGCCGCATACGCGCGTGCCTGAGCCAGCGCGAGCTTCGAGCGGCGGGTCGCGAGGACGAGCTTCACGTTCAGGCCAGCCTGGTAGCAGGAACGGAAACGCCCTCCAACATTCGTCCGAAGGACTCGCGTCGCGACCATGTTTAAATGGCGCCGATGGTGGGGTTGCGCGGGTCTCCGGGTGGGCGGACGTGACGCGCTCGCCGAACCCATCGGAGGAGCGCATGAAACTACGCGCACTGAAGGCAGCTTCGATTGGCACCATGTTGGCTCCGCTTCTGCTTCTCACATGCGCGTCTTACGCGGCCGAGCTGCTGAGCGGGACCCAGGCCGGCAAGACCGGAAAGAACACCGGAGGCGGCACTCCCGACTCGTTCCGCGCCGCTGTGACCGGGACGCCGGGGCCTGGGCGATATGTGTTTTTCGAGAGCAAGGCCAGCGATTTTCTGCCGGGGCTGGACAATAACCAGATGGCCGACGTGTATATGGCGGACGCGGCCACGGGCAAGGTCATCGCGATGAGCAGCGTCGGCACCGATGGCAAGTCCAGCCTGAGCGGCGGCTCGCACACGCCGGTGGCACCAGAGTTCTCGTGGGCGAATGGCAAGAATCAGTTCGTCGCGTTCGAGAGCGATGCCCACAACCTCATTGCCAGCTACACGAAGGCCACCGTCAACAGCCAAACCCAGATCTTCGCGCGCGATTGGGCCCTGACGTCCACGCGCCTCGTCACCAAGAGCAAAGACGGCGACACCAAGGGCGCGACGGGCGACGCGAGCCTCTTGTCGGTGAGTGCGGATGGCAAGGTGCTCGCGTTCAGCTTTGCGGGGCAGGTCCCTAATCTCAAGGGCCTCACTGGCATCACCGACGGCAACAGCGCGGGCAGCGACATCGTGTTCTGGCGCTTCCCAACGGACAAGTTGGAAGCGGCGAGCGTACGCAAGCTGGCCCCGACCGTAACCGGCAATGGCGATTCGACCAACGCCGTCGTCAGCGAAGATGGCAATTGCATCGTGTTCGAGAGCACGGCCAACAACCTTGACGGGATCGTCACCGGATCGCTCACCAATATCTATGTGCGCTACCTCGATGTCCCCGTGGACACCGTGTTGGTGAGCCGCTCGCCGACGGGTGTCGGTGGCGATGGCAACTCGACCAGCGCGCGGCCAAACGCGGATTGCTCGTTTATCGCGTTCGCGAGCACCGCCACGAACCTCGTGCCGCCAGGCGTGAGCGACTCGAACGGCGCGGCGTCGGACGTCTTTCTGTGGTCGCGGTCCGCGCCGACGACCCTCGTGCCGCTCAGTCTTGCAAAGGGCGGCACCTCCACCGGAAACTCCGGCTCGAGCAAGCCCAGCATCGGCGGTCCCATCACCGATGGCATCCAATGGCATTTACGAGTGGTGTTCGAGAGCGGCGCGACCAATTTGCTCGCGAATGGCATCGACGACAACGGCTCGATCGACGTGTATTTCGATACGCCGTCCGTCGTTGAAATCCAAGCCGATAAGGCGCAGTGGACCGAGGGCGATGGCACTATTGCGCTGACCGTCTCACGAAGCGGAAACGTCGCTCAAGCGATCACCGTGGAGTTCGTCGGCGTGGGGGTTCCGGGTCATGGATTTCCGGGTGCCGATGCCGCGACGTTGGCACAGAGGGACGTGGCCGAAGGGGTGTGCAACAACGCTATCGACGATGACAACGACGGCAAGCTCGACTGCGACGATGCCGACTGCATGTCGGATCTAAGCTGCGGGAAGAAGCAGGAAGAGGATGAAGAGAGCGACGGCATCGCCAATATCAATGACAACTGCGTGAAGATCGCGAATGCCGATCAGCTGGACACGGACGCGGACGGCATCGGCAATGCGTGCGACACGAGCGAAGACAGCTGCGGCAATTTCCTCGACGACGACACCGATGGCCTCGTCGATTGCTTGGACTCTGACTGCGCCAAAGACATCGTCTGCGTCGCGCCCGCGGGGGACGACGATCAAGACGGCGTGCCCAATGGGACGGACAACTGCCCCAATGCGGCGAACACGCTGCAAGAAGATAGCGACAGCGACAGCGTCGGCGACGCGTGCGATACGGCCGAGGGCCTCTGCAACGACGGCCTCGACAACGACGCGGACGCGAAGTCCGACTGCGCCGATGAGGACTGCGTCAAAGACGTCGTCTGCCAGAAACCCGACGAGGACACCGATGGCGATCTCGTCGTGAACGCGCTGGACGATTGCCCCTTCGTCGCCAATCCCGAGCAGGACGACACCGACGGCGACGGCG
>SHZB01000129.1 GCA_009692485.1 Myxococcales bacterium
CCTCGACCAGGTACTGGCGCGAGCGGACGCGGACGATGTCGCCGGTGCCGGGGATCACGGCTGAACCCTTGGACGGGCGTCAGCCGGACATGGGACAAGCAGCAGTTTGGGCACTATCCGCATCGCCGTGTCGTCGTTAGCCCTTTGCCGATCGTGGGCGTGAAGGGAATTGACGTCAACAGGGTTGTCAGCCGATTTCGTCGAGAGTGGCGGGTCTTCGCCAGGTTCGTCATCGCGATCTCGGCGCTCCGGTGCTGCCAGGCGCGCCCATCGAAGCATCGCTCGGGCTGTCCTTGATCGACATCCGCGAGCGCGTGCGTGCCCGGCAATGTTGGGATCAGCCGTCCGATTCGATCACGGTCGAGTAGGCGCCCCTGCAGCTCGAGCGTCCGTTCACGATCGAAGCCGTTCGCGCGCCGAGGTTCGAGAGCCTGCACTGGCTTACCCTCACGCGGCCTCCGACGGCTCGCGGATGGGAGCGGTTTGTCTCGCGCATGCCACTCACGGCAAATCACTCCTCGCACGCAGCTGCGCGAGGTGCCCGGGCCGCAAGAGGTGCGCGATGTCCCGCATCGCTTCGCTGGTGAGCCGCGTGAGCGCCTCGGGCTCGACGGTGAGGAAGGTCTTGCCGTTCGCGCCGAAGGAGCCGACGTGGTCCGTCGTGACGAGGCGATAGGGGGCATCGTCGGGACCGAGCGGCAGCGGCGCCTGATGGTGAAATTCGCTCATCGGATCTGGGTGCAGCTAGTAGCTTGAGTCGGTCGAAACGACGGGTATCTCGATGCCCCCCGATTTGGCGAGGGCGTCGAAATACCCTCGATTTCCGGCGATATTGACTCGGCACTGGCTGTTACTCACCCCTCGATTCTGACGAATTGAGGTACTAGTGTTCGCTCGTGCGCCTCCGCACGCGAATTGTCGCGGCACGGCCACGGATTGCGCGCTTCCGATGGTCATGCCGAAGAAGTTCTACGACGTGATCGTGATCGGCCGCTCGCTGGGTGCGTTGGCGGCGGCGGCGCTCTTGGCGCGGCGCGATTTCACGGTGCTCGTCGTCGGAAACGGGAGGCCGCCGGCGCGCTATGGGCTCGCGGGGTTTCAGCTCGCGCGCCGCAGCTTCACGATGCTGGCAGGGACCTCGCCGGTGTGGCTACGGCTCATCCGCGAGCTCGCTCACACGCAGGCGTGGCGGCGGGTCGCGCGTGTCGTCGATCCGATGCTGCAGCTCATGCTCCCGGATGGGCGCCTCGACTTGCCGCTCGATGGGGAGCGCTTCGCACGCGAGATCGAGCGCGAGGTCGGCGATGTGCGGCGGTTGATCGCGGCGCTCTACGAAGATATGGCGCGCGTCGGTGCGCTAGCGGATACCTGCTTTGCGGCGGATGCGATCTGGCCGCCGGCCTCTTTCTTCGAGCGACGCGAGACGATGCGGCACGTCTCACGAGTTCCGTATGCGCGCGCCGAGCCACACGCCGATTTGCTCGCCGATTTTCCGCGCGGACACATTTATCGCCGGGTCGTGGCCGAGTCGGTGCGCTTCGCGACGGACCTCGCAGGTACGCCGCCAGCCTTCGCGACGGTGCGTCTGCACGCGAGCTGGACGCGCGATTTATGCGGACTCGACGGCGGCGAAGACGAGCTTGACGCGTTGCTGTGCGATCGGATCCGCGCCAACGGCGGCGAGCTGCTGTTGAACGGCCGCGTGGCGCGCCTCGAGGTGCGCGGCAAGACGGTCACGGGTGCCCTGCTCGACGGCGATGACGTCGCGTTTCAGGCGGGCCACGTCGTCACGGACTTGAGGGGCGAGGAGGTCGTTGCCTTGAGCCGCGGCGAGGGGATCCAGCAGAGCGCGCAGCGTGACTGGCCGCGCGTGTTGCCCTCGACAGGGCGCTTCGTCACGTCGCTGATCGTGCGGCGGCAGGGCGTGCCGGCCCCGCTCGGAAAGGAGGCGCTCCTCATCCCACGGGAGCACGCGACGGGGCTCGACGCGCGCGCTATTCATCTGCAGCGGCTCGGCACCGCCGGACCGGAGCACGAGCTGCTCGTCGCGGAACTTCTCATCGGGGAGCGGGAGGCGGCGACGCTCTTCGATGTGCGGCGCCACATCCTCGAGCGAATCGCCCGCGAGCTGCCCCAACACAAGCGGCATTTGGCGTGGGTCGACTCGCCGCACGACGGCCTACCCGCGTGGCGCTTCGACGAGGGCAAGCTCAGCGAGGTCGAGCGCACGACGCTTGGACTAGCCGCGTGCGCCGAGCCGATGATTCGCCAGTTGGAGGTCGATCCGCCGGGATTTCTGGGGATTGCGGGCGAGCCGCTGCGCGGGCCCATCGACCGAACACTGCTCGTTGGCCCCAGCGTGTTGCCGGCGCTCGGCCAAGAGGGCGCCCTGTTGGCGGCATCGAGCGCAGCGCGGCTCATCACGCGCAGCGACCGACGCAAGGCGCGCATGCGACGCGAGACGTGGACCAAGCTCGAGGTCGAGTAACGAACGCGGCGGCGAGCGGTCGTGATGAGCGGTCGTGATTGCCGGCATGCGCGGGACCGGGCTATCCTCCGCGGCCATGATGACCTTGCCAGTTGCATTACACCGTGCGGTGGGGCGCGCCCTCGGCCGAGCCACCATCGTAGCCACCATCGCAGCCACCTTCGCAGCCACCTTTGCGGGTGGCGCGGGCCTCGCGCTCGCGGCGACACCGGGGCCGGACGCCTTGCCGATCGCGGTGCTCGGGGTCGAGAGCGAGGACGCGCTCGATCAAGCCGAGGCGTTCACCCAGGTGCTTCGCAAGGCGGTGCGCGAGTCGGGCGGGTGGTCGCTCGGTGAGTCCACCCAGTCGCTCGAGTTTCTGGTGTTGCAGATGAAGTGCACCAAGCCGATCGACTCGGCGTGCGAGGCGCGCATTGCCGACGTCATTCAGGCCGATCGCTTCCTGTGGTCCGTGGTGCAATTCACGGACAAGACGCAGTCGGCGGTGAAGGGTTCGCTGAACCTTTTCGTGCGCGGTCGCGGAACGAGCCGAACCGAGCTCGACTTCAGCGCCAACATGACCGACCCGAACGATCACACGCTGCTCGCCTACGCCGTGGCCGCGCTCGAGAAAGCCACCGGTGGTGCGCCCAACGGAACCGTGAAGATCACCACAACCGGCGGCGTCGCGGCACAGCTCTTCATCGATGACAAACCCGTCGGCGCGCTCGCGGACGCGGGCGGAAGCTTTCCGCTCCCTTCGGGCTCGCACAAAATCTCGGTGAAGGCGCCCGGTTATGCCGACGCGGTCCAGACGATCGTGGTGCGCCCCGAGACGACGGTCGAGGTGACGCTGACGATGACGCCGGTCGAGCCCGACAGTCCGGTCGATGCGCGAATGATCGCGGGATTTGCGACGATCGGCGTCGGCGCTGCGGCCGGTGCCGTCGGTCTTTGGGCGGCGCTCGACGTGAACAGCATTCGAGCCGACGCGGGCTTCGAGGCCTACCGAGGCGCCGTGCTCGAGAGCCAGAACGCATGCCACATCGCGCGCAACGGAGGCCTCCCGAATCGCCCCGCCGGCGCATCTGCGGACTCGGATGTAGAGTCGTTTTGCGATAGAGCCGACACCGCGGAGCTGATCCAGGCGATCACCTTTCCGGCCGCTGCGATCGCCGTCGGCGTAGGCAGCTACCTGTTGGGCACGAGCAGCCTCGGGAGCGGCGGCAGCGATGCGACAGAGACCAAGCCTTCGGCACTCTCGGTCGTGCCGATGATCGGCCCGGGCCAGCAATCGCTGCATCTCAGCTATCGGTTTTAGGCTGTCGGTTCCAACTAGGCGTGCGGGTCATCGCTGGTGAGCTGAGTGGACGGCGGCTCGTTGCGCCCCGCGGGCTCGCGACGCGCCCGACCTCGGAGCGTGTGCGGGAGGCGATGTTCTCGATGCTCGGTGCGCTCGACGGGACGCGTGTGCTCGATCTCTACGCGGGCTCCGGGGCGCTCGGGATCGAGGCCCTCTCGCGCGGTGCGAGCGAGGCGGTGATGGTCGAGTCCGCGCGACCTGCGCTAGCGGCGCTGCGACAGAACATCGCAAGCCTCGAGCTGCGCGGCCGAGCGACCGTGATCGCGAGTGACGTCATGCGTGCGCGGACGAGCCTTGTGCGGGCCGGTCCCTTCGATTTGCTGCTGGTCGATCCGCCGTATGCGAGCGTCGCGGACGGGAGCGTGGTGCTGCTGCTCGCGGCGCTGCTAGCGGCCGGTGTCGGAAAGCCCGGGGGCACGCTCATGCTCGAGCACGCGAGCCGCGACGACGCGCCCAAGATCACGGGGACGACGCTCGAGCGCGCGCGCATTTACGGAGACTCCGGCGTGGCGATCTACCGCGTAGAAGAAGCGCCCGGCGTGGCCGTTCTTGCTTCGACGGAGGAGCCGGAAGTGGCCTTTCTTGCTTCGACGGAGGAGGTCGTTTAACCCTAGCCCGATCAACCACGCCGATGCCTCCCGAGCCGAGGAGGATCGGAACAAGGTAGCTCCGTTGCCAACCATCAGCACTCCTCCAAAGCCGAATGCGCCCGCGCCGCCCGGTGCTCCCGCGGGCAAGCAAGCTCCCAGCCGCGTCCGGCAAGCGCCCGAGCGCGGACCTTCTATTTATCCGGGACTTCCCGGTCCGAGCGGCGCTCCGTACATCCTCGGGACGGTGCTCTTGGTTGGTCTGATGGGCGGCGTGATTTGGTGGCGCAACCGTGGCGATTCGGCGCCGCTTCCGTCCGATCCCGTGCCGACCGTGCACGCACAGCCCGCCAAGCCCGCGTCGCTTCCGGACTTCGCGCCACCGCCGCCGCCACCCGCGGAGAGCTCTGCCGCGCCGGTCGCTTCGGCGCTCGGCAATGGAAAGAGCGGCAAAGGCGGAGGTGCCGCACCGGGCAGCGCGTGCTCGGCCTGCGGCCAAGGCGTGAGCACGGCCGCGTTGAATGCAGCCGTCCAATCGCGCGCTGCCACCGCTCAGGGCTGCTATAACCGCGCGCTGCGCCAGGGCGGCGCTGAGGGGAAGGTGACCATGAGCGTCAGCATCGGCAACGACGGCAGCGTGTGCGGCGTCAGCGTCGTGAAAGACTCCCTCGGCAGCGCGGTGACCACGAGCTGCATCGCTGGTAAACTTCAGGGCGGTGTGTACCCCAAGCCAACCGAGGGGTGCGTCGTCCTTCAAGTTCCAATCGTATTCAAGATGAGGTGAGCCATGGTGGAGCGGCGAATCACTATCGGTAGACGCGCGTGTGCGCTCGCGCTCGGAGCGGTCGCGTCCGCCTGCTCGATCGGCGAAGCGACGACACCGACTTGTGAGCCGACCGGCGGCGACAGCGGCTGTGTCCAAGTGCCCGAGTGCGACAACGGTGACGGCACCATCAAGCCCGTCGACGCGTGTTGCGCCGAGCGCGGCAGTGACGAATACGGGATCGCTTGTCACAAAGAGCTCGCGGCCGGCACCGATTTTCGTGCGCCGTGCGGCTTCGGCGGAACGGGGGATCCCGCGTGCTGCAAGGCCGCGTTGACGGCGTTCGAGGCGTGCATGACCCCGGTCGCGCCCGGTCCTTCGTGAGTCTTCGAGAGCCTTCGTGAATCTTCGTGAGCCTTCGGTGAATCTTCGTGAGCCTTCGGTGACGCGGACTCGCGCGCGTGGATGAGGACCTTGACCGGTCGCCGCAGACGGTCGTTCTCGAGCTCGCGTACGACGGCGCGCGATTCCACGGCTTCACGCATCAGCCCGGCCAGCCGACGGTGGCGGGCGAGCTCCTTCGTGCCATTCAAGTGCTCGACGTCGGGGTCATTCGGGTTCGCGTCGCGAGTCGCACCGACGCGGGAGTTCACGCGCGGACGCAGCTGGTCGCCTTCGACACGCGGCGGAGCATGTCGATGCGGTCGTGGGCCCTCGCGCTCAACCAAAACCTTGCCCACACGATCGCGGTGCGTGCGGCATTCGCGGCACCGAGCGGATATCACCCGCGCTTCGAGGTCGCGCAGAAACGATACCGGTATTTGATTCACGCCGGTCGCGTGCGCGAGCCGCACTGGCACAAGCGTGCGTGGCACCTTCGCGTGCTCTCGAGCCTCGATGACGACGCCGTCCTGCGCATGGACGCGGAGCTTGCGCTAGCCCGCGGAACGCACGACTTCTCTGCCTTCGCCTCGGCCAAGGACCAGCGCGAACACACCGTTCGCACGCTGCTTCACACCGAAGTTTCGCGACTCGGTTTTTGGGGAGCGGACATGCTCGCGCTCGAGGTCACGGGTGATGGTTTTCTGCACAACATGGTGCGGATCCTCGTGGGCACCGTGGTCGATGTTGCGTGCCGGCGTATCGCGCCCGGAGCGATCGGCCGCGCGCTCGCGTCCAACGACCGCCGAGACGCGGGGCAGACGGCGCCGCCCGAGGGTCTCTACCTCGAGGAGCTCTGGACGCGCACCGACCTCGACCCAACTAGCGACCATTGGCCGTGACCGAGCTCGCGTCAAAACTCGTTGCGCTCGGCGCGTAGACTCGCGAAACACCGGACGGCATCGTCTGTGCGGTAGCGCGTGAGGAGCGCTGGCACGCTGACGCGCAAGAATGGATTCGTGGCGAACTCGTCGCCGAGCGTCCCCGGTACGGTCGGAAGGGCGCGCGCGCGAAGGGTGGCGACGTGCTGCTGCCGTTCCAAGATCGCCGCATTTTCCGGCTCGACACGCGCTGCGAAGGCGAGATTTTTCAGCGTGTATTCGTGACCGCAGTAGACGCGCGTCGCGGGCGGCAGCGACGCTAGCTTGCCGAGAGCCGCATGCATCATCGCCGGCGTGCCCTCGAAGAGCCGACCGCAGCCAGCGAGAAATAGCGTGTCGCCGGTGAAGACGCAGTCAGCGGCGACGAACGCAACTGCCCCGAGCGTGTGACCGGGGACGTGTACGGCGCGCACGGAAATGCCGTTCACGACGAACGCCTCGCCGTCCACGAGCGCATGCGTTTGACCGGGGACACGCCCGATGACGGCATCGCTCTCGTGCGCGTAAATGGGAAGGCCCGGGCGGCTCTCGGCGAGCTCGAGGTTGCCGCCGACGTGATCGTAGTGGTGGTGTGTCGACAGGATCGCCGTGAGCTCGAGACCGCGCAGGATGAGCTGAGCTTCGATCGGCGCGGCCTCGCTGGCATCGACGCAAAACGCGGCGCTCGAACCTACGGAGCTGACCAAATAGGCGTAGTTGTCCGCGAAGCACGGAACCGGGATGACGGTGAATGGCGCGTCACTCATGAGCGCGCGCTACGGCTCGGTCGGCTTGGCGTTGCGGTCGGCGTCGGTGACGGGCTCGTTGGAGAGCACGCGGTAGTCGCGCTGGCGAAACACGTTGCGCTGCACGTCGACGCGCGTGACAACGATGGAGAGTCCACCCTTGTTCCAGAGCCGCGCGGCCTCGGCGTAGTCGGCGCCCTTTTCGGTGTACGCGATCATGATGAGGGCGTCGGACATCGGGGGCGGGAAGTACTTCACCTCGATGAGTTTGTAGAGGCGCACGCCGCCGACTTTCTCGAAGGAAGCGATCACCGCCCCCTCGACGAGATCCGCGCCCGTGGGGTCGGATGACGCCGGCACGCTGACGGCTCGCGATGCTGGGACTGGATCCGCATCCGAGTTTTTGCAGGCCGTCGGCGACGCGAGACAGAGGCACGCCACGAGCGCGAGAATTCGCATGCCGTCGTGATAGCGAGCGCGGCTCCGCGCGGCAAGCTGCGCCACGAACGACTGTGCGCCGGCGCGTCATCGGCCAGATCGCGCTCTATGAATTTGTGTCGGTTTGTTCTTCCTTTGTCGGAGCGAACTGCCCGATCCTCGGGTGCAACGCACGCGCAACGTGACCCTGACCGGAGTGTGATCTCATCCGAACGCGGCAAAGTCCTATGGCACCTAAAGTCACGTAAATCTGTACGTTGTGCCTCCAAAAACTAGAACCCCTAAGTTATTGGATCGTTACTTCACGCATTTTGGCACTTTAGGTATTTAGGGACTCTGCCTGCTCTCCACGAGGCCATTCATGCAAGACATACAGGCCCGAGGCACCGCCTCATTCTTCGCAGAGGAGGCGAGGCAGACGCATGGCCGCTCGTTGCTATGAGTGTGGTAGGGAGGCCGCGGAGGATTCGATGCGACTCGACGACTGCAAGATCATCGTGACCGGCGGGGCTCAGGGGCTTGGGCGGCATTTCTCGATGCGGCTCGCGGAGGCGGGCGCCAAGGTTGCGGTTGGCGACGTCAACGAAGATGGCCTTGCGGCGCTCGTCGAAGAGTCGAAGTCCCTCGCCGGCTCGATCGTGGCGCGCAAGCTCGACGTGGGCAGCGAGGCCGACGTGGGCGCCTTCGTCGAGTGGGCGAACGGCGCGATGGGCGGTCTCACCGGGCTCATCAACAACGCGGGGATCTTGCGCGACGGGCTGCTCGTCAAGCGTGACAAGACGACCGGCGCGATCACGAAGCTGAGCGCGGCGCAGTGGCAGGCGGTCATCGACATCAACCTCACGGGCGCGACCTTCATGGTGCGCGACGTCGCGGCGAAGATGGCCGAGACGAACCAGCGCGGCGTGGTCGTGAACATGAGCTCGATCGCCCGCTACGGTAACCGCGGTCAGTCGAACTACGCCGCTGCGAAGAGCGCGCTCGCGGCGAACACCAAGACCTGGGCGCTCGAGTTCGCGCCCTTCGGGATCCGCGTCGGGGCGATCGCACCCGGCATGATCAAGACGCCGATGACCGATGGCATGAGCGACAAGGCCCGCGAGGCGCTGGTGGCGATGATTCCGGTCGGGCGGATCGGCGTGCCCGAAGACATCTGGCTCTGCGCGCGCTTCATCATCGAGTGTGAGTATTTCAACGGCCGCACGATCGACGTCGACGGCGGCTTGAGCATGTAGCGATCCGCTCGAGGCGCGCGGGCCAACGAGGACTGGCGCCGCACGCGGACGCGGTCGGGAGCTGCCGCGGATTGGCCATGCCGGCGAAGCTTGCTGCTTGACGAGCGCGCGCTCTTGTTGAAAACTACATTCAACTTCAGCTTCGCCTTCAGGGTCGCCTTCAGGGTCGCCGAGCACGCCGCCAGATGATCGTCTGCCTCTGCAAATCCGTCACGGACCGCGACATCGCGCGCGCGATCGGTGCGGGAGCCTGTTCGCTCGCGGACGTGGCGCACTTGACGGGAGCCGGGCTCGGCTGCGGCACCTGCCACGAGAGCATTCGATGCGCGTTGGTTTGCGGAGAGCTCGAGGCTCGGCATGACCGGGTCGCGTCACGCTCGGACGTGGCGCCGCGGCCGGTGTTGGTGCCGAGCCACGCGCTGCGTCGCGAATCGTCGCAGCGCCGCGTGGTGTGCACTTGAGGTGTTGCACTCGAGGCTGGTAGGCGCGCGGGAATGGCGATAGGTACGAGCCATGAAGGGCCACCCTGAGATCATCGCGCTCTTGAATGACGTCCTCGGCGGCGAGCTCGTGGCCATCAACCAGTATTTCATGCACGCGAAGATGTGCGCGAACTGGGGCTATGCAAAGCTCGCGCAGAAGGTCAGGACCGAGTCGATCGAAGAGATGCGGCACGCCGAGGCGCTCGTCGATCGCATCCTCTTCCTCGAGGGCCTGCCGAACCTTCAGAAGCTAGACAAGCTCAGCGTCGGAGAGAACGTGAAAGAGCAATTCGAGAGCGATCTCGGGCTCGAAGAACGGGCCATTCTGCGCCTCAACGCCGGCATGAAGCTCTGCCGTGAGCACGGCGATCACGCCTCCGAAGATCTGCTGCGGAAGATCCTCATCAACGAAGAAGAGCACGTGGATTGGCTCGAGATGCAGCTCGACGTCGTCCGTAAGCTTGGCCTCGAGCTCTATCTGTCGCAACAGCTGTGATGAGCGTGCGGGGGGACGTAGCCAGTGGCTGAGAAGCTTCTCGTCGTCGACGACCAGCGCAACATGCGCACGACGCTTGCGTTGCTCTTGCGCGCGGCGGGCTACGCGGTCGAGGAGGCAGCGACGGCGGAGCAGGGGACGGAGCTGGGCGTCACGGGCGCCTTCGACCTCATCATCACGGACCTCCGAATGGGCGTGGAGAGCGGGCTCGATTTGCTCCGCAACGTGAAGCGCGGGTTTGCGCCGACGGAGATCATCGTGATGACCGCGTACGGCACGACCGAGACCGCCGTCGAGGCGATCCGTCTCGGTGCCTTCGACTACATCCAGAAGCCCTTCAGCGAGCAGGAGCTGCTGATCAAGGTCGAGCGCGCCCTCTCGCGCCGAAGGCTCAACGGCCAAGTGCAGCTCGTCGCGAGCGAGTTCCGGGAGAAGTACCACTTCGAGAACATCATCGGTCGCTCGGAGGCGATTCGCGCGATCCTTGGCAGGATCGTTCGGGTCGCGCCGACGGACGTCACTGTGCTCATCACCGGCGAGAGTGGCACCGGAAAAGAGATCGTCGCCCGTGCCATTCACGCGAACAGCAAGCGCGCGGAGAAGTTCTTCGTGCCGGTCAACTGCGCCGCCATCACCGAGACGCTGCTGGAGAGCGAGCTGTTCGGCCACGCGCGCGGTGCGTTTACCGGTGCGGTCGCGGCGCGCAAGGGCCTGCTCGAAGAGGCGGACGGCGGGACATTTTTTCTCGACGAGGTCGCGGAGACGAGCATCCAATTTCAAGCGAAACTCTTGCGGCTGCTCGAGCTGCGCGAGGTGCGGCGCGTGGGCGAGAACATGCCGATCCACGTGGATGTGCGGATCATCGCGGCCACGAACATGGAGCTGCGCGAGGCGGTTCGGCTGAAGCACTTCCGGGAAGATCTCTATTACCGCCTCAACGTCGCGCGCTTCGTGCTGCCGCCGCTGCGAGAACGCCGCGAGGACATCCCGCCGCTATTTGCCCACTTCATCGCGAAGTACAACAAGCGGCTTGGCAAGAACGTGCACGCGGCGGACGGCGTCGTCGAAGCGATCATGACGCAAGACTTTCGCGGCAACGTGCGTGAGCTCGAGAACCGCGTCGAGCAAGCGGTGGCCTTCGCGCACTCGGACGTCATCACCATCGACGATCTCGTGCAGGCCGACGAGCCACTGCACCGCACCTCGCCAACGCCGCGCACGCTGGCGGCCGTGGTCGAGGACGCCGAGCGCCAGGCGATCGAGAACGTGTTGCACGAGGTGGACGGAAGCCGTGAGCGCGCGGCCGAGCTGCTCGCGATCAGCCCGACGACGCTGTGGCGCAAGATGACGCGCCTCGGCATCAAAGATCGCGTCTAGGAGCTGGGCGTTGGCGACTTCGGATTTGCCGGGATAGAGAGACCGCGGTGCGGACCGACCTTCTCGACTACGAACTTCCCGAGCGCTTGATCGCACGGCACCCGCCGGAAGAGCGCAGCGCTGCGGCAATGTTGGTGGTCGGTGCCGGACTCGTGCACACGCGGGTGCGGGAACTCGCGCGGTTGTTGGAGCCCGGCGCGTTGCTCGTCGTCAACGACACTCGCGTCATGCCGGCGCGCCTCTATGGTCGCAAGGCGAGCGGTGGACGAGTCGAGCTGTTGTTGGTGCGCTTGGTGGAGGAGAGAGGCCCGATGAAAGCGCATTGGAGCGCCATGGTGCGAAGCGGGAAGGCGCTGCGCGAGAGTATGGAGATCATCGTCGATGAGACGCTCTCGGCGCGTATCGTCCGCGGCCGTGACGAAGCGGGTTTGGCGACGGTGGCGCTCGAATCGAGAGGGCGAACGGTGGCCGAGGCGATCGCGCGAGCCGGCAAGATGCCGTTGCCGCCGTACCTGCGACGGGAGGCCGAGCCCGCGGACGTGGAGCGATACCAGACCGTGTTCGCGCGGGTGCTGGGGGCCGTGGCGGCGCCGACGGCGGGGTTGCACTTCGATCAGGAGCTGCTCGGTGCGATCGCCGCGCGTGGCGTGGAGCTCGCGACGGTGACCTTGCACGTCGGGCCCGGAACGTTTCAGCCCGTGAGTGTCGATGACCTCGACGAGCACCGGATGCACGCGGAGGAGTTTGCGATCAGCGAGTCAACGGCAAAGATGATCGCGCAGGCCCGTGCGCGTGGGGCGAGCGTCGTCGCGGTTGGCACCACGGTGGTGCGCGCGCTCGAGAGCTCACACGACCCAGAGCGAGCGGGCCACGTGCGGCCGACCGAGAGGGCTGAGACCCGCCT
>SHZB01000130.1 GCA_009692485.1 Myxococcales bacterium
ATCCTTGAGTCCCGGCACGCCGCCGCCATCCCAACCGAAATGCAGAAAATACCCCAAATCTTGGGTAATCGCGTGCCCGCCGAGGGTCAGGCGTGCGCGCTCGACCGAGAATCCGAACTGGTCGTCGCCGGCGTCCGCCGCGGTGTACGTGAGCCGCGGCTGCATCACCGCGCCGAGCTTGAGCTTGTAATTGCCGTCGTCGGTTTGGATGAAGAATCCGGCGGGCTTCTTCGCTTCCGGCGGCGGCTCCGCAGTTGCGACATCGGCGCTCGGTGGTTCCGTCACGGCGGCGGCAGGCAGAGCGTTGGCAGGCAGAGCGTCGGTAGGCAGAGCGGCGGCAGGCTGAGCGGCGGCCGTGGTGAGCGCAGCGGGCGCGGTTGGCGTGAGCGCTGCGTCGGCGGCTGTGACGATCGGCGCGGGTGCGGGCTCGGCCACTGCGGCAACAGGTGGTGCTTCCACGGGCGCCGGCGCGACGGGCGGTGCAGCGACGGGCGCGGCCGCTACCGGTGCAGCGACGGGCGCGGCTACGATGGGCTTGGCCGGTGCAGCAGCGGGCGCGGCGGGCCGTCCAGCGGCGGGCTGAGCAAGACTCGAAGACGCCATCGCGCTCACGCCGAGCAGAGCGAGTGCGGCGGTGCTGGTCCTACGGAGGCGACGATTCATGGTGTTCTTTCCTGGGTCCGGGACGGTTGCCGTGGTTCATGAGCCGGTCGTTCGCGAAAACACCGGCATCGACGTCGGTACCCTAGTTTGGCTCGGGAGGGCCCGTCAAACTTCGGCTGTGACGCCATCGGCTGCGACGCCATCGGCTGCGACGCCATCGGCTGCGACGCCATCGGCTGCGACGCCATCGGCTGCATTCGTCGCTGTGTTCGTCGCTGCATTTGTCGCTGCATTTGTCGCCGCATTTGTCGCCGCGAGTGGGAGCTCGACCCAGAAAATCGAGCCGCCCGTCGGCGCCGCTTCAATGCCCACGCGCCCATTCATATGTTCGAGCAGGTGCTTCACGATCGCGAGCCCGAGCCCGGTGCCGCCGAGCTCGCGCGATCGCCCCGCATCGACGCGGTAGAAACGCTCGAAGAGCCGTTCGCGATGGTGGGGCGCGACCCCGGGCCCGTCGTCCTCGACCTCGAGTCGCACGCGTGGGCCGTCAGCGCGCGCCCGCACCGTGACGCGGCCTCCGTCCGGAGCGTATTTTACGGCGTTTTCGACCAAATTGAAGAGCACCTGCTCGAACCCGGTCGGGTCGGCCGTGGCCCGAAGACTCTCGGCGATCTCGGTCGTCACGGAGACGCCCCGATCGCGGGCCCGATCGGCGACGGCATCGCGCGCGCTCATGGCGATCTCCGCAACGCTGACCGGCTTGACCGTGAGCGTGTAGCCGTCGGCCTCGAGCCGCGACAAATCGAGCAGATCCGCGATCAATTGCGCCAGTCGCGTCGCGCTTCGGTGAATTCCGCCGATGAACACCGGGGCACGCTCATCGTCCTCGAGCGCGCCCGCGAGCAGCGTCTCGGCGTTCGCGCGGATGACGCTCACCGGCGTTCGCAGCTCGTGCGACGCGTTGGCCACGAAGTCACGACGCATCGTCTCGAGCCGCCTCACCTCGGTGACGTCGTGGATCACGAGCACGCAGCCGCCCGGCTCATGCAGCGGTGCCGCGCGCGCCAGCACGCGACGCACGGGCCTGCGCGAGAGTTCGAGCTCCAGAGATGCCGTCTCGCCCGCGAGCGCTTGTTTCACGATGCCGACCAGGCCCGGCACGCGCACGACCTCGACGAAGGGCTTGTCGCGATCGAGCTCACCGAGACCGAGAAGCTCGGCGGCCGCACGATTGCGCAGCCGGATCCGCGAGCGCGCGTCGAGCGCCAGCACCGCCTCGTCCATGCTCTCGAGCACGGTGTGAAGGCGATCCCGTTCGCGGCCGAGCTTCGCGACGGCTTTGGTGGTGCGGCCCGCGAGCCGATTGAAGGCACCCGCTAGCAAGCGCAGCTCCCGGTCGCTCGACGCGATCCGCACGCGATCGGTGCGGCCCTTCGCCACGTCGCGCGCCTTCTGCACGAGCTCGCGGAGCGTCGTTGACATGAGCTGCGAGGCCAGGGCGCTCATCAACACCGCCGCACAAAGCCCGAAAAACGCGGCGATCCCGAGCATCGCGCGCAGCCTGCCCACCGCCGCATCGAGCTCGCGCAGCGGCCGGCCCACGCGCACCACCACCTCGGTCACCCCGTGCTCCGGGAGCGGCAGCGCCGCGTAGACCGTGTCGGCCCCGACGTCGGTGCTGAAGCGCTCCGCGATCCCGACCTCGCCCGCCAGCGCCGCGCGGATCTCGGGTTTGTCCGCGACCGTCTGCGCCCGCTCGGGATCGCGCGGCGGTACTTGCGAATCTGCGCGCACGCGGCCGTCCGCACCGATGACCGTGACGTGCCCGCCTCGCACCGCCGAGAGGCGCAGCGTGAGTGCCTGCAGCTCTCCTGCCCCGGCTCGCCCGTGCGCGAGGCCGAACTCGATCGCGATGCGCGCGGCGTGCACCTCCGCCAACAGCTCGCTTCGCGCCCGCGCCCGCAGCTCGCCCCGCAACACGCGCTCAAAATAGAGGGCGCTCGCGCCGCCGACCACGCTGATCAACACGACCGAGACGGCGAAAAATTTTTCGCGGAGGCCGACCTTCACGGTGCCCCGCCGCCATCTCTCTTCGGGTGCTCATCCATCACCGGAGCAGCGCCGTCGTTGGGCGCGGGCAGAAAGCGATAGCCGACGCCGCGCAGCGTCTCCACGTAATTTCCGGCCAGACCAAGCTTCTGTCGCAGGCGCTTGACGTGGGTGTCCACGGTGCGCGTCGTGACCGCCGTCGAGACGCCCCACACGTCCGTGAGCAGCATGTCGCGCGTCTGCACCCGCCCGCGCCGCTCGAGCAAGGTCTGGAGCAGCCTGAACTCGAGCGCCGTGAGGATGGTCTCGTCCGCATCGACCCAGCACCGATGGCCTGAAATGTCAAGTCGCAGCCGTCCGAACTCCACGTCCGGCTTGGCTTGCTCCGCCGGCTTGGCTTGCGCCCGGCGCAGAACCGCGCGGATCCGCAGCAAGAGCTCCCGCACGCTGTACGGCTTCACGACATAGTCGTCCGCGCCCACCTCGAAGCCCACGACCCTGTCGATCTCTTCTCCCCTCGCCGTCGCCATCAGCACCGGCACGGCCCGCGTGCGCTCATCGGCGCGAAGCAAGCGGCAGATCTCGGTGCCGGACACGTCGGGCAACATCACGTCGAGCAGCACGAGATCCGGGAAGGGTTCCTCGCGCGCGGCGAGGAGCGCCTGCCGTCCCGTCGCGGCGGACCGCGTGCGGTAGCCCTCGCGCTGCAGGTTGTACTCGAGCGTCGCGCGGAGGTCCGGCTCGTCCTCGACGATGAGAATCAAGGGTGACATGCGCGATTCGGATCCCGCGGGTGCCGCACCACGGCGGCCAGCGCGCGGACTCTAGCGCGTCGATTCGGGTGAATCGATCTCCTCGCGCGGTGCGGAGTGGCTCTGCGACCTTCAGTGCAGCGAAAGCGCGCCGAGAGTTCGAGCGGCTCTGCGACCTTCAGTGCATCGAAAGCGCACCGAGCGGCTGCATCCGAAGCTGCGCGCGGCCCTGCTCGTCGAGCGTCCCAGCGAGCACCCGAAACAGCGCAGTGGCTTGTCGCTCGGTGAGCCCGGTGCGCTCGCAGATGCGATCGAGCAGCCGCTCCGAGGTGGCCTCGAGCTGCTCGCCCGATGCGCACGCCTCCGAGGTCAGGTGCGCGCCAAGCTCCGGCGGCAGCTGCGCCGCAACCGCCATGGCATCGACACGTCGCAGCCGCTCACCCAGCACGGTGAGCGTGGCGCGGATGGCCCGCTCGACCTCTTCACGGTCTTCCAGCCCACTTCGGCTGGCTACGTCCTGAACGAACTCTTGATACGGATGGCTCACTCTCGCACGACCTCTCGATTGGGTTTGCAGCGACACGCAGCAAAGTCCGTGCCCCACGAGCGCGGGCGGGCATCCTACGGAAATCACGAAAATAACCCAAAATTCGGGCCGATCCGCCGCGTAAGCCCCTTCGCGGTGCGAACGCGGAGATGCTGGCGAGGCTTTACAATGCGTCGAACACACGTCACTTTGCGACCCGACTACCATGCTCGTGACGCTGCGAAAAAAAGGTGGGTACGAGCCCGCGCGCGATCTGACCGGCTTCTTGCCGACGACGCGTGAAGAGCTGCGGGCGCGCGGCTGGGACGAGCTCGACATCTTGCTCATCAACGGCGACGCCTACGTCGATCACCCGGCGTTTGGCGCGGCGCTCATCGGCCGCTTTCTCACGGCGCGCGGCTTCAAGGTCGGGATGATCGCGCAGCCCAACTGGTGCAACACGAGCGACCTCGAGCGGCTTGGGCGACCGCGCTTGATGGTCGGGATCACGGCCGGCAACCTCGACTCGATGCTCAACAAACTCACCGCGCAAAAGAAGGTCCGCGCCGACGATCAATACTCGCCCGGAGGCGCGACCAACCGCCGCCCGAACCGCGCCAGCATCGTGTACGCCAACCTCGCGCGGCAGGCGTTTCCGGGCGTGCCGATCATCGTCGGCGGCATCGAGGCGTCGCTCCGTCGCATCGCGCATTTCGACTACTGGTCCGAGAGCGTGCGCCGCTCGATTTTGCTCGATTCCAAGGCGGATCTGTTGATCTTCGGCATGGGCGAGCGGCCGGTGTGGGAGGTCGCGCGACGCCTCCGCGAGGGCGAGACCATCGGGCAAATCCGCGACGTGCGCGGGACCGCGTTCGCGATGCGAAAGGGCGAGTGGGAGGGGCTCGAGGCGTCGCGCTACACGACCGACAAGAAGACGGTGATCCTGCCGAGCTACGAGCAGGTGTGCCAGAGCAAATCGGCCTTCAGCGCGATGTCGCGGGCCTTTCAGCTCGAGACCAATCCCGGCAACGCGCGGCCGCTTCTTCAGCCGCATGGCTCGGAGGCCGTGTACTTCAACCCGCCATCGTTGCCGCTCGAGACGAGCGACATGGATGCGCTCTACGATCTGCCGTTCTTGCGCGCGCCCCACTGGTCGTACGAAGAGTCGATCCCGGCGTACGAGACCGTGAAGCACTCGATCGTGACGATGCGCGGCTGCTTCGGCGGCTGCACCTTCTGCTCGATCACCGAGCACGAGGGCCGCATCATCCAGTCGCGTTCGGAGGCGAGCGTGCTGCGTGAGGTGCGCGCGCTCCGGCGGATGGACGGCTTCCACGGCACCATCACGGACGTCGGCGGACCGACCGCGAACATGTACGCGATGACGTGCAAGTCGGAGGAAATCGAGCGCGCCTGCCGCAAGCTCTCGTGCGTTCACCCCGGGATTTGCGACAATCTCGTCACCGATCACACGCCGCTCGTGCGCCTGCTTCGGCGCGTGCGCGAGGAGCCGGGCGTCAAGCACGCGTACGTCGCGTCGGGCATTCGTTATGACCTCGCCGAGCGCTCGCCCGAGTTCATCACCGAGCTTGCGCGGCATCACACCGGCGGTCAGCTCTCGGTCGCGCCCGAGCACAACGATCCGGGCGTGCTCGACAAAATGAAAAAGCCGCCGATCGAGAGCTACGAGCGCTTCGTCGAGCAGTTTCAATGCGCCAGTCAGGAGGCGGGTCGCGAGCAACACCTCGTGCCGTATTTCATCTCGGGCCATCCAGGCTCGACGCTCCGCGACATGGTCAAGCTCGCGCTGTGGCTGAAAGAGCGCGCGATGCGGCCGCGCCAGGTGCAGGACTTCATCCCGACGCCGATGGCGATGGCCACCTCGATGTATTACACGGGCCTCGATCCCTTCACGCAGAAGCCCGTCTACACCGCGAAATCGCTCGCCGACAAACGCCTGCAGAAGGCCCTCCTGCTCTATTGGGATCCCAGTCATCACGACGAGACGCGGGCCGCGCTGCGAGCCGCCGGACGCATCGACTTGGTCGGCACCGGCTCACACGCGCTCGTCCCGCCAGAGACCGGCAAGGGCTCGCTGCCGATCTACATGCGGCAAGGCGCGAGCTACGGGCGCAAGCGTCGCGCAGGGCCGAAGCCCTCGTGAATTGCGGCTGAAGCCGAGGCCTTCCGTCGACGACAACGAATTACCGCAGACGACTCTTCCAGTATCCGGGTGTCGGCGGTCATGTGCGACGGCGAGAATTCGGATCGCGGAGGGCGTTTCGAGAAAGACGACGTGATAGGGGAAACGCCTCACAGCAACCCGTCTCACCGGCGACGTGGCGGCCATGCGGGGCACACTGGTGCCTGCGCGTGGGAACTCAGAATTGCCCGCCATGACACGCCGTGCACGCCTCTCAATCTCGGCCGCCCACGCGGCGTCGACCTTCAGCGCTGTGTTCAGTCCCGGCGTCATCAAGGCTTGCCAGGAGTTCTGCGGCCACGTCCGCTCGTTGGTCGATCGGCAAGGACAGGGCTGCACGAAGAACGTCTTCGGTTCGGGACCTCATGTGGCCATTCTAGACTCGGCCATGCAGCCCAACGCGGCTGCGTCCGGCCCTTGCCGCGCATCATTTCGCGTGCCACATAGCCGCGCCATGAACACGCGGATCGCTTTCTCGCTCTTGCCACTTCTCGCGTCGGGTGCACTCTTTTCGGGGGGCTGCAAAGAGGACCCGCCGCCGCCACCGCCCCCGGGCGCAGGTGCCGCAGCAAGCGTTGAAACGCCGGAAAAACAGGGAAAAGCTGCCGAAGTGACGACGCAAGTCCCGGCCTACACGGACGCGACCACGAAGCGATTCCGCACCGAGCTGTGCTTCTACGGCGCGTACGGTCTCAAGCTCGCGCGCGACACCTATCTCGCGAGCTTGAAGGGCGGCGAGCCGGCTCCGGGCAAGCTGCCGAGCTTCGCGCTTCCCGACCCTGAGGTCGCGCCAGCAGCGAGCACCGATTCGAAGGTGGCAGCGGGCTCGAGCACTTCGAAACGTGCAGCGAAGACGGCAGCGGCAGGGGCAGCGGCGACGACGACACCGGTCGCAAAGACGGCAGCGGGAGCGGCGACGGCGACGGCGGTCGCGAAGACTGCGCCGGCAGCGGTGACGGCGGCTTCAAACGCGAAGACCGCAGCGGAAGCGGCGACGGCGACGGCGGCTCCAAGCGCGAAGGCCGCACACACGGGCGAGCCGGCGGTAGTGGCGGAGTCGGCTCGCAACGACGTGGGCTTGCTCGGTCAGCGGCTCCCTTTCACGCGCTTTTTGAGCTCGTGCAATCTCGCCGGAAAGACGGACGCGGGCGCGACCTCGGCGCCGGAAGACGTGGCGATCGACAAGGCGCTCGCGGAGTTCGAGCCCTATGCCTCGACCTTGAATCGCCAGCTCATGAGCGCCCAGCGTTACTACGCAAGCAAGCAACACGACGCGGACAAATTCGAGCGCGGCAAGACCATGCACGAGGGCCTCGTGAAGAGCTTCGGCGAGCTCGACAAGAACCTCGAGGCGTTCCGCGCAACGTTTGAAGCGTGGCAGGCCGGGTGGGGCAAGGCGGCCGAGAAGCTCGACAAAGCGGGCGATCTCTCGACCGATTCCCTCATCAACGCGCGCAAGACGACGTCGCTCTTGCTGGCCGATGCGGTCGATGCCGAAGCGGTGGGCCGCGCGCTCGATGCGCTGGTCGCGTCACGCGACGCGCTCGATGCTGCAGGCAAAGAAGATCCGAAGGCCGCGCATCCGCGAGGCGTGGGGCCGCGATTCACCAAGGTCATCGAAGTCCACCGCGAGGCCGTGCGCGCCATCAAGGGCAAGAAGGTCCCGATGGCGAGCCTCTACGCGGTGACGGCCGAGATGGCCTTGCTCGTCGAGGCGCACCACCGCGCGACAGGTCAGGTGCTGCGCGCGAGCGGCCAGACGAAGGCGGGCGGTCCCATGCGTATGCTCACGCCGCGGATCGACGCGGTGCGCGGACGCGCCGAGATGCGGGCACGTCCAGAGACGACCCCCAAAGCCGGAGCGGAATAGGGCTCGACACGCGGCTCCGATTCGAATGCGAGACGCGGCTCCGATTCGAATGGGAGACGCGGACTCTTCGAATGGGATACGCGGACCGGCGCGGAGGACGGTGACGTCGCCCATGAAACGCATCGAGCTCGCCCGTGTAGCCGCGGGTGATCGCGCCGGCGTCGCGGAGCTGTGCTCGGTCGTCGAGCAGCTCGCGCGGAGCGGCCGCTTCATCCTCGGTGAGGCCGTCCTTGCATTCGAGCAGAAGTTCGCGACGGCGGCTGGTGCGCGTCACGCGATCGGCGTCGCGAGCGGGTCGGACGCGCTCACCCTCGCGCTCCTAGCGGCTGGGGTCATGCCCGGAGACGTGGTCCTCACGACGCCGCTCTCGTTCATCGCCACCGCGGAGGCCATCCTTCGCGTTGGCGCCGTGCCGCGCTTCATCGACGTCGATGACGCTTCGCTGTGCCTCTGTCCCCATGCGCTGGCACGCTGCTTTTCCCACTGCTCGCGGGGCGTCGGCGGCGCGATGACTTCGCCGAGCGGGCGGCGCGTCGGGGCCGTCGTGCCGGTGCATCTCTATGGCCGCATCGCGAACATGGCCGCGCTCGCGACGGTGGCGCGCGAGGCCGGCGTCGGGATCGTTCAGGACGCGGCGCAGGCCGTCGGCGGTCGTGCCGGAGACCGATCGCTCACGAGCTTCGGGAGCGCGAGCGTGTCGTTTTTTCCGACGAAGAACCTCGGCGCGTGGGGCGATGGCGGCGCTGTCTTGACCGACGACGACGACGTAGCCGAGCGCGTGAAGATGCTGCGCTCGCATGGAATGCGGGGCGGGCGCGCGATCGAGGTGGGTCTCAACAGCCGCCTCGATGCGCTGCAGGCGGCGGTGCTCGACCGAAAGCTCGCGGGCCTCGGAGAGATCGAGGCGAAGCGACGCGAGCATGCAGAGTTCTATCGCGCGGCCTTGCCCGCCTGGGTTACGCGACCGCCTCCGCTCGAGCCTGGCGATGCGTGCCACATCTTCACGGTTCGCTGTCCGCGGCGTGATGCCATGCGCGCGCACCTCGATGCTGCGGGGATCGGAACCGGCGCGTACTACCCAGAGCTACTCTCGGACCACCCGATCGTCCGCAGTCGCATGGAGGGCGAGCCCGGCGATTGTCCGAACGCGCGCCGTGCCACGGGCGAGGTCCTCGCGCTGCCGATCCACGAACACCTGACGCGGGACGAGCTCGAGCGCGTCGTGATGGCGATGGGGTCGTCCCGCTTCGGAGACGCTAGATGAACGGGTTGAGGTGGATCGGCTGCTTGCTGGCGCGCACGTTGAACGAGACGCGCCGCGCAAAGTGCACGACCAAGAAGCTGAAGACCGCGAACATCCCGATGCCGAGGGCGGTCTGCACCACGACCGGGATCAGCGGTGCCGTCGCGACCGGGAGGCCGCCGTCCGAGCCTGGTTTGCTCGACGGGGACACGGCCATGACCCAAAGCCCCGTCAGCAAGAAGGCCGCGAACGAGAGCGGCACGAACCATTTCCAGCACAGGTTCATGAGCTGATCGATGCGGACGCGCGGCAAGGTCCAGCGGATCCACACGACGACGAAGATGAGGATCCACGCCTTGAGCAAGAACAGGAACACGCCCAAGAGCTGAAGCGGAAGGCTCGCCTCTTGGGCCAGCGGCGTGACGCCGGGGACTTGCCAGCCGCCGAGAAACAGCGCGGTCGCGATCCCGCAGAAGACGAACACGTTCGCCCACTCTGCGAAGAAGAAGAAGAGATAGCGCATGCCCGAGTACTCGGTCGAGTAGCCGGCGACGAGCTCGCTCTCGGCCTCGGGGAGATCGAAGGGGGCGCGATTTCCTTCGGCGAGTGCGGTCGTAAAAAACAGGAAGAAAAGCCCGAAAGTTACGGGGCTTTTGAACATGAACCAGTACCAAGGCCAGCCGCCCTGGGTCATGATTCCGTCGCCGAGACCGCCTTGCGCCTGGATGATGTCCTGCATTCGCAAGGAGCCGGTCATCATCACGACACACACGATCGCCACCGCGGCCGGGATCTCGTAGCTGATGACCTGGGCTGCCGCGCGAATGCCGCCGAGCAGAGACCACTTGTTGTTCGAGGCCCAGCCCCCGGTCATCAGGCCGATCGAGACGAGCGACGTGACCGCGATGACGAAGAGGATGCCGACGTCGAGATCTGCGGCGATCAAATACTGGCCGAAGGGCATCACGACGAAGGTCGCCGACACGCCGATGAACACCAGATAAGGCGCGAGCCGGAACAGCACCTCGTCGCTGTCGGCCGGGATGATGTCCTCTTTCACGATCGACTTGATGCCGTCCGCGATCCACACGATGAAGCCTTGCGGTCCGGCGCGATTTGGCCCGACGCGCGACTGCATCCTCGCCGATACGCGGCGCTCGACCCAGGTGATGATCCCGGCCGTGGGCGCCATGAAAATGAGCAGGATGAACGCGGCGACCCCGAGGATGAGCGCCGCCGCGAGAATGTCGGCCGGAAGTCCACCACCGGCGAAGCCCGCGAGCGAAAGCTGTTTCGTTTCGGCCGTGGCGTCGCCGCGCTTGACGAGCACATGGGCCATGCGCGCGCCGCTTGCCGGGCTGACGTCCGCGAGCGACAGGATGGTCACGCCGTTGAATCCGAGCAGCAAATCTCCCGACTGCATCCCGGCGCGGTCGGCCGCCTTCGCGGGCACGACGCTGCCGATGTAGAGGCCACCGGTGGTCGGCGAGCGCTCGGCATCGATGATGATTCCGAGGTGGGCGAGCGTCTTGTTGCCGAGCTCGCTGAGCTGGTCGGTCACGATGCGCCGCAAGGAGGGCGGGCGAAAGTCGATGGTCACGCCGAGGACGCGCCCCTGAACCGGATGGCCCGAGTCCTCGAGGGTCTGAAACGTGACCGTGACGTCGCCGCGAAAGGTGGTGTGCGTGGCCTCATCGCCGCTGCCGCAGAAGCGCGATTTGAGGGCCTCGGTGAACGGAAACGCGATCTTGTCGGGGCTTGGTCTGGCGTCGTTGACGACGATGCTGACGGTCTCGCCTGCGGGGCTTCCGCCGGGACGAAATAGCTTGCCGTCGAAGGTCACGGTCGCCGACTTCACGTTGCCGGAGGGCAGGCGCGCGCCGAGCACCTCGACTTGATCGCCGACCTCGACCTCTCGCGGGGCAACGTCGATCAGCTCGAGCAGATTTGGCGCGGAGCTTCGCGCGCAGCCGAGCAAGCCAAGGACGAGGGCGAGCGTCAGCAAGAGGACGAGGCGCAAGCGAGCCATTCGGCGGGACTTATAGATCGACGTGACTCAAAGGTCGAGATTCGAGGCGGCCTCCGGGCGAGGTCGGCGATGGGTCCCCGCGAGATCGCGCATCGCGCTCGTTGGGGGCGGCGGCTGGGGCGCGTTTCGCCGCATCAGACGGGGACGAAATAGCGGTCGCCCTCGGGGGTTTTTCCGCAACGGAGCGCGGTCGCGAAGGCCTCCTCGAGCTTCGCGCGCGTCATCACGTCGTCGACCGTGCCCGCGGCGATGAGCCGTCCCTCGCCGAGAAGCAGCGCCATGTCCGCGAAGCGGCCAGCCGTCGCGAGGTCATGAAGCGCCGCGACGCAGGTCAGCCGACGCGCGGTGATCTCCCGCCGCACCAGCTCGAAGAGCTGCGTCGTGTGCCGAAGATCGAGGTGGGCCGCGGCCTCGTCGAGGAGCAAGACGGGCGTTTGTTGGGCGAGCGCGCGCGCGACGTGGACCCGCTGCTGCTCGCCGCCCGACAAGGACTCGATGGCTCGGCCCGCGAGCGCGCTCAGCTCGCAGGCATCGATGGCGCCCTCGACAGCTTCGCGGTCGGTCGCGGTCACGACGATGCGGCGCGCCTGGTGAGGGACCCGTCCCATCGCGACC
>SHZB01000131.1 GCA_009692485.1 Myxococcales bacterium
TCGTTTGAAATCGTCGCAGGATCTTCCCCGCGATCGCAACAATTCGGGCACGCATCGGCACGCTTCACGAAGCGCATCGCGAAGTGAACGACTGGGGTCTGTGGTCGCGCGTTGGGGGTCGAACAGCGCAAGGAGGGCGGGCTGCTCGCTCATCACCGAGCGCTGCCCGAGTCGTCCTCACAACAGGCACGCGTGAAGTTGCCCCGTCGAAAGCGCAGCTGGTACGGCCGAATTCACTCCCGGTGCGTCGTCCCTCCTTCGGGAAGGCGAGCAGGTTGCTCGGGCGTTCAAGCGAAAGGAATCGTGAGCATGAGTTGGCCGAATCGTGGTGGTCGCGTCGGAGTCGTGATGGGCGGCTGGTCGGGTGAGCACGAGGTCTCGTTGAAGACCGGCAACGCGGTCGCGGATGCGCTCTCGCGTCGCGGCCATGACGTCGTGCGCGTCGTGGTGCCCAAGGGCGTGCGCGGTCCGGCGCGCGGGCTCGATTTGCTCAACGCCCTCGTGCGCGCTCGCATCGACGTCGCTTTTCTCGCGCTGCACGGTCGCATGGGCGAAGACGGCTGCGTGCAAGGACTGCTCGAGATCGCCGGTGTCCCGTACACGGGCTCGGGCGTCACGGCGAGCGCGCTCGCGATGGACAAGGTGAAGAGCAAGGAGCTGTTCCTGCTCCACAACGTGCCGACGCCCCCCTACTACACGGTCTCCGTGGACGACGACCTCGCGGACATCGAGTCGCTCCACCGCACCTTCGGATTTCCGGCGGTCGTCAAGCCGCGCGGCGAAGGCTCCAGCCTGGGAGTCTCCCGGGTCTCGTCCCTGGGTGAGCTCGCGCGCGCCCTCGAGACGGTGTTCGCGCTCGATGACCACGCCATCGTCGAGCGGTACGTCGAGGCGGCGGAAGTGAACGTCGCGATCCTCGACGGTCGCGCGCTCGGAGCGATCGAGATCTGCCCGAAAGGCGGGGGCCTTTACGACTACCACGCCAAGTACACGCCGGGCGCGACCGACTACCACATGCCCGCCCGCCTTCCTCCGGCGCGCTATCAGAACATCCTCAACCTCGCGCTCGCTGCCGGCGAATCTCTCGGCGTCTCCGGTGCGGCGCGGGTCGATCTGCTCGTGACGCGCGGAGAGAACGAGTACGTGCTCGAGGTCAACACCCTCCCCGGAATGACGGAGACCAGCCTCTTGCCAAAGATCGCGCGCCACGCTGGCTACGCGTTCGAAGACCTGTGCGAGACGATCTTGGCGGGTGCCAAGCTGCATGTCCCGCTCGATCGCGACATCTCACCGGTGCGGCGTTCAGGCACCGTGCTTCGCGCGCTGCATGTCGTGCAAGTGCCGGAGCTCAAGGCCGTCTAGTTCCTGGGCCCCCCAAAAAACAGTGGCGCCCGCGCGCGCGGGTTTGGGCTCAGTCGATTTCGACGAGGATGCAGGTGATGTTGTCGTGCCCACCGCGCTCGTTCGCGAGATCGATGAAGGCGCGCACGGCCTTATCTCCTCCGAATGCAGCGATGTCCGGGATCTCTTCGGGCTCGAGGTAGCCGTGCAGACCGTCTGAGCAGAGCAGGAAGCGATCGCCTTTTTGGATCGCGACGGCACAGGTATCGACCTCGACGTAGTCACGCCCGCCCACCGAGCGAATGATCACGTTGCGGTGCGGCGAGACCTTGGCCTCGTCCTCCGTGATGAGCCCTTGGCGCACCTGCCAACCGACGAGCGTGTGGTCCTCGGTCAGCTGCTCGGCGATGCCGCCGCGAATCCGATAAATGCGGCTGTCACCGACCTGGCCGAGCACGAACAAATTTTTGTAGATGTACGCGGCGCTGATGGTCGTGCCCATGCCGCTCTTGCCGGTATCGACCTCGCTCATCGTGAAGACCATGTAGGTCGCGTTCTGAATCGCGGCCTCGATCAAGCGGCGCGCCTTCGAGAGCTTCTCGTCAGAGAACTCTTCACTCTCGGGCCCGAGCGACACGAGGCCGCGCTTCATCATCCCGTAGACGGTGTCGACGGCCTCGGCACTTGCGATCTCGCCGGCTGCGTGACCGCCCATTCCATCGGCGACGACGAAGAGCTTGACCTCGTCATTGCGCAAGAATGCATCTTCGTTTTGTTTGCGGCGGCGGCCGATGTCCGTGAGCCCGAAAGAGCGAACGTTGAACACGGCGGGCAGTCTAGTGCCTCGATTCGCACGAATCGAGACCGAAGTGACGGCCTGTTGCAGTCGAGCGCACCGCTGTCTGCCCTTCACTGTTCAGCGCACCGCTGTCTGCGGCTTCGTCACCTGACGGACGAGCTCTCAGCGCACGCGCGGTTGAGCCGCCGGCGGCACGAGCGCGGGACCGACGCCATCGGGAACGGTCGCCTGGTCACTTGGCAGAGCGCCACCGACCGCGGGGCTCGCTGGCATCGCATCGGCTGGCATCGCATCGGGCGGCCGCTCGACTTCGTCGGTGCGTGTCGCATCGACGCCGCGTACGACCGCAGGCTCTTCGGGCTCACTTCGCACGGAGGCCGGGCGCTTCGCGTACACGATGATGCGGTCGCCGGCCGCGAGCTTGCTTCGCCGACTCTTGTGATTGATGCGTTCGAGCGAACCCAAAGTCACGTTGTGGCGTTTGGCGAGCGCCTGCCAAGTGTCGCCCTCGCGCGCAAGGACTTGGACCCGTTCGCGGCCGGATTGTCCGACGAAATGGCTGAAAAACGCCTCCGACACGACCGTGAGCGGCACGACCTGCGACTCTTCGAGCCAGAGCACGTCGGCGGGCGCGGCGTCGTTCGCGACGAAGAGCTGCACGTGCATGCCGGCTTGCAACGTGGCGCGTGCATCGAGGTGATTCCACCGCCGCAGCTCGCTCGCGCTGACCTCTGTCACCCGCGCGATGTCCTCGACCGTGTCGCCGTAAACGACCTGGTAGAACACGCGCCGGCGTCCCGCGAACTCGAGCTGGCGATCGGGCACCACCACGATCGCTTTGTCGGTCGCGCGCCGGTCGGCTCGAAGCAGCAAGGCGGCGGCATCGCTCGCGGGCGCGGCGCCCTTCGGAACGAACACTGCGGTCCCCGGGCGAGGCGCTTCGTCGTCATCGAGATCGTTCAGCTGCTCGAGCATCGACGCGCTCGTGTGGTAGCGCGCTGCGATGTGGGCGATGGATTCGCCCCACCGTACGCGATGGGTGCGAAGCTTTTGCGTCGTGCCGGACGAAGGCAGTGACGCCGCGCGCGGGCCTTTGCCCTCAGGCACGAACGCGGTCCAGCTCGTGCGAGCCGTCGCGCTCTGCTCGAGCGGTGGCAGGCGCGTGCCGATGACGTGGGGGTTGAGCGCCGCGATTTCTTCCGGGGTGACGCGCACGGCTGCTGCAAGCTCGTCGAGGGTCACGCCCGGCGCGAGCGCGACCTTGTCTGCGGCCACTTCTCCGAAGGGCTCGGGTCGGTCGAGCGCAACTCCATCGCACCCGAACACTGCACAGTTGCGTGCGACGATCGCCATCGAGACGATCTTCGGAACGTAGAGCGCCGTCTCGTAGGGAAGCCCCGCCTCGAGCCGCCGAAGCTCCCAGTAGTCGTTCGTGTTGTACTTGCGGATCGACGCGAGCAGGCCGCCGTAGCCCATGTTGTACGCGGCGAACGCGAGCTCCCAGGTGCCGAAGCGCGCGTAGAGATCTTTCAGGTGCGTCACGGCGGCGATGGTGCTGCGCTCGGGATCGAGCCGCTCATCGACGCGTTGATTGACCGTGAGTCCGTAGATGCGTCCGGTGGCCGGCATGAATTGCCACAGCCCTGCGGCGCCGGCGTGCGAATGGACCGTAGGATCGAAGCCGCTCTCGATGAGTGCGAGCCACACGAGATCTTCAGGGAGCTTGTGCTCTCGCAACACCTTCACCATGGCGCCGCGGTACCGGCCGCTCTTCTTGAGCCATGCGGCGACGAGCCGTCGGCCGCGCGGATTGTCTCGGTAATACTCGAGGTAGCGCACCACTCCCGCGTCGAAACGCACCGGAATTTCCGGCATTTCTAGCTTCGCGAGCCATGCGCGATCGGGGGTTCCGACGGCCTCGGTCGCGGCACGCGCGCCAGGTGTTGGCGCTGGCGGCGTCGGCCTCGATGGCAAACCCGACGCGTTCACGGCCGGGGCGGCGACGGGGGCCGGCAGCTCGAGCGCGAACGGCATCGCGGCGGCCCGTGGGAAGAGCATCGCGTCGACTTCGCGCATTTCCGTCAGCTCCGGCGACTCGGCGACGGCCTCGGAGCTGTGCTCTCGGGCATGGCCGCTCAGCGCCTGTCGCGCGGACGCGTCCGGCTTTCCGGGGACGCTCCCCGCGAGTCGAGCGAGGGGCTTCTCGCGCGCCGGTACGGGCGTCTTCGCGGGCGCGAGCTTCCGTGCGGCTTGCTTCGCGGGCGCGCCGGCGGCGGGTTTCTTCTTGCCGGCCGTGGCGGGCTTTGCGGCGGTCGCAGCAGCGGGCTTTGCGGCGGTCGCAGCAGCGGGCTTCGCGGCGGTCGCAGCGGCAGGCTTCGCGGCGGTCGCAACAGCGGGCTTCGCGGCGGTCGCAGTGCTCAGGCTAGTCGCGCTAGTCGCTGGGTTCGCGCCGTTCGCCACCTTCGCCGCGCTTCGGGGCTCTGCTGCGCCCTTTGACGTGGCGCCCTCGGCCGTCGTTTGTGCCGGGGCCGCCATCGCGGGATCCGCCAACCCCAAGGTCAGCCAGAGGCCGGTTCCTAGGGCCAGCCATCGCTCGCTTCGTAGGCCCATCGTCGTCAGAGACGTTACATGCGCCGAGGGCAAGGTCAACTTCGCGGCGACGCAGTTCCATGCGCTTCAGACCATGCGCTTCAGACCATGCGCTTCAGACCATGCGCTTCAGACCATGCGCGACGGATAGGCATTGCCGCGTCATCGCGATTCGCGCGTCTGCGGCCCTCACGCTACGGCGTCGATGGCGATGCCCATCAGCGTGTTCAACGCAGCTTCGATCGATGCCGGCGCGATCGCTTCGAATGAGCGCGCGAGGGTCGCTTCGTGTCTCAGCTCCTCGATCGCCCGCGGATTCGCGAACCAATCTTCGTCATAGGCGGCGACCAGTTCTTCGCGCCTCCGGGCCGCGAGCACTGTGCCCACGAGGGCGGCACCGTCGCCCGGACGCAGCATCGGTAACACTCCGGCCATCGCGGCGGCGAGCCCCGGTCCGAGCACGCGTTCGCCGACGTCGCGATACCGTTCGACGAAGGGAGCCATGCCGTCTTGGCTCGCAGCGCTGGCCACGACGCGCCAGGCATCGATGCGAAGCGCGACCAAGAATGCGCGCCACACGTGGCGGCGATGATCGGCAACGCGCGACCGCGACAGCCCGAGGACGCGCCGCGCGAAGCTAGGCTCCGCCACGATCCCCGCGAACAGCGCGCGCTCGTGGTGGCGACGCACGCCCAGCGGATGCTGCTGCAGTGCGAATGGCAGTGTCGCCGGCCGTGCGGCATCGAGGACGCGCGCGCCGAGGTTGCCGAGCGCCGCTGCATACGAGAGCGCTCCACACGTCTCGGGAAGATGGGGCCGAAGGGTCAGGCCAGCGGTCAGTCCAGTGCCGCCGAACACGTCGCCGAGCCATGCCCCGCTGAGCCGCGCCGGCCACCCTTCCGAAGCGTCGGTCGCGAACGCGAGTCGCAGCGTCTCGTGCCACGACCGCGGAAGAAACGACGCCGCAAGCTCCTCCGTCGCATGCAACACCTGTTCGGCGACACGAGCCGCGGGAGCTCTGTCCTGCCCATCCCATGGAAGCTCCGCGACGCTCAGCGGCCGGCACTCGGGCATGAGCCGCCGCGCCCGCTCCACGCGACGCTCGAGCGCGGGTCGCACGACGTCGGCGACGGCACGGCACACGCGCGCGAGGTCGTCCCCCGCCGAACGTCGCAGCGCCGCGCTCGGTGCCATCCACAGCTCACGACGCAGCGCGCGCGCGCTCACCGGGGCGTCGCGTCCAGCCACGTCGTGAGGCTGCGCCAACGCCACGTGGAGCGCGACTCGGTCGCGGTAGCTCTCGTCCTCGTTCGCGAGCACATCGACCCATGGCACGAGCGCTCGCGCGAGCATGTCGCCCTTCGCGTCAGCGAGCTCTTCGCGAGCTTCGATGCCGACGAGTCGCTCGGGAAGCGGGCTCGTGTCGAGCTCAGCTTGGCGCAGATCTCCCGCTATTTCCGGGCGGATCCGACACAGCTCGTCCGTTCGCGCGCGCCACTCGCCGAGCGCGTGCACGAGCAGCCGATCCAGTCCCGCGAAGTCTCCGTGTTCGGCCATGCCGCCTCGTTCTGCGATTCGTCGCGCCGCATGCCTTGGTGGCGCGCGTGAAGCAGAACACGGATCGCCCTCGTAAAGAGCGGCCCTTGTAAAGAGCGGCCCGAGTAACGAGCGACCCGAGTAACGAGCGACCCGAGTAAGGAGCGGCGCTAGTAGGGATCGACCTCGAGGCCGAGCGACTCGACGTGGTAGGTCACGCCGATCGCGATCACCGTCTCGGCCGGGCCACTCACGCTTCGGCGCACGGATGCATCGACCGCGAGCTGCGGAATCACGTAGCCGATGCCACCACTGACGGCGTGCGCGGGTTTCTCGCCGCTGCCTTTCATGAGGTCGAAGCGATACCCGAAGCGCAGCGGCAGCACATCGAGCAACAACACCTCGCCGCCGGCCATGACGCGGGCGCTGGGCGTGCCGTACGAGTCGAGATCCGCGAGCCCATCCACCTCGACCGTGAAGTCGCCGGTCGCAAATCCAACGCCTCCGCCGACCAGCATCGGCACGAGCCCATTCTGCATGTGCGTCAGATTCTGGCCGAAGGCCGCGATGAACAGTGGCTCGACCGGACGAAACGTCGCGCCCGCATCGAAAGTCACGGTCTCGAGCAGCGTGCTGCGGCCGTCGGGTGGATTTTCTGGGTCGTGGAGGCCACCCGATGCGCGACTGTTTCCGAGCACGCCGAGGCCGTCCTGGTGCACCCGCAGGTACCGCCCACCGACGCCGACGTGCACGCTCGGCGCGATGGCGAACGCGAACGCCGCGCGTGCGTCCAGCGTTGTCCGGTCGAGCCCGTCGGGGTCTTGAAAACCTCCTACGAAGCTGAGCCCGCCCGACATGCGTCGGGTCGAGTCCATCACCGCGCCGCCGTAGAGATGCCGTCCCGCTTCCGGCGTGAACTGGGTGAGCACGCCGACGTGATAGGCGCGCGACAGCCCGAAATTCGCCGGATTGAGGAAGATCGAGCTCACGCTCCCCCCGGACGCGTGGAGGGCGCCGACGCCGAGCGACCGGGCTGTCTCTGTCTCGCCGTAGTTGTACGCGAGGCCGTGGGGCAGCGTGCTCGGCTCGGCCGCGGCGAAGCGTTCGCCCGAGAGCAGGGCGAGCGCGGCGATGAGGCTCGATAGGACGCGGCGGCTCATGGCGGACTTCCGCCCGAGAGATCGGCGGAGGACGGTCTCATGCCAGCCGGTACGCGTCATGGGCAAGAAAACGGCGGACGTTCGTGCTCGAAGCGGGCACGCTCGGAGTGCGATTTCGGCCTCGGCGAAGACCTGCACCCACAAGTTGTCGTTCGTGTCAATCATCATGCACCGGATCGCAAATCCCGCGCGGTTGCCGGTGCCACAGGGGGCTTGACATCGCCCCGGGCCGGCCTTTCCGGTCGATCGTGGCCGCGTGACCCTGGGCAGGATGCGATTTCTCCGTGATTCCCGGCACCTGCGAGAGGCCGGCAACGGCGCCTCTTGCCCCCGCTCCCGTGAACGCGGCCTCATGCCATAAAAAGTATGCAATTACCGATAGTTGAGAATCATTGTGCCATCGTCGTGGACGCCCGTGACGGCTCGGTGGTAGGTGCCTGTCCCGCTTCGGTGGGGCCTCGGTCGACGTGATCGGGCCCGGTCGTGAGTGGGGTTGTGCTGGGGCACTCCGATTGGGGTTTCCAGCGCAGACTTGGTCCGCGGCTGCCGCACCCATGTCGCCGTTTGCGACCGAACCATGGCTGTGGATATCCGTTTCCATCCGATTCGCACCCGAACCCTAAGCCCTTGAATCCTAGAGCAACTTACGTCGGACCCGACTCGGTGGGGGCTGTGGATAACTTGTTGGAGCCGCGCGTGGGACAGGCGCAGCTCGAGACGTACGCGTTGGCTCCAGCGCGGGGGTAGGTAGGGGTTTCGATGTCTGGATCCATTCCACGTCAGATGTTCGAGGCGGCTGCGGCGCGAACCCGCGACCGCTCGCCGGCGACCTTCGATCAATGGTTCGCCGGGGTACAGTTCGATGGCCTCGCGGACGGCGTGCTGACCTTGCGCGCCCAGAACGAGTTCGTGATGGACTGGGTGCGAAATAATTTCGTGCCCGACCTCAAGGAGCAGCTCCGGCAGGTTTCCGGAGTAGCCGTGCGCGTCACCTGGATCCTCGACCCCGACATCGCGCATCCGGTCGCGAGCGCCCGCCTTGCGACCCCGGTGCGCACCCGGCCGATGTCGTCGCGCCCGCTGCTGGTGCGGTCCGCGGACGATGTGCCGATGAGTGTGCGCGGCACGACGCTCGAGGACATCAACCCGCGCTTCACCTTCGCGAACTTCATCGTTGGCCCGTCGAATCAGCTCGCGCATGCGGCTGCCCTGGCCTCCGCGACGGGCGGCCGGCGCTACAACCCGCTCTTCCTCTGCGGCGGCACCGGGCTCGGCAAGACGCACCTCGTCCACGCCATCGCGCAGCGCGTTCACGCCGAGCGTCCCAGCGCGCGCATTCGCTACACCTCCGCCGAGCGCTTCACCAACGACTTCATCACTGGGCTTCAGCACCAAAAGATGGACGAGTTTCGCAGCCGCTATCGCGAGCAGTGCGATGTCCTGCTCGTCGATGACATCCAGTTTCTAGCCGGACGCGTGCAGACCCAGGAAGAGTTCTTTCACACCTTCAATGCGCTCCACAACGCCGACAAACAGATCGTCGTGACCAGCGACAAGTACCCGCAGGCCCTCGAGCGGATGGAAGAGCGGCTGGTGTCGCGCTTCGCTTCGGGGCTCGTGGCGGACATTCAGCTCCCAGAGCTCGAGACGCGGATCGCCATCGTCCGAAACAAAGCCGTGCTCGAAGGGATCGCGCTCGACGACGAAGTCGCTCTGCATCTGGCGCAGGCGATTCGCTCGAACGTCCGAGAGCTTGAGGGCACGCTGATTCGCCTCGCCGCCAAGTCGTCCCTGACCGGACGCGCCGTCGATATGGAATTCGTGCGAAGCGAGCTCACGACCGCGCTCGCGCACCGTACGCAGATGCTGAGCGTGGACGACATTCAGCGGGCGGTGTGCCAACACTTTCACCTTCGCACGAGCGATCTCACCTCGAAAGATCGCCACAAGACCGTGGCCTTCGCGCGGCACGTGGCGATGTATCTCTGCAAGCAGCGTCTGAAATGCAGCTTCCCGGAGCTTGGCCGCGCGTTCGGGGGCCGCGACCACACGACGGTGATGAGCGCGGTCCGCAAGATCGAGACTCAGCGAATCGACGACGTGAGCGTACGGGGTCATATCGAGGCCATCGAGCGCAAGCTCGCCGTAGAGTGACCCGAGCCCCACGCGCGTGAGGCGGGCAGCCCCGGAGAGCCGTCAGCTCAACGCTGCCGTTGCTTCAGCGCTGTTGTCAGCTCGAGGTCTCTTCGTACATCGACTCGGCGATGCGGAAAGCCGCCCGCTCGAGCTGGGCATAGGCGGAGCGAATGGTCTCGACGTCGGGCACTTCGGCATCGAGCTCGCCGCGAAGCGCCGCAACGTCCAGCTGGATCTTTCCAAAGAGCTCGGCCGGAATGAGGTCCGCGTAGCCTTGGAGTGCGCTCTCCGTCGTGTAGAGCAGGGTGCCGGCTTGGTTCCGAAGCTCGGCGAGCTGGCTGCGCGTGGCGTCGGCATCGCGGTTCACGGCCCCGTCGGCGACGAGCTGATCGATCTGGTCGGCGTTGAGCCCGCTGTGCGCCTTGATGCTCACCTCGGTCGTCATGCCGGTGCCCATGTCGGTCGCCTCGACGTGGAGAATGCTGTCCGCGTCGATGTGAAACGTGACCTTGATTTTCGGCACACCGCGCGGCGCGGGCGGGATGCCGGTGAGCTCGAACTCGGCCAAGGTGCGGCAGTCGGCGGCCATCGCGCGTTCGCCCTGGACGACGTGGATTGGCACGAAATTCTGCAGATCCACGCTCGTCGTGAAGACCTCTGTTGCTTCCGTGGGGATGGTCGTATTGCGCGGAATGAGCTTCGTCATGACGCCGCCACCGGTCTCGACACCGATCGAGAGCGGCGTGACGTCGAGGAGCAACACGTCATCGACCTCGCCCGACAGCGCCGCGGCCTGGATCGACGCACCCACCGCGACGACCTCGTCGGGATTGACATCGCGGTTGCACGGCTTTCCGAAAAACTCCTCGACCGCTTGCTGCACCGCCGGCATGCGCGTCATGCCGCCGACCAGCACGACGCAGTCGATCTCGTGCACCGTGAGCCCGGCGTCGGCGACCGCTCTGAAGCAAAGATCCACGGTCCGATCGATCAGATCGCCGCAGAGCATCTCGATCTCGTTACGGCGGATGGTTCGCGCGAGATGGAGCGGCTCGTTCGAAGCGCCGATCGAAATGAAGGGGAGGTTCACCTCGGTCTCGAGCGACGACGAGAGCTCGTGCTTCGCCTTCTCTGCGGCCTCCTTGAGACGCTGCAGCGACATCGTGTTGTGCCGAAGATCGACGCCGTGGTATTCGCGAAATTCACTTGCGAGGCGCTCGACGAGTCGAAGGTCGAAGTCCTCGCCGCCGAGGTGCGTGTCGCCGAGCGTGGACTTGACGCTGAAGACGCCGCCCTCGATTCTCATCACCGAGATATCGAAGGTGCCGCCGCCGAGATCGTAGACCGCCACCGTCTGGGCCTCGGTCTGATCGAGGCCGTACGCGAGCGCCGCGGCCGTCGGCTCGTTGATGATGCGCTTGACCTCGAGGCCCGCGATTTGCCCGGCGTCTTTGGTCGCTTGCCGCTGCGCGTCGTCGAAATACGCGGGCACCGTGATCACCGCCTCGGTGACCGCTTCGCCGAGGTAGTGCTCGGCGATCCGCTTCATCTCGGCGAGGATCGTCGCGGAGATCTCGGGCGGCGACATTGGTTGGCCGTGAACCTCGACCCACGCGTCATGATTCGGGGCCTCCACGATCGTGTACGGCGCGAATTCCCGCTGATTCTGAACATCTGGATCCGCGAACTTTCGGCCCATGAGGCGCTTGACGGAATAGACCGTGTTGGCCGGGTTCGTCGCGCCCTGACGCCGCGCCACATCGCCCACGAGTCGGGCTCCGCTCGCAGCAAAGCCCACCACGCTCGGCGTCGTTCGCGACCCTTCGGTGTTCGGGACCACGCGGACCGCCGAGGCCTTGGCGCCACCTGCGCCCTCTAAGACCGCGACGCAGGAGTTGGTCGTACCGAGATCGATTCCGATGATTCGTCCCATGCGTCAGGCTTGCTCCTCGTCGACG
>SHZB01000132.1 GCA_009692485.1 Myxococcales bacterium
CGGGCAGGATCGGGGCATAGCGCAGCCTGGTTAGCGCACTTGACTGGGGGTCAAGGGGTCGCCAGTTCGAATCTGGCTGCCCCGACCAGAAAGCGGCTGTAAATCACGGCCGTTTTCGCTTTTTTGTGATGCCGCGCCTGCCGCGCCTGGCGTGCACTCGGGCGCGACGGTTCATCGCCGCAGTCCGCGATCAGCCGCCGTCAGTGCGTGCAGTGTCGCGTGAGAAATGTCGCGTGAAACGGGTGTTGCTGACACTCGGTAAAGTCCGGTTTTAGCGACAAGGCATTTGTCCGCTTTTTTGGTTTGGTTTGGTTACGCGGCCTCGCGTGCGGGGTCGTGCAGGCGGACGCCGGCGAGATCGACCTCGTCGCGAACAAGAACATCTACGTGGTCGCACCGGGCGTGACGATCAGCGCACCAGCCTTGGTCAAGCCGAACGCGGCAATCAACTACGGCGCCGCGTGGACGGCCGATGTGCCCAAGACGGCCGCCGGCAAGGGCTTCAAGGACGCGATGACCGTCATTGGTGCGGTGACGGCCGCGCACGATCTCGGGCTCAAGGCGAAGAAGACGTACAAAAAGTTCAACGATAAAACGCTCAAGTTTGACGAGACCTTGTACAGCGACACCGTCAAGTGGGGCATCGACGCGGTGAACTTTGTGTTTTTCACGGTGCCGAAGCTGGTCGCGATGTTCACGAAGCCCGAGCCGGAGCCCGGGTTCTTCAAGGTCAATGCCGAGAAAGACATCGGCATGGTCGCCGGCAGCAGCGTCTCGCTGTTCGGCGTCAGAGAGTTCAGCGCCGGCTCGGCAGTCTGGACGAGCATCAGCGCGGGCCTCTCAGCGAGCATGAAGGCGACCGGTTTCGCCGGCGTCAGCAGCCTTTACACTTCGCTCAAAGGCTACCGCAAAATCGAGATTTCATCCGATTATGGCAAGGCAGTGCTGAAGGCCGACAAAGACGTAGAGGTGACGGCTGAGAACGGCAAGCTCAAGTTGGGGAGTGCATTGACGGCTCAGTTTGGTTCGACCACCGCGGCGACGCTGATTGGCTCACCCGTAAAGACCGTCGCCGTGGCTGGAAAGGGTGCTGGCTACGGCATGCTCGCGACCAACCAATCAGTTTACGTCGGGCGCTTCGAGAACCCGAAGGACTTCGACACGACCAAGCCCGATAAAGACAAGTCCCTCCGCGTGACGACGCAGTCGGTCTCTGCAAAGTTCGCAGACAGCGAGTTCATCATGAGCGACGTTAAATACACGCTCAAGACCGCGCAGATCGACGTCAAGTCCTCGGGCGTGATGAAGCTGAAGGGGTCGAAGATCATGCTCGGCTGATGCGCGACTCGAGCCTCATCGACGCGAGATTGGCTACTTCAGCCCGACCCAGATGCTCTTTACTTGGGTGAGTTCGCGCAGGACCTCGAAGCCGTTTTCACGCCCGTAACCGCTTTGTTTGTAGCCGCCATAGGGGCTCGCGGCGTCGAAGAGGTTATAGCCGTTGACCCACACGGTGCCGCTCTTGAGCTGGTGGGCGAGCCGGTGCGCGCGTCCGATGTCGCGGGTCCAGAGCCCCGTTGCTAATCCGAACTCGGTCGCGTCGGCGATGCGTGCGGCCTCGGCCTCATCTTTGAAGGTGATGACGCTGAGGACTGGCCCGAAGATTTCTTCGCGCGCGATCGTCATCGACTCGGTGACGCCGCTGAACACCGTGGGCTCGACGTAGTAACCGCGGCCCTCGCGCGGCCCGCCGGTCATGCGTGTGGCGCCGCCCTCTTCGCCCTTCGCGATGTACCCCAGGACGCGATCGCGGTGCTCGCGCGACACGAGCGGCCCCATCTGCGTCTTGGGATCGAGCGGCTCGCCGACGCGCATTGCCTTCGTCCCGGACACGACGCCGTCGAGGACGCGCTCGAGCACGCTCTCCGCGACGAGGAGGCGGCTCCCGGCGGTGCAGAGCTCGCCCTGATTGTAGAAACATGCGCGCACGGCGTTCGGGATCGCGCTCTCGAGATCGGCATCGGCAAACACGATGTTCGCGCTCTTGCCGCCAAGCTCGAGCGTCACCTTTTTCAGCGTCGCGGCGGCGGCTCGCAAGATGTGTTTGCCAGTCTCGGTGCCGCCGGTGAAGGAGATCTTGTTCACGCCGGGGTGTGCGACCAACGCGGCTCCGGCCTCTTCGCCGACGCCCGTGACGACGTTCAGCGTGCCGGGGGGCGCGCCCGCCTCGAGCAGAATGCGACCGAGCGCGAGGCACGAGAGGCTCGCCTCTTCGGGTGGCTTGAGGACGACGGTGTTGCCGGCTGCGAGCGCGGCGGCGACCTTGCGCGCGGCGAGAAGAAGCGGGAAATTCCAGGGAATGATCGCGCCGACGACGCCGAGCGGCTCGCGCAACGTGTAGTTGAGAAACGGCGCCTTCACGGGGATCGTCTCGCCGTGGATCTTGGTGGCCCAGCCGCTGAAGTACTCGAAGGTCTCGGCGCTGCGCGGGACGTCGATCGCGAGCGCGTTGCCGATGGGCTTGCCGGTGTCGAGCGCCTCGAGCCGCGCGAGCTCGGCCGCGTGTTTGGTGATGAGCTCGCCCGTGCGCCACAAGATGCGCGCGCGCTCATCGCCATGGAGTCGCCCCCAGCCTGACTCGAAGCTCTTCCGCGCCGAGGCTACGGCCTGCTCGACATCCTCCGCACGAGCGCGCGGCAAGGTCGCAAGAACTTCACCGGTGCTCGGATTGAAAGTGTCGATCGTCTGCCCGTCGGCGGCGTCGCGCTCGGCACCGTCGATCCACATCCGTGCCCGAATGAGCACGCTCGCACCCTCAGTCGTCATCGCGCCGGAGGCTACCACGGCACGCCCGCACTCGACCGCTCCGGCCTGGCCGCCCGCGCTCGGTCACTCGTGCCGGGCGACTCGCTCCTGGCCGCCCGCGCTCGACCGCTCCGGCCTGGCCGCAGGCAACGAACTACCAAGGCGTGGAATTCACGTTCCCGCGCGGTCGCTCAGAGCCTTGTCTGTGGACAGAGCGGGGCCGGGCGTTCGCCGGCGGGGACAATCGTGAGCCAGAGCCAATAGGCAAAGCCCTTCACCTCGCCGCGCAAGTAAAGTCCGCGGCAGAGCGCGAGCCGGGTGGGCGTCTTACCGAGGCCGCGGGGCGAGAGTTCGAGCAAGGCGGGGAGCCCAGGCTCGTTGGGCTGCACCCATGCGTGCAAGAGGTGACCGAGGTCCTTCGTCGTCATCCGTACGGGCCGATCGCGCAGCATCGTGTGCCTGACTCCGTCCTTGCCGGCGCGGAGCCACACGTCCGCCTTGCGGAGCGGCGCCTTCTTCGCCTCATCGGATACGGGCCAGAAGACGACCTTGGTGGCGCGCAATTCCCAGGTTCCTTCGGGCAGCGGCTCATCGCAGCTGCCAGGCTCGCAGCCGCGCTCGGTGATGCAGCAGCCGATGCCGCAAGGTCGCGCCGCCGCCGTGCACCCGAGCGGCCAGACCTGCTCCGACGGCCGGTCGTGCGGAGCCGAGGCGGCGAGAAGACTGGCGCTGGCACTGTCACTGGCATTCCCCTTGGTAGCGCCATCGGCCGCGCTATTGGCTATTCCAGCGTCCGCGCTATTGGCCATTCCAGCGGCGGCGCTATTGGCCATACCGCTGGCCGTGCCATTGGCAGTTTCACGGGCCGCGCCATTGGCCATACCGCTGGCCGTGCCATTGGCAGTTTCACGGGCCATTCCATTGGCAGTTTCACGGGCCGCGCCATCGGCAATTCCGCCGGTTCGTCGCTCGTCGGCGGACCCTGCGCCGCCCCGGAGAGCTTGGAGAAGGACCACCGCGAGCACCGCGACGAGCGCGCCGAGCATGACGCCGAGCCACAGCGAGCGGCCTCGAAGGACGCGGCTCCGCGGCGGTGGCTCAGCCCCGGCGATACGCTCAGAGGCCGAAAAACCTGGCGAATTCGGCTCGCTGGCGGGCCCAGCGAGCGACGGCTCGAGGCGCCCGGCGTCAGCGCGCAAGGCCCGCTCCGGCACCGCCGCGTCCGCGCCCTGGGGCTTGCTTAGGGGTGTCCCTTCCGCGCTCTGCCGCCGCGCCGGAAGCGGCCACGACGCGACGAACTCTGCCGTGCCCATGGCGGCGTCGCTGGCGGTGCCGATCGCGGCGTCGCCGGCGGTGCCGATGGCGGCGTCGCTGGCGGTGCCGATCGCGGCGTCGCTGGCGGCGCGATGTGGCTCGGTGGCGCTATCGGGCGCGAGGCCATCGAGGGGCGCGAGCACGCTTCGGAACGTCGCCGACAATTCGCGCGCCGACGCGAACCGGTCCGTGGGCTCGGGCGCAAACGCACGTCGAAACCAAGCGTCGAGCGACACGAAGTTCGGGCCCATGTGCTGGCTTGGCGGGGCGAACGACTCGGTCACCATGCGGCGATGGATCGCTACCGGGCTCACGCCGTCGAAGGGCAGCGTGCCGGTCAGCGCCTGATACGCCACGACCGCGAGCGACCACAGATCCGCGCTCGTGCCGACGCTGCTCGCATCGCTGAGCTGCTCGGGGCTCATGTAGTGGAGCGTGCCGATCATGCCCTCGGTGAGCGTGAGATCTCCGCTGCTCTTCTCGAGCGCCTTCGCGATCCCGAAGTCGAGGACCTTCACGTGCAGCTCGTCGTGCATGCGCTTCAAGAACAGGTTGCTCGGCTTGATGTCCCGGTGAATCGTGCCGGCCGCATGCGCTTCGTCGAGCGCGCGTGAGGCTTGCAGCACCACCTCTATCGCCTCCGCGAATGAGAGCGGTCCGCGCAGGAGGCGCTCCGACAAGGTCTCGCCCTCGAGCAGCTCCATCACGATGTACGGAATGCCGTCCTCGGTGATGCCGTGATCGAGCATGGTCACGACGTGCGGGCTCTTGAGCTTCGCGGCGGCTTTCGCCTCGCGATGGAAGCGATCGATCGCCTGCGCGCCGCGGCTCAAGAGCGCGCTCGAGAGAAACTTCACCGCGACCTGCGTCTCGAGCGAGAGATGCTCACCCACCCACACGACGCCCATGCCGCCCTCGCCGAGCGGACGCACCAGCCGCACCTTCGCGGTCACGAGCAGGCCGGGCTCGAGCCGCATGCGCGGAGCTTACTCGCCCGCGCTTGCGGAGGAAGCGCCGTCATCGGTAACGCCGTTCATCGGGAGCGCCGTTCATCGCGGGATCGTCGGGGCGGCGTGAGACTGCATGAGGCCCTTCGGTGATGCCGCTGCGTGAGGCCATTCCGTGCGGCCGCTCGGTGAGGCTTGGCACCGGCGGGCGCGCGGCCTATTCGTGACGCAGCCCATCATGCCGATCGAATCGCTCATCCCCGCAGTGCGTACCGAGTTGCCGGGTCCGAAGAGCCGCGAGCTGATGGCGCGGGGGGCGCTCGACATGCAGAGCGGTTACCGCGCGCTCGTCGTCGATGATGCGAAGAGCCGCGGCGTTTTTCTCGTCGATGCCGACGGCAACGTGTTGCTCGATCTGTTTGCGAATTTTGCGCTCGGCGCGCTCGGCTACAACCACGAGAGCCTGCTCCGGGTGGCACGCAGCGAGGCGTTCGTGCGCGCGGCGGTGAACCCGACCTCGACGCCGTTCGTGACGACGCCGTCGTGGTTCGACGTGCTCGACGGGCTCGCGCGCTTCGCCCCGGCCGGCATGGGTAAAATCTACTGCGTCGATGCGGGCGGAGAGGGCGTCGAGGCGGCGCTGAAGGTCGCGTTCATCGCGCACGGTGAAAGGCGGCGAGTGAGCGCGGGCCTGCCGAAGAATCCGCTCGAGCTCGAGCCGGCCGAGCAAGCGCGGATCATGGACAACGCCGGCAGCGACGCGGTCGTCGTGTCGTTCACGGGGTCGTTTCACGGTCGCGGTCTCGGGCCGCTGTCCGCGACCCACAGCAAGCTCATGCACAAGGCGGATTTGCCCGCGTTTCCTTGGCCTACCTGCGAATTTCCGGTGAGTCGCTGGCCGCTCGAGCGCTACGCCGATGAGAACGCCGCGGCCGAGGCGCGGTCGCTCGCACAGCTCGAGCGCGTCCTCGACGGGCACGTCGGAAAGGTCGCGGCGATCCTCGTCGAGCCGATCCAGAGCGAGGGCGGTGACCGGCACGCGAGCGGCGCATTTTTCCGCGCCGTGCAACAGCTCGCGGCCGCTGCGGGTGCGGCGCTGGTCCTCGATGAGGTGCAGACCGGTGTCGGCATCACCGGCAGCTATTGGGCGCACGAGCAGCTTGAGTTGCCGCGGCCGCCCGAGCTCATGACCTTCGGAAAGAAGATGCAGATGGGCGGCTTCTTCGTGACCGATGCGCTCGCGGTGACCCAGTTCGGGCGCATGTACCAAACCCGCAATGGCGATCGCGGCCGCGGCATGCTCGGGCTTGCCACGCTCGAAACGATCGAGAAAGAGGGGCTGCTCGCGCACGTGCGTGACACCGGTGCGTACTTTCTCGCGCAGCTCGAAGGGCTCGCGGCGCGTCACCCGCACATGACCGAGCCCCGCGGCAGAGGCTTCCTGCTCGCCTTCGATCTGCCGAGCGTGCAGGCGCGTGACGAATTCCTCAAGCGCGCCATGCGCCGCGGCGTGTTCGCCTCATACACGGGCGTGCGCTCGGTGAGGCTGCGGCCGCATCTCATCACCTCGCAGGCAGAGGTCGATCTGGCGATCGCTGTGTTCGACGCGGCCCTCGCGGAGCTCGGGTGAGCGAGCCGGAGTTGGACGTGCCGGAGCGGGGCGAGTCGGCGCAGAGCGAGTCGGCGCACAACGAGTCGGCGCACAACGAGTCGGCGCAGAGCGAGTCGGCGCACAACGAGTCGGCGCAGAGCGTGCCGGAGCGGGAAGATCTCGAGCCCGGGGACGTGCGGGCCCACGAGGCGCTCGGGCGATTTCGGATCACCCGCGTCACAACTGCCGAAGGCCCCGCGTTCGATGAGGCCTACGAGGCGCTCGACGGCGAGTTCGGGGCGCGTGGTGAACTCGAGCGGCGCTCCGTTCTCGAAGGGTGGCTTGACGCCCAGCGATCAGGCAAGGTCGGCGACTTGGCAATAGGCTCGGCGCGTGACTTGGCAATAGGCGCGGCGGGCGACTTGGCAATAGGCGCGGCGGGCGACTTGGCAATAGGCTCGGCGGGCGACTTGGCAATAGGCGCGGCGGGCGACTTGGCAATAGGCTCGCTCCGCGATGCGTCGGGTGCGTTGCTCGCGTGGCAGTACGATCTCCTCGTTGCGCGCGACGAGCACGGCGGCCTCGCGGGGGTGCGGGACGCTCACGTCACCATCGATCGGGAGAAGCGCGAGTGCGTCGTCTACCTCGCGCACACCCTCGTTTTGCCCGCGTTTCGCCGCGGGGGGCTCGCCTCGCTGTTTCGCGCGGCTCCGATCACGCTCGCCCGTCGCGCCATCGCTCGGGCCGGCCTCGACCGCGGCGCTTGCGACCTGCTCATCGCGGCCGAGATGGAGCCCGGAGACCCCGATGATCGCGCGACCCTCGTGCGGCTCATTGCCTATGGGCGCGCCGGCTTCGCGGTCGTGCCGCCGTCGCTATTGCCCTATTGCCAACCCGACTTTCGCGACCTCGCAAGGACGAATGCCGCTGCGCGTCCGCTGCCGCTCCTCGCGGTCGTGCGCTGGCTTGGACACGCCGGCCAAGCATTGCCCGCGCGCCTCGCCGAGAGCTACGCCCGCCATCTCTACGCCGTGTTCGCGACGCACTGCCGCCCCGCCGAGCTCGCGCGCCCGCTCGCCCATGCGCTCGAGTGCCTCCGCGGCGCTCCCCGCGACTCGGTCCCGCTCTTGCCGCTGCCAACCTCGCTCGACGACGCCGCCGCGCTCACGCCGCTCGTGCGCGCGGAAGTTCTCCGCCACCACCTGCCGGAGCTACGCGAACCGGCGTCGCCCTGATGGCCGCCGACTCCGTGGCGCTTCACGGCTCTTCACGGATTGCAGACGGCTCTTCACGGATTGCAGACGGCGAAGCGAATGACGGTGGTGTCTCCCCAGCAGCAGGTATTGCCGTCGTAGCAAGAGACCTGATTCATCGGGAAGCTCACGTAGATCTCGTGGTGTTGGTTCGCGCCGCAGCTGTTGTTGTTGATCCACAGCGTCTCGAGGCCGTAGAACTGCGGTGAATTGGCAGGGGCATACGCGGCCCATTGCGCCAGCGTGCACACCTTCCAGCCGCCCACGATCTTGTTGGGATCCCACGTGCCCCAGGCGAGCGGCGTGTTGCAGACCTTGATGTTGTTGCTGATGGTCTTGACCGTGCCGCCATAGTTGACGCACGGGTCGGCCACTTGGCACACGCCGTTGAGGCACGACTCGCCCGTCAGGCAAGCCTTGTTGCAGAGCCCGCAGTGCTTGGCGTCGCTGAGGAAGCTGGCCTCGCAGCCGTTCACGCTGAGGTTGTCGCAATTGCCGTAGTTCGCGTTGCACTGCGCGACGCCGCATTGCCCACCGGTGCAGCCGGCAATGGCGTTCGGGAGCGCAGCGCATTTCTGGGTGCACTTGCCGCAGTTGTTGGCGTCGGTGTTGAGGCTGATTTCGCAACCGTCGCCCGGAAGTCCGTTGCAGTCGCCGTAGGCTCCCTGACACACGAGGCCGCAGTTGGAATCTGCACAGCTCGCAATTGAGTTCGCGCCGCCGCTGCAGAGCTTTCCGCAGGTGCCGCAGTTGGCCGGATCGAATTTCGTGCTCGTGCAGATGTTTCCGCACTTCGTGCTGCCGCCGACGCACACGAGACCGCAAGAGCCGTTCGCGCAGACTTCGCCCTGCGCGCACGCGACACCACAGCCTCCGCAGTTCTTCGGATCGAGCGTGTAGTCGACGCACAGGCCCTTGCAGTTCTGCGAGCCGCCGACGCACTCGAGCGCACACATTTCGGCGGAGCAGACCTCGCCCTGCGTGCACGCGATGCCGCAGTCGCCGCAGTTCATCGGATCGACCTCGGCATCGACGCATTTTTTGCCGCACTTCAAGGTCCCGGCCACGCACTCGAGCGCGCACTGACCGCTCGAGCACACCTCGTCGCCGGCGCACACGACACCGCAGGCGCCGCAGTTGTTCGCATCGAGTTTGAGATCGACGCAGCTCTGGTCGCACTTCTTCGAGCCACCGCCGCACTCGAGCGCGCACGCACCGCTAGCGCACACTTCGCCGGCGGCGCACACGTTGCCGCAGGCGCCGCAGTTCTCTTTGTCGGCGTTCATGTCGACGCAGCTCTTGCCGCACTTTTTCGAGCCGCCGATGCACTGAAACAGGCACTGGCCCGCCGCGCACACCTCTTCGGTGTCGCAGACCGTGTCGCACGCGCCGCAGTTGTTTTCGTCGACGTTGGCGTCGATGCAGCTGCCGCTGCAGTTCGTCGTGCCGCCCGCGCATTGCAGCGCGCACTCGCCGGCGGAGCAGACCTCGCCCGAGGCGCAGGCGTTGGCGCAACCGCCGCAATTTGCGGGGTCATTCTGCGTAGCGACGCACTTGCCGCTGCAGTCGCTGAGGTCCTCGGGACAGCCCGGCGCCGTGCCGGTCGTCGCCGCCGCCGCGCCCGCCCCGGCCACCGCCACGGAGCCAGGGTCCCCTCCCGAGCACGCTCCCGCTGCCAACGCCACCGCCGTCGCCACGATCCAGATCGCTGACATCGATCGATATTGCATGGTTCATTTCCTCGGACGAAGGGAGCGGAGTGACTGCCATCGCCGGCATAGCGGACAGGCGCGCCGTTGCTATCGAAGATCGCCGCAAGGTTACTACGTTTGCCGTCGCGCTGGTTGCCGTCGCGCTGGTTGCCGTCGCGCTGGTTGCCGTCGCGCTGGTTGCCGTCGCGCTGGTTGCATTCGCTCCTGGTGCATTCGCGCTGTGCGTTCGCGCTTGGTGCTTTGGCGCTGCATCGACGATGATCGGCCGCATGGCGAGTCTTCCGAGCGTCCCGATGCCCGCATTTCCGGGCGAACCCGAGTGTATTGCGGTTACGACGGCGATCCCGGGGCCGCGCTCGGAGGAGCTGCGCGTGCGCCATGGCAAGCATCAGGACGCGCGCACGGTGCACGTCTACCAGGACGCGAAGAAGAGCCTCGGCAATTACCTCGTCGACGTCGATGGCAACGTGATGCTCGACCTCTATGGGCATATCGCGTGCGTGCCGCTTGGCTATAACCACCCTGAGTTGCTGAGCGCGTGGCGCAGCGGTCGCTTCGATTGGGCAGCGGGGTATCGGCCTGCGCTGGGCGTCGCGCCGCCGGCCGAGTGGGTCGAGCTGGTCGAGCGCGCGCTGATGCGAATTGCGCCTCACGGGCTCAACCACGTGATGACCGTGACGAGCGGCGCCGAGGCGGTCGAGAACGCCATCAAGGCGGCCTTCATTCGACTCGCGCAGCGTCGCCGTGGCGCGAAGCCCGTGAGCCCCGATGAGCTCGCGGCGTGCATGAAGAACGCGCAGCCCGACGTGGAGAAGTTCAAGGTGTTGAGCTTCGAGGGAGGCTTCCATGGCCGCACGCTCGGGGCGCTGTCCCTCACGCGCAGCAAGGCCATCCACAAGCTCGACTTTCCGGCTTTTGATTGGCCGACGGCGCCGTTTCCGGGCAATCGCTTCCCGCTCGCCGACCACGCCGAAGAGAACGCACGCAGTGAAGCTCGCTCGCTCGAAGAGGTAGAGCGAGTCTTGCGCGCCCACCCCGACGAGGTCGCCGCGGTCATCGTCGAGCCGATCCAGGGCGAGGGCGGCGACAGACACGCGAGCAGCGGATTTTTCCGCGCGCTCCGCAAGCTCACCAAGGATCATGGCGCGGCGTTCATCGCCGACGAGGTGCAGACCGGCGGCGGCGTCACCGGCTCGTGGTGGGCGCACGAGAGCTGGGACCTCGACGAGCCGCCGGATCTCGTCACCTTCTCGAAGAAGCTCCAGCTCGGCGGCGTCTACATGCGCGAGGCCTTCGTTCCCGCCGAACCGTACCGGCTCTTCAGCACCTTCCTGGGCGATCCGCTCCGGCTCGCGCAGCTTGAGGTGATCGTCGAGGTCGCGCTCCGCGATCGCTTGCTCGAATCGACCGCGATCACGGGCGCGTTTCTCGTGCGCGGACTCGAAGAGCTAGCGGCACGGTTTCCGTCCGTGTTCTCGGATGCACGCGGGAGAGGCACCTACGCCGCCATCGACGTGGCTCAGCCCGCGATGCTGCCGCGCATGCTCGAGCGCTTCCGAGCTGCCGGTCTCGAGGTGGGCTCGTCAGGAACCAAGAGCATTCGCTTTCGCCCCGCGCTCGTGTTCGCCCCGCGTCACGTCGCCGAGGCGCTCGACCTCTTCGCGCACGTCGCAGAGAGCTTCGCCTAGGACAGCCCCACGCGCATCCCTCGCCCCGTCGCCCTCGCGACTGGCACTTTGACTGGCAATTAGACTGGCAATTAGACTGGCAATTAGACTGGCAATTAGACTGGCACTTTCCGTCGAAAAGGG
>SHZB01000133.1 GCA_009692485.1 Myxococcales bacterium
CACTTCCATGATTACTCGCGCTTCAACCGGATGCTCATCCTCCTGCAGCGCGCCGATGCAACCTTCCTCCGTGGTCGGAAGCAATGGGGCGAAATGGGCCGCACCGTGAAGCCGCGGGCCCGGGCCGTGCACATTTACGCGCCGAAGGTGAAGGCAGGCGAAGCGGAGTTCTTGCTCTCATTCACTGTGGTCAAGATCTACGACGTGTCCGACACCATCGGTCCGCCGTTCGAAGTACCCTGCGTACCGATCGTAAAGGGCGACGCCGAGATGATCCGTGAGCTGCTCGGGAAGCTTGAACGATGGGTCTCCGGCTCGGGGCTCACGCTCCGATACGAGTCACTGGCCGTGAACACGGTGATCGACGGCGCCACCGACGGCGTCCGGATCTGGGTTCGACCAGACCTCTCTCCGAGCGAACGGCTCGCAGTCCTGGCGCACGAGATCGCTCACGCGAAGATGCACTTTCGACGCAAGCAACGCGGCTCGCTCGTGCTCGAGGATGAACCGCACCAACGCCTCAGCCGGGATGAACAAGAGCTGCAGGCCGAACTGACGGCCTTCCTCATCCTCGAGCAGTCGGGCATCGACTCGTCGAAGGGTTCAGCCGGGTACCTGAACTCGTGGAAGGCGAGCAAGGGCAAGATCGCCGACAACGCGGAGAAGTGCCTGGCGGTAGCCTGCTCGGTGCTTCGCGATTGCGAGAAGGGCAAGTACAGGCAGATCGTCGACGCTGACGGGATTGTCCTCGTGACGGAGGCGTACGCCGCGGTCGCTTGAGCTGGCAGCGCGGCCTAGCCGTCGCTACGCCGCCGCTTCGCCGCCGCGTCCCGCGCTTCGCCGTCGCTTCGCCCTCCCTCGTTCGTCCCGATCCGGAGAGTGCCTCTCGTCCACGGCAACAACGCCGCCGCGACGAGGCCGCCGCTCGGGCCTGCGCGAAGACTTCCTTGCCGGAAAGCCTCTTCGTCCGAATTGAACGCCAGCCTCTGAAGTACGTCGCCAAGGAACGAACGCTGAAGTCAAGTCGGTGACGTCCTTGCTCTGCGTCTGAAACCACCGTTCTTTGCGGAAGCGCGCGCGGCTCAGGTCGGAGCGGCGAGGTTCCGTACGCTCGGAGCGCAGGGCTCACCGGCGGCGTGAAGTCCAAGCGCGAGCGCGAGGCGCATGGCGGCGCTCTTGCGATCGATCGCGGCGCTGACGGCGGGGGAGCGATCGACGACCGCGCTGCCAGCTAGCTTGGCGCGAGGGCTTGATGCTGGATTCGATGCTGGAATTGATGCTGGATTCGATGCTGGATTCGATGCGGCCTTGGTCGCTGCGGCTGGCGGCTCGCCGAGGGATGCGAGGGCGGTGGCTCCGACGCACGACGGGCAGCCGAGCGGGCATGGGCAGCGGGTCACGAGCATGACCGCGGCTTGAACGAGCTCGGTGGCGCGCTCGTAGATGCGCTCGGCGAGGCCCACTCCGCACGGCACGTTGTCGAACAGATACGCGGTGGCGGAGAACTGCGCGGTGTCTTTCGAAGTCGAGCTCGCCCCGTTGGCCCCGTTGGCCCCATTGGCCCCATTGGCCCCATTGGCCCCGTTGGCCCCGCTGGCCGCGTTTCTGTGGTCGGCCCGGCTCGCTCCGTCGGCGGCGTCCTCGAGGGTGCGGCCGAGGTCGCGCGGATCGACCATCAGCGCGATGGTGGAGATGAGCTCGAGCGCATAGGCGAGTCCGACCAGGCCCTCGACGGCGGTCGCGCGGCCGAGCTCGACGCAAACTTCTTCGGGCACGGTGAGCCAGAAGCTGGTCGTGTGCATTTCGATCTCGGGCAGGCGCACGTCGCCGTAGCCCGCGTTTTCATGGCTGTGGTACTTGACCTTCTTGTAGCCGACGATCTTCTCGACGCGGCTCACGTCGCCGAAGCCGATGATGGCGCGACCGAAGGCGCTGCTCCTTGACTGTTCGAGCACGGTCACCTTGTGGTGGCGTTGCGCGGTCGTGAAGTAGTCGGGCTTGACCTTGCGGACGTAGGCCTTGTGGTTGTCGTAGTCGAGCCGCTCGACTTGGTACTGCTCGCCCTCGTGTTGGTAGATGGCCTGCTCGTGCAGCATGCTCGGGGTCGAGTGCCAGTCGAGCTCGCCGAGGACCTGGTCGTGCTCGGCGTCGATGATGACGGTGTTGTCCCAGCCGACGCGTCGCAAGCTCACCTCGTTGGCCGGAAATGCGTCGGGCGCGGCCCAGTGAAAGCGCTCGCGGCTCTTGTGCAAGACGCCACGTTCGGCGAGAAATCCGAGGGCCTCTTGGGTGTCCTGCTCGCCGAGGGCGGCGAACTCTTCGCTGAAACGAAAGGGCAGCTCGAAGGCGGCGCACTTCAGGTGTTGGAGCAAAATCTCCGTATTTCCGGGGTCGATCCGCGCTTCTTCGACGCCGGTAGCGAGCAGGCGATCGGGGTGGGTCGTGAGGAATTGATCGAGCGGCTGGCTGGAGGCGACGAGCACCGCGAGGCTCTCTTCACCGCGGCGGCCCGCGCGCCCGAAGCGCTGCCACAACTCCGAGATCGAGCCTGGATAGCCCGCGCACACGACTGCATCGAGCTCACCGATGTCGATGCCAAGCTCGAGCGCGTTGGTGGCGACGACGCCGAGGACCTCGCCGTTGCGGAGGCCGAGCTCGACCCGCCGGCGCGTGTCCGGGAGGTAGCCGCCGCGATACGAGACGATGCCGTCGCGAACGCTCGGAGAGGCGGCGAAACGATCGCGCAGGTACTTCACCATCAGCTCGACCGAGTTGCGCGACTGGCCGAACACGAGCGTGCGCACGCGGGCCTCGAGCAAGTCCCCGGCGAGGCGAACGGCGCTCTTCAGATAGCTGGCGCGCACCCCGAGCTCGGCGTTGATGACCGGCGGATTGTAGACGAGCACGCGGCGACGGGCGCGCGCGGCGGTCGAGCGCAACACGGCCGTAACGTCGCTTGGCTCGACACCGATGAGTCGCGCGAGGTGCTCGGCGGGGTTTTGAATCGTCGCCGTCGCAGCGATGACGCATGGCTCCGCGCCGTGGAAGCGCGCGACCCGCAAGAGCCGCGACAAGACCAGCGCGACGTTCGAACCGAACACGCCGCGGTAGGTGTGGAGCTCGTCGATGACGATGTAGCGCAGGTTCTGAAAGAGCCGCGCCCAGCTCGCGTGCTGCGGCAAGATCCCCGAGTGGAGCATGTCCGGGTTCGTCATCACGAGCCGGGCGCTCTGGCGTGCCGCGCGGCGAGCGTCGCCGGGTGTGTCGCCGTCGAACACGATTGCTGCGACCGAGACTCCGGCATCCGCGGCCAGCGTGCGAAGGTTGGCCTCTTGGTCGCGGCTCAGCGCCTTGGTCGGATACAGGTAAAGCGCGGTCGCGCCCGGATCGCGCGCCATGCAATCGAGGACGGGCAGGTGAAAACACAGGCTCTTACCGCTCGCGGTCGGCGTCGCGATCACCGTGTGTCGGCCGCCGCGCGCCGCTGCCACGGCCTCGAGCTGGTGCAAATACAGCGAGGTGATCCCGCGCCGTTCGAGCGCATCGGCGAGGCCCGGGTGCAGATCCGCGGGCAGCGGGCCAGTCGCGCCCGGCTCGCTCGGCAAGCTGCGATCCGCGACGAACGAGCGCGCCACCGAGGCCTCGCCCTGCCAGCGCGCGAGCACCGCCGGGAGCCCAGTATTCAGCTTCCAAGGCGGGATCGGCATGCCGCCGACCGTATACGGATGTCTAGTGGTCGGCAATTGAACGATGCCGCATCGATGCGAAATCACGCGCGGAATAGGCCCACCCGGCGGCGGTTCTAGCTTTGCCGATGGCGCGGCGATGGCGTAGAGAGGGCGCGTTCATGAGCGAAGTGATCGAGGCCGAAGGGCAGGGCACAGCGGCGAACTCTTCCTCCGAGTCGGGCTTGCTCGCATCGCCAGAAGCCGAGTCGGGCTTGCTCGCATCGCAAGAGGCCGAGTCGGGCTTGCTCGCATCGCCAGAAGCCGAGTCGGGCTTGCTCGCATCGCCAGAGGCCGAGTCGGGCTTGCTCGCATCGCCAGAGGCCGAGTCGGGCTTGCTCGCATCGCCAGAGGCCGAGTCCGCGAGCAGGTCGGCGCGCGATGAAACGCTGAGCGCGGCGGCTTCGGGTGCGGATGGCGTGCTGCCGCTCGCGGTCGAGCTACCCTATCGCCCGTCGCTGATCTTTTTCGTCGTCGTGGCGTTCATCAACGTCGTCCTCGATCTCGCGTCGAAGCAGTGGATCAAGGCCTTCTTCGAGGATCCGCTGAACGAGCGCCGCAAGATCGTGCTCGTCGATGGCTTCGCGCAGTTGATCTACGCCACGAACAAAGGCGGCGCGTGGGGGATCCTGCAGAGCGAGCACGAGTCGCTGCGTCGGCCCTTCTTCCTGATCGTGTCGGTCGCGGCGGTAGTCTTCATCGTGTCGCTCTACCGCAAGGTCGCGCGCGAGCAGACGGCCCTCCGGTGGGGCCTGCCGCTCGTGCTAGGCGGCGCCGTCGGCAACTTCGTCGATCGCGTCCTCTACGGCGCGGTGATCGACTTCATCGACGTGTACGTCACGACCGGCGGCACCGAGAAGCACTGGCCCACCTTCAACATCGCGGACATCGCGATCTGCGTCGGCGTCGGCCTCATGGCGGTCGACATGTTCACCACGCGCCCCGCTCCGACCAAAGCCGCGGAACAGCCAGCCTCACCCGAACCGCGCTAGCTCTTCGTCGCCGCGCGCTGATCTCCCGCACGCTGATCTCCCGCACGTTGCTCTCCCGCACGTTGATCTCCCGCGCGTCGATCTTGCGCGAGTAGGCTCGGAGCACCGTGCGGCCAGAGCTCTTCAACCTCTTTGAGATCTCGTTCCCGGCGTACTTCGTCCTCTTGATCACGGGCTTCACGTTCGCCACGGCCATCGCGGTTCTGCACGCGCGCCGACTCGGACTGAACCCGGATGTGATCGTCGATCTGGCGCTCGCGGCGCTGCTCATGGGGGTCGTCGGTGGACGGCTCTTTCACGTGCTCTTCGATGGCTATTTCTGGGACTACGTGCACCTGTGTACCGATCCGGGCGCCGTCGACTGGCGCGTCACGAAGGTCGCGTGCGAGAGCGAACGCTTCCACGGCGTGTGGGATGCAGCCAAGAAGGTGTGCCACCCGTCGGAGCCCGACTGCTTTGCGTGGGCGCGTTTCTGGGCCGGAGGGCTCACCTATTACGGCGGGCTCGTGGTCGCCGTCCCAGGCGGGGTATGGCTCTTGCGGCGCGACCGCTTCGAGGTGTGGAAGGCGGCCGATCTGGCGAGCGTCGGAGTCGCCGTCGGCCTCGGCTTCGGGCGGCTCGGCTGCTTGCTCGCGGGGTGCTGCTTCGGCACGCCCTACGATGGCCCGGGCGCGCTGATGTTTCCTCCGCGCGGGGCGGCGAGCGAGGCACAGCACAAGTTAGGTCAAATTGCCAGTGCTAATGAGTGGTCGCTGCCCGTGCACGCGGCGCAGCTCTACGAGTCGGCGGCGTCGTTCGCGATCGCGGCGTTTTGCCTGCTCTATCTGCACGGCCGAAAAAAGTACGACGGCCAGGTTTTTCTGGGCTTTCTCGTGCTGTACGCGCTCGCCCGCTTCGCGCTCGAGTTCTTGCGCGCCGACGATCGCGGCGGACTCTCGGGGCTGTCGACGTCGCAGCTCATCGGGCTCGTCATCGCGCTCGGGGCGGCCATCGTTCACCGTCGCCGCGTGGCGCAGCTCGCGTCGTAGCGACTCCTTGCGCTACCGATGGCGTGTGCTCGTTCGGCGACGCTCAGCCGCCGGCGCGTCGGGTCGCTGCGATGACGGTGTTCGCCAGCAGGTAGGCGATGGTCATCGGTCCGACGCCGCCGGGCACGGGCGTGAGCCAGCCCGCCACGAGCGCGGCGCTCTCGCTGTCGACGTCGCCGCAGAGCTTGCCGTCGAGGCGATTCATGCCGACATCGATGACGACCGCGCCCGGCTTGATGAAGTCGCCGGTGATGAGCTTGGCCTGGCCGACCGCGGCGACGAGCACGTCGGCGGAGCGGCACAGCGCGGCCAGCTCGCGGGTGCGCGAGTGCGCGATGGTGACGGTGGCGTGACGCGCGAGGAGGAGCTGCGCCATCGGTTTGCCGACGATGTTGCTGCGGCCGACGACGACCGCGTGCGCGCCGTGGAGCGAGACGCCGGTGTGACAGATGAGCTCGATAGAGCCGCTTGGCGTGCAGGGCACGAAGCCGGTGCGTCCCGAGGCGAGCAGGCCGGCGTTCAGCGGATGGAAGCCATCGACGTCTTTGGCGGGATCGATCGCGTCGATCACGCGCGCGGGATCGAGGTGCTTCGGGAGCGGCATCTGCACGAGGATCCCGTCCACGTTCGCGTCCGCGTTGAGGGCCGCGACGAAGCTGAGCAGCGCATGCTCGGAGGTGCTCTGCTCGAGGCGATGCAGCCGTCCGGCGATCCCGACCTCGGCCGCGGCCTTCTCTTTGTTGCGCGTGTAGACGACGCTCGCCGGGTCTTCACCGACCAGCACCACGTCGAGCCCCGGGGCGCGACCAAAGCGCTCGCGGAAGCGCGCCACGTCGAGCCTCACCGCGTCGCGTCGTCGAGCGGCGAGCGCCTTGCCGTCGATGAGCTGCGCGGTCATCGGCTCACCCGCGAGAAGCTCATGAGCTGCGCGGTCATCGCGGCTCGGGCGAGACCGTCACGCGTCGTGGCGGCAGGCTCATTGCGGGGTTGGATCGATGAGAAGAAACAGGTTCTCGGCATCCATGAGCGTGGGCGGGAAGCCCGAATCGGAGCCCGCCCGTATGCGCGATACGAGCGCGCTGGCCTCGACGAGCTTGCCGCGACGGATCGGAAAGTAGACGTCGGGGTAACCGCCGAAGCTGTTGGCGAACTGGCTGAGATCGATCTCGATCCGCGAGTCGGCGGAGTTGGCACCGACCGAGACGAGATGGCGCTTGTTGTCGTGAAGCTTGACGAGAAATCCGAAGAGCTCGGCCGAGTCTTTGGGCACCGTGCGCGTGAACTGCGACATGCGCGGACGCTACCACGGGTCGCGCGGTGGCCTCGCGGGTTCTCGGGCGCCGCGGCTCGGGACTGCCGGCGTGCAGCGAGCTTGCGGCGCGCAGGGCCGGGCGCGCTATGCGAGCGGTAGCGCGACGTGGTCGGTGCGTCCGCGCGTGAGACGCATCCGCCAGTCGACGCCGATGACGTCGCCGAGCGCGAGCGGTGTGAACACGTTGTCGCCGCCGATGATCTCGCTCGAGAACACCAGGTGGTTCACCCGTCCGCCGGGCGCCGCCGCGGCCTCGCATTCGGGGGCGAGGTGCGCGCATTGTTCGCGGTCGGCGCAGCGACTCTTGTGGGTCGACCAGTACAATTCTCGGCCGCCTTGCGTCGCGGCCATCGTGACGCCGTCGGTGACGATGAAGGTCAGCGGCGACGGATCGCTGGGCTCGTCCGAGAGCGCGCGCACGCGGCTCACCGCTCGCCGGATCGCATCGATCAGGACATCGATGCCGATGCGATCTGTGAGCTCACCGTGGCGCGCAAGCTCGGAGAGCAACACGAAGAAGAGCACTTCGCTGTCGGTGTCGCCGAGGATGTAGCGTCGGAGCCGCGGTGCCACTTCATCCATGAGCACGGCCTTGTTCTCGACGAATCGGCGGACCTCGCCGTTGTGCGCGAACACCCAGCGCCCGTATTGAAAGGGGTGGCAGTTCAGCACCGTCTTGGGGCCGATCGTCGCTTTGCGAACGTGGGCGAGCAGCGTCTCGGAGGCGACGACGCCGCTGAGACGGTGAAAGATCGCGTCGTTGATGGCGGTGCTCGGCGCGCGCGTGACGTGCGGAGTGCCATCGACGTAGTGGGCGACGCCCCAGCCGTCGGGGTGCTGCTCGCTCTGGGAGCCAAGCGCGTTGTCGGCTGCCAGGAGCGAGCGATGGACCTGGCTCGGGATGACGCTACGAAAACCGAAGAGGCGGCACATGATGAATCGAGCGAAGAACTACGCCGCAACGCAGTCGAGAGCCAATATTGTTGAGCCGATGGCGACGCGAAGGGCGACGGTCGTGTTCGGGCTGACGGGCGGCATCGCGTCCGGAAAGAGCACCGTGGCCGCGCGATTTCGCGAACGCGGCGTGCCGGTGATCGACGCGGACGAGGTGGCGCGGGCCGTCGTTGGCGTGGGGACCGAGGGCCTCGAGAGCGTCGTGGGGGCCTTTGGCGCGGAGCTGTTGCGGCCCGACGGAAGCCTCGATCGACCGAAGCTCGGCGCGCTCGTGTTCCAAGATGAGGCCCAGCGTTTGCGGCTCGAGTCGCTCGTGAATCCGTTGATTGCGGCCGAAGCTGCGCGTCGCATCACCCAGCTCGAGCGCGATGGTCATGCGCTCATTTGCTACGACGCCGCGCTGCTCGTCGAGCGCGGGCTCGCGGATAGTTTTCGCCCGCTGGTGGTCGTGTCGTTGCCGGCCGCGACGCAGCGTGAACGACTCATGCGGCGCGACCGGCTCACCGAGGACGAGGCCGACCAACGGCTCCGCACGCAGCTCCCGCTCGCCGAGCGCCTGAAGCAAGCCGACCACGTCCTCGACAATCGCGGCACGCCGGAGGAGCTCGCCGTCGCTGCCGATCGCGTGCTCGCGGCGATCGCTGAAGGTGCAACTGCGGCGCATGGGGTCCTGCTGTCGGAGCGTGGCGAGCCCGCGCCCGTTCGGGACGACCCGCCGCGATGAGCTCGCTGCGTGGCCGCCTCGCGCGACTCGATGCGCTGCGTGCTACGAAAGGATCGGTGGCACTGGGCGCGCCCGTGGCTACGAGCGAGAGCGTGCCGGCGCGGTCGGAGCTCCCGAGTGAGGCAGCCTCACGCATGCTCGTGCGTGCCGCAGCGGGAGAGCGCGGGCGGCTCGATTTCGATGCGCGGGTCGGAGCGCACGGCACGATGTTGCGGCGGCTCGTGCGATTTGGTCTCGAGCGGCGCGTCGGCGAGGTGCGGCTTGGCGAGGCGCTCGATGCGGACGCGCGGCTGCTTGCCCTGTTGGCGATCGAGCCGCGCTTGTCGAAGCTCGGCTGCGGGCGCGCGCTGTTCCTCGATGTGGAGTCGAGCGGCCTCGGCGGCGGCACTGCCAACCGCGCGTTTCTGGTGGGGCTCGCCTGGTACGAGCCGAGCGCTGAGGTCCTCGTCTTGGAGCAACACTTCTTGCGCGAGCTCGACGACGAGGCGGCGATGATGGCGGCCGTGTGCGAGCGGCTCGAGCACGCCGAGGTGCTCGTGTCCTTCAACGGAAAATCCTTCGATTTGCCGCTTTTACGGGCGCGCGCGACGATGGCGCTCGGAAGGCGCGAGGCCCAACTCTTTGCGCTGCCGCACGTCGATCTCCTGCACGTCGCCCGCCGCGTTCACGCTTGCCGCGACTTCAAGAAGACGCTCTCGCAGGTCGAGCGCGAGGTCCTGCGTTTTCACCGCGGCCCGGACGTGGGCGGCGCGGAGGTCGCGAGGCGGTATCAGCAATTCTTGCGCGACCGGGACGAGGTCGGACTCGCGGAGGTCGTGGTGCACAACGAGCACGACGTCGTGACGCTAGCGGCGCTGCTCGGATTTTACGGGCGCCCGCTCGCTCACCATGAGGCGGCTGAGCGTGGGCTCGAGCCGAGTGAGCTTGCGTCGATCGCGCGGCTGATGCGACGCACGGGTGCCGCGTCCGAGGCGACCATCACCGCGGAGCTCGCGGTACTCGCGGTCGAGCGGCTAGGCGCGGACCTTCAGCGCGACTCGAGGCTCGCGCTCGCCCACGAGCCGCTTTGGGTTCGCGCCCACCTCAAGCGCCGCGGAGGCGATGATGCCGGCGCGCTCCGCGATCTCGAGCGACTTCGCGAGCGGCGTGACGAGGCCGAGCTGCGCCTCGCGCTGGCCAAGCTCTATGAGCACCACGTCCGCGCGCCCGGCCGTGCCCTCGCGCTCGTGCTCGCTGGCACCGGCGAAGAGCACGAGGCCTCACGACGTCGCGCGACGCGCCTCGAAGCGAAGCTCGCAAGACGGCCAGAAAAGACAAGCCGCCGCGCCTGAAAAACGCGCACTGAAGGCCCCGTGAGCATGCCCGGCTTGAGAAAATCGCCCATGCCGCCCGCCGCATCGCCGCGGTTCTTCGTGTCGCCCAGCCCGAGCTGGCCGCTGTCGTTGTTGCCCCAGCATTTATCGAAGGTGATCCTCCGCCGGCCTCGCGTTGCCGGCGCGCGAGTCGGCCGGGCGAGCCTTGGTCGCGTCATCGAGCTTGGCGACTTTGCTCGGCATCACCGCAGCGGGAGCGGTCCGCGAGCAGGCATGGCGACCCTCGGCGGCGTCACCAAGCGACCTCGATCGCGCTGCAACCGACGACACCGATTCACGAGTGCTCGTGGTTCTGGAGCAGAGTCACAGCTGTGCTGGTGATGGGCGTCGTGGTCACGTCGGCGCTGCTGCTCGAGCGGCCCGCCGACCGCGGCGACATCGACCTAGAACTGCTACCCGCTGGCAGGGCGGGATTCTCGTTCTGAGCAGCCGCCAGTGTTGATCGGGCAGTTCACTCAAGCTGCTCACGGTCGGGCCGGGTACACCTTCATTCCGAGCGCGCGCGCGTTGTCGCGGACTCGCTCGTCCAACGAGACCACGGCGGTCGCACCGATTCCGCTCTCCCAGACGAGCGCGGATGCGACGTGGAGAGCGTCGAGCGTCCGGATCGGCTCCACTGGAAAGTCGACAATTTCCGGGGTCGAGTTCGAGCAGTGCTGGCCGCACCGCATCGAAGCGGAGTTTGCGCCGGGCCTGAGAGTCGCCGTGATCGGCATCCGCGACCTGATCACGAACAAGCGCGCCGCGGCGAGACCGCAGGATCTCGCGGATGTCGCCGCGCTCGAACGCCTCGTGCGAGTGCGCAGCTGAGCTGGTCGTCAGCCAGACCGTGTCAGAGCGGACCGAGCTTCTGCGGCGCTCGACGACGGCGGGCCCCGGCGGCCCCGGCGAGTCCGGCGGCCAGGACATCCCCACCAGCGCCAGCGTCGCATCGTTCGCGGCGTCACGCGCAGGATGTCGGCGGCCTCGAGCCACGTGACTTCCTTGCTCATCGCCCTCAACAGCACTTCTTGAACCTTCATCGCCTGCTCCCAAAGCGGCGCGGCGTAACGACCGGGATCCATCCCGCCTTGTTACGCCCGCCGATGGAGCGGACAGATCACGTGATCTCGCGAGCGGACAGATCATGTGCTCGCGACACCTTAACGGCCTTAACGGCCGTCACGGGATAAGTCTCACAATCAAGCGGGGTAAGCATGCGAAGACACCAGTCCACAAAACTCGATACTTTTTTTTTATGAGCGCGTACCGTTCCATCCTCGGGGGGCCATGAGGTCCACCGGTCCAGGAGTGGCGAAATGAACATGGCAATTCGTTGGG
>SHZB01000003.1 GCA_009692485.1 Myxococcales bacterium
CAACGGTATTGCGAGAGGCGTAGCGCAGCGGCGTCGTCGATCCCGGTGACGCGCTTACCGAGACGCAAGTTCAACTTCTCGATGAAGCAACTCACGAGCAGCGGAATGTCCTCCGCGCGATCGCGAAGTGGCGGCAGATCGATCGGCACGACGTTGAGGCGATAGTAAAGGTCCTCGCGGAAGCGGCCCGCGGCGAGCTCACGTCGCACGTCGCGATTGGTGGCTGCGACGAGACGCACGTCGACGCGAATGGTCTTGGTGCCACCGACGCGCTCGAGCTCGGAGTCTTGCAAGACGCGCAGGAGCTTCGCTTGCATGTCGAGCGGGATCTCGCCGATTTCATCGAGAAACAGAGTCCCGCCGTGCGCCAGCTCGAAGCGGCCCGGCTTCGAGGTCACCGCCCCCGTGAACGCGCCACGCTCGTAGCCGAAGAGCTCGGACTCGACCAGCGCCTCCGGAATGGCCGCGCAGTTCACCTTGATGAAGGGGCGGCCGGCGCGACTCGAATGTTCATGGAGCGCCCGGGCGACGAGCTCTTTTCCGGTACCGCTCTCACCGGTGACGAGCACGGTCGTCGGCGTGTCGGCGACGCGGTCGAGCAGAGCGTAGAGGTCACGCACCGGCTTGCTGCCACCGAGGATTCCGAAGCGCGTACCTTCGGGCAGACCGCGCGCACCGGGGTGAGACGCGTCGCGATGGGACAGCTCGGCGATGCGCAGCGCCTTGCGGACGGCGCGGCGGATCTCTTCTTGATCGAAGGGCTTCGAGATGTAGTCGACCGCGCCGAGCTTGAGCGCATCGACCGCCGTGTCGACCGTGGCGTGCGCGGTGAGGATGACGACCGGGAGCTCGGGCTCCTCGGTCTGCATGAGCCGCAAGAGCTCCATCCCGCTGACGCGCGGCATCCGGAGATCGGTGATGACGAGATCGACATGGTGCTCGCGGATGAACTCGATCGCCTGGCCACCGTCCTGGGCCGTGTGGACCTCGTAGCCGTCGCGTTCGAGCTGGGCCGCGAGCACGCGGCGGAGATTCGCCTCGTCATCGACGACGAGAATTTGGTGCCGATCACCGAGCATGGGACTCGCGGCGGACTATAGCAGCTGCTCACTTCGCCCCGCTGTCCCGGGTAAGGCTCTCTAAGTGAGTTTCTTGGCTCTCCGAGCGGGGAAGCGCATAGGCTGCGCGCGTGAAGCGGATTGAGTTTTTGGGGTCTTTCGTGTGCGCCGTGTTTCTCGCCTCGACCGCGGCTGCAGCGCCCGCGGCGACGGTGTATCCGCCGTGCCCGAACGCGCCCACCAAGCAGGATCAGGAGACTGCGAAAGCATTGCACTCGGTCGCCAAGCGGGAGTTCTCGAGTGCGCTCTACAACGACGCGATCGCCTCGTGGACCAAGGCCTACCGCTTTGACTGCAAGGCGCACATGCTGCTGCTCAACATCGGCAACGCGCACGAAAAGCTGGGCCAACGCGACGCCGCGATCGGTGCGTTTCGCGAGTACATCGCGCGCTCCGGCGCCGAGGCAGATCCGGGGATCATCGAGAAGGTGAAGAACCTCGAGGCCGCGGCCGCGACGCCGACGGTGACCCCACCGCCAGAGGTAAAGCCAGAGCTAAAGCCAGAGCTAAAGCCGGAGCTAAAGCCGGAGCTAAAGCCGGAGCTAAAGCCAGAGGTAAAGCCGGAGCTAAAGCCGGAGCTAAAGCCGGAGCTAAAGCCAGAGGTAACACCGCCACCGATCGACGATGGTGCAGCCCCCGATGGAGCGAGCAGCGGCGGGCCGGGGGCCTGGCCGTGGGTGATCACCGGCACCGGCGGCGCTGTCGCGATCGCGGGCGGAGTTTTGCTCGCCGTCGGAAGCGCGAAGGTCAGCAAGATCGACGCGCTTTGCGCCGGCAATCGCGAGGGGTGCACGATCACGCCGGCGGAGGCGGCCGCGGGCAACACAGGCTTGACGCTTCAATGGATCGGCATCGGTGCACTGGGCGGCGGCGTGCTCGCCGTGGGTGGTGGGCTCGCGTGGCACTTCCTCGCGTCCACACCGGACAGCGCCGCGCCGACGAGCACCGAGCCGACGAGCACCGAGCCCGCGGTGTCGACGAATCGCGGCGAGGCCTCGTCCGCGCGATGGACGTTCGCGCCGCTGCTCTCGCCCGAGTTCGCCGGCGCCGGCGCGTTCGGCACATTCTAAGGGCCGACGACCAGCGCCCCGCACTCAGGGCTCGCTGCGAAGATACGCGCGGCTGCGATCAACGCGGCAGGCGCGAGAGCTCGTCGTAGAGGTGGATCGCGCTTGCGATCGCCTTCTGGAAATCGCTGATGAGGAGCGACTCGTTCTCCGAGTGAGCGTTGCAGATCGGATCTTCGAGACCGACGAGCAGCGCGGGCACGCCGCCAAGGACGCGCGCAAACGGCTCGACGAACGGGATCGAACCGCCACAGCCGATGTATACGGGCTCGACGCCGAAGCCGCTCTTCAACGCCCGCTCACACGCGCTGAACGCCGGCCCCTCGGGCGTCGTCGTCCACCATCCGCCCGAGCCGCGCACCTTCGTCGTGAGCTGCATGCCCCACGGAGTGTGCGCTTTCAGGTGGGCGCAGAGGGAGTCGGCGACCTCGCTGCCGACCATGTTGGGCACGGTGCGGATCCCGATGCGGGCGCGCGCCGAGTCGACGATCTGATTCGACGCGCCCTTGAGCGGGGCGGCCTCGAGCGCGCTGATCGTCAACGACGGACGGTGCCAGCTTAGCTCGTAGGTGTTGAAGCCCGGCTCGCCCGACATCGCGACGCCGTCGAGGAGCCCCGCGTCCTTGCGAAACGCTGCCTCCTCGTACGGAAGCTGGGCGAGGCGCGCTCGGTCCACGTCGCGCAGCGGCTGTACTTGCTCGTAAATCCCAGGGATCGCGAGCCGGCCGTGGTCGTCCACGAGGCTCGCCAAGAGCTTGCACATCGCCATCGCCGGATCGGGGATCGGCCCGCCCCACATGCCCGAGTGAAGCGGGTGATCGAGGCCGCGCAGCTCCACGTCGGCCACCACGATTCCGCGCAGCGCGTAGGTGATAGACGGCAGACCGGCTGCGAGATTCGCGGTGTCCGTGAGCACGATGACATCGGCGTCGAGACGCTCGCGGTAAGCCGCCAGAAATTCTTCGAGATGCTCGGAGCCGATCTCTTCTTCGCCGTCGATCACGATCTTGACGTTGAGCGGCAAGCCGCCGTTTTTCAGGTACGCCTCGACCGCCGCGAAATGGATCGCCGCGCCGGCCTTGTCATCGACGACGCCGCGACCGTAGAGGCGACCGTCGCGCTCGGCCGGCTCGAACGCCGGCGACTTCCAGTGGGTAGGCCGTCCCGGTGGCTGCACGTCATGGTGCGCGTAGAGCAGCACCGTCGGCGCGCCGGGCGCATGGAGCCACTCGCCGTAGACGTAGGGATGGACCCCCGGAAGTTCGAGCACCTCGACCCGCTCGAGGCCGATGCGCGTCATCCACGCGGCTACGTTTGCGGCGCTCTTGGCGAGCTCGGCGTTTGGCGCTGGATCCGCGGAAATGCCCGGAATTTGCGCCAATTTACGGAGCGCGTCGAGCGTCGATGGAAGCGCCGACTCGGCGTGAGAGAGTGCCTGTGCGACCGTCGCAGTCATGGAACGTTCCTCTTACCCCCAAGGTCTGGCCGCTTCTAGCGCGAGGCGCGACGGGCACGAGAACAAATAGCGCGAGCGACGTCAGACCCGCTCGAGACGCACGAGGCCATCGTCCTCGCCGACCCAAACGAGCTGCGCCATGCCGAGGAACATGCCGGTATCGACCACTCCGGGCAGAGCGCGGATCGCCCGGTCGGTCGTGGCCGCGTCGGCGAGCGGTGCGAAGCGCGCATCGACGATGGCGTTACCGTTATCGGTGCGGTAGGGCGCTCCGTCGGACGCGAGACGTACAACCGGATCGGCCCCGAGCGCGGCGAGACTGCGCCGCACGGGTGCCACCGCGAACGGGACAATTTCGATCGGCACGGGAGCGCGCGTGCACAGTGCGGGGACGCGCTTTTCGGGCGTGACGAGGACGACGAAACGCCGCGCCAAGCTCGCGACGACGCGCTCGCGCAAGAGCGCCCCGCCAAGCCCCTTCATCAAGTCGAGCGCCGGCGTCACCTCGTCAGCACCGTCGAAGGCGATGTCGAGGCTGGGCGTGTCTTCGAGGCTGACCAGCTCGATCCCCATCGTGCGCGCCAGCTCTTCGGAGCGCAATGATGTGGCGACGCCGCTGACCCGAAGCCCGCCGCGCACGCGCTCGCCGAGTCCGCGAATGAACGCCTCCGCGGCACGCCCGGTCCCGAGGCCGAGCGCCATGCCGTCCGTGACGAGCTCGAGCGCAGCCTGTGCAACGCGCTCCATCCCTGGCATCGAAGCTTGCGACATGGGGCATCCGAGCCGCACCCGGAACGCGTGTCAATGACGCGCAAGAACGCATCACCCACGAGAACGCATGACCCACGAGAACGCATCGTTTCGAAGGATCCGGTGCGAGTGCTCGGGCAAGCCTGGCGGGCGGAAATATCTCCCGCGCCCGCACGGCAAACGTATGACGAAGGTGCGATGTCGATCGGCCGCCGCAAGGATGAGCACCTCGAGCTGTGCGCGCGAGAAGACGTGGGGTTCGCGCACAAGTCGACGCTGCTCGAAGCGGTCGAGCTGCTTCACGACGCGCTGCCCGGCCTCGCCGACGGCGAGCTCGACACGCGGGTCGTCCTGTTCGAAAAAACACTGCGAGCGCCCATCGTGCTCGCCGGCATGACGGGTGGCAGCGAGCGCGCCGCGAGCGTCAATCATCAACTGGCGCGCATCGCAGAAGAGTGTGGCTACGGCTTCGGCCTCGGCAGCCAGCGCCCGATGCTCGCGTGTCCCGACGACGCGAGCTACCTCGTGCGCAGCGTGGCCCCCACGACGCTGCTCCTCGGCAATCTCGGCGCGGTGCAAGCGCGGCTGGCGGGGCCCGAGCGCGTCGCAGAGCTCGCACGGGCGGTCGGCGCGGACGCCATGTGCATTCACCTCAACGTTGCGCAAGAGCTGGTGCAGCCCGGCGGCGATCGCGATTTTTCAGGGCTCGCGGACACGTTCGCCGAGCTGGTCGTGCATCTGCCGATCCCCGTCGTCGCCAAAGAAACCGGGTGCGGGCTGTCGCCGCGAACGGCTGCACGGCTCGCGTCGCTCGGTGTCCGTCACGTCGATGTATCGGGCGCAGGCGGCACGTCCTGGGTCGCGGTCGAGACGCTGCGGGCGCGCGAGCATGACGATCAGCGCGCGCTCGGCGAGCTGTTGCGCGACTGGGGCATTCCAACCGCGGCGGCGATCTCCTTCGCGCGGGCCGCGAGTCCGTCCTTCGAGACCGTGCTCGGCAGCGGCGGCATTCAGACCGGGCTCGACGCGGCCCGCGCGATCGCCCTCGGCGCCGACGCGGTCGCCATCGCGCGCCCCGTCCTCATCGCGCTCGATCGCGGCGGCCCAGCGGAAGCCCGCGCCTACCTCCAGCGCATCGAACGTGAACTCCGCGCGGTGATGTTGCTCACCGGCTCGCGCTCGCTCGCTCACCTGCGGCGCGCACCACGGGTGCTCGGCCCGACCCTGCGCGCGTGGCTCACCCCGCTGTCGGGATAGTCGCTCGACGTGATGGCTTCGGCGCACTAATCGGACTTGAGCAGCACGCGGTTGCGACCCGAGTTCTTGGCAGCGTAGAGCGCGCCGTCGGCGGCCCCGACCAGCTCGAGCGGATCTTCGCTGCCTTGGCGGTACTCGGCGACTCCGACGCTGACCGTGACCGAGATGCTCCCCTTCTCGATGACGAAGGGCGCCGTCTCGACCGCGCTGCGAATGCGCTCGCCGAGCCGGCCCGCATCGGGAAGCGCGATCCCGCGGAGCACGACGCAGAACTCTTCTCCACCGTAGCGCGCGAACACGTCTTCGTTACGTAGCAGCGCGTGCACGACCGCCGCGAGCCGCACGAGCACCTGATCTCCGGCGACGTGACCATGGGTGTCGTTGACCTGCTTGAAATGGTCGATGTCGAACATGATCAAGCTCAAGATCGTGCCGTGCCGTCGTGCGTACGAGATCTCGAGCGCGAGGTGGTCGACGAAGTACTTTTTGTTGAACGCGCTCGTGAGCGCATCGCGAAGCGCGGCGTCGTACATGCGCTGCTGAAAGCTCTCGTCGAGCCGGTCGTGGAAAGTGAATTTCAGGATGGTCGTGTCGCCGAGGCGAATTTTGTCGCCGTCCTGAAGCTCGACCATTTGGATGCGGTCGCCATTGACGAGCGTGCCGTTGCTGCTCTCAAGGTCTTCGAGCGAGACCCTCGGGCCGTCCATCGTGAGCCTCACGTGCATGCGCGAGATGCTGTCATCCTCCACGCAAATGTCCGCGCGCGACGAGCGTCCGATCGTGGTCGTACCGTCGCCGAGCTTGAACATCTTGCCGACCTCCGCCCCGGCGAGGACGATGAGATAAGCGCGATCACGCTGGGACCGAAACGCCAGCTCCTGCTTCAGCTGCTCTAGGCTCGAGACGCGGGTGGTCTCCAGGTCGTCTTGCTTGAACTTGTTGCTCATCGCACCGCGGCGCCGATCTCACGCTGCGCTCGCCCGAGCGGCACTGTGAATTGTTCGAGCTTGATAGCACCTCCGGCGTCGTCAATGAAGGCGGCATGCGCGAGCGCTTCGTCGGACATGCCGTGGGTGAGCTGCTCGAGCAGATCACGCGGCGAACCGTGCACCATCAGCAGGTAGCCCCCGCCGTTGAGCGGCTGGCGTACGACCTCGGGCAACTTGCCGAGACGCTCGATGACAGATCGCCGGCGACGAGGACCCGCGAATCACTCCGTCGCTCCGCCGTTGCGAGGACTGCGGCGAGCGCATCCGCGTAGCCATGAACGTCCGAGAGGAAGAGCAACGTCACGCCGCCATCGTAGCGCAACACGACGTTGAATTTGCCCGGATCGCGGTCATTTTCGGCCTGTTATTTTCGGCGCTGTCGGACGATGCTCCCGCGCGAGTCGCATGCCGAGCCCCGACCAGCTGCTGCGACACGCGCACGCGATCGATGCGGTCCGCGCCGCCCAAATGCGCGTCGAGCTAGCGCCAAAGTACCGCTCCGAGCGTGCTCTCGCGTTCGCCGTTTTGCTGGCCACGGCGCACCCCGCGATCGCGGTCTCGCTCGCGCGCATGCCTGAGCTGCTCCCGGAAGCGCGGCCGCTGCGCCCCGCCGAACGCGCGCTCGTGCAACAGAGACTTGCGCGGCTCGATGGCGACGAGCTCCGGCGTGAGCTGCGCATCGTGGCGCGCCGCGAGCGGATCCGTATCGCGCTGCTCGAGCTGCTTACGCCCGAGCTTGGCGGGCTCGACATCGCCCGCGCTGCCCGAGAGCTTAGCGGTCTCGCGGAGCTCACCGTGCAAGCGGCGCTGTCCGAGGCCGAGCGCAGCATCTTCGCGCGCTTTGGCAAGCCCACGCGCCTCGACGGCACGGCGAGCACCCTCGTCGTCCTTGGCATGGGCAAGCTCGGCGGACACGAGCTCAACGCCGGCTCGGACATCGATCTGGTGAGTGTCTACGACACCGATGAGATCGAAATCGTCGGCGCCCCTCTGGACGCGGACGCCCGTAGTGCGAACGAACTTTGGACGAGGGTCGTGCGCCGCATGACCGCCACGCTCGATGACGTGAGCGAGGACGGGTTCGTGTGGCGCGTCGATTTGCGTCTTCGTCCCGAGGGCAGCGCCGGTCCGCTCGTGAATTCGGTGGCGGCGACGGAGCGTTACTACGAATCGTTCGCGCGGCAGTGGGAGCGCGCCGTCTTGTTGCGCGCACGACCCGTGGCCGGAGATCTCGCACTCGGCGACGCGCTCCTCGATGCGCTCGGTCCCTTCGTGTGGCGACGGCAGGTGGACCCGCGGATCGCGCACACGATGGTAGAGCTCGTGGGGCGCGCGCGGACGGAGCTCTCCGTCGATCCAAGTCGCGACCTCAAGCTTGGACCGGGCGGCATTCGCGAGGCCGAGATGTTCGTGCAGACGCTGCAGCTCATCTGGGGCGGCCGCGATCCGAAGCTGCGCGCGCGCACGACCGTCGATGCGGCGATGCGGCTCTCATCGGCGGGGCTCTTGACTGCGGCTGAGGCGGACGACCTCGCGAACGCCTATGCAACGTTGCGACGCGCCGAGCACGCGGTGCAGAGCGCCACGGGTCAACACACGCACCTCATGCCGGCGGACGAGGCCGAGCTCGAGCGCCTCGGCCGCGCCCTTGGGTTCGCCGACAAGACCGCGCTCGCCCTCGCGCTGGCAACACATCGAGCCAGAATTTCCGCGCTTTTTGCGACTCTGGTCCCTCACGGCAATGCCGAAGCGCGCCACTGGGCACGGGTGATCGCTGCCCTGCACGCTGGCGACATCGATGGCGTCACTCGGGCGCTCGATGACGCGGGCGTGCCGACCCCGAGAGACCTCGCCCGACCTCTCATCGACATGGCGCGCGACCCCAGCTCGCTCCTCGGCGTTCGCACCTACGAGCTCTACCCCGTGGTGTGCGAGACGTTGCTCGATGCCGTCCGCGGCGCCGCCGATCCCGAGCAGGCCACGCGTTATCTGCTGCGCTTCGCTCAGCGCGTCCGACACCCCGAGGTGTACATGAAGCTCCTCGCGGAGGAGCCGGCCGCGATCCGGCGTCTCGTCACGGTGCTTGGAGCGAGCGCGTTCGTGGGAGAGGCCGTCGCCACGAGACCGAATCTTGCCGATCTGGTGCTCTTCGAAGCGCAGATACCGACCGCGTCCGATGCACGCGCAGAAATAGAACGCGCGTTCCATTCCGCGCACGCGCTGCACGTTCCGGACGAGGATGAAGAGGCCCGCACGGAGCGGCTCGTCGGCGCCCTTCGCTCGGCCAAGCGCCGCGTGGCGGTACAAGTCGCGCTCGCCGATCTCGCCTGTGATCTCGACACGCGCGATGCAACGCTGGTGCTCTCCGAGCTCGCCGAAGCCGTCCTCGAAGCGGCCACACGCATGGCGCTCGGGGTCGGGCCGGGCGAGCCCGTGCGCGGACTCACGCTCATCGCCATGGGCAAGCTCGGCGGTCGCGACATCGGCTACGGCTCCGATCTCGACGTGCTCTTCTTGTTCGAGCCGAGCACCGCGCCGGACGAGGACGCCGTCCGTTATTTCACGCGCTGCTCGCGCAAGATCATCCACCTCGTGTCGATGCCGCACGCGGAAGGAACGGGCTACGAGCTTGACACGCGCCTGCGCCCGAGCGGCTCGCACGGCATGCTGGTCGTCTCGCTCGACGCCTTCGCCCGGTATCACACCGAGCGTCACGACACCGAGCCGACCGGCGAGCGCGCAGCGACCTGGGAGCGACTCGCCCTCTTGCGCGCGCGGATCGCCGCCGGAGATCGCGAGCTCGGCGCCCGCATGCTCGAGAGCGCCCACCGCGCAGCCTACGAGCGGGGAGGCGATGCGCGCGCGATCGCGGCGGATGTGCATCACCTTCGCGAGCGCATGGAGCGTGAGCTTGGGCGCGAGCGGGAGGGCCGCTTCGACGTGAAGGTCGGGCGCGGCGGTCTCGTCGACATCGAGCTGGGCGTGCAGCTCTTGCAGCTACGGCACGGCGGCGACGCGCGCGTTCGCACGACGGACACGGGCACGGCCATCGACGCTCTCGCGGCCATCGGCGCGCTCGACGACGAAGATGCGCACACCCTGCGTGACGGCTACGCCTTCCTTCGCAAACTCGAGCAGCGGCTGCGAATCGTGCACGACGACGCGACGCATTTGCTCGAAGCGGGCGCCGCCGGAGTCGTCCCGCTCGCGCGCCGCATGGGACTCGGCGGACCAGAGCCCGCGAGCCTGTTGATCGCGCGCTACCGTCACGTCACCGAGCGCATTCGCCGCTGCTACGAGCGCATCGTCGGCATCGCCTCGTCGGCATCGATTGACCGACGAACCTGAGTGTGAGACGCGGGGGGCCCTCTCCGAGATGAGGGGAGCCGAGACGATGGGAGCCGAGTTGAGGGGAGCCGAGACGATGGGAGCCGAGTTGAGGGGAGCCAGCTGTAGCGACGACGGTGCGGAACGGGGCGCGTCGCGGTCGAAGACGATGGTCCGCGTACCCTCGCTCGATGCGCTCGTGGGCGCGCACCCCGATGCGCTGCGCGACCTCTTCGACACGGGTCGCATGGCCGACGCGACGGAGCTTGCAACAGTGGCCGATACGACGAAGCTTGCAGAAGCAGCGGGGCGAGTGCTCGCGTTCGAAGGTCTCGCCAACGTGCATGCGCTGACGGGGTCTTTCGTGCGCGCGATCGCGAATCACCTCGTGCCGTGGCGCGGGGGTGCCTTCGACGCGGGCGGGACTACGGGCCGCCACCTGCTCTTCGGCCGCTCAGCGACGCGCTTTCGCTGCGAGCCCGAGCCATCGAACCTCGACGGACGCACGGCGCTGGTCTTTCGGCATGACGGCGTCGGCAACTTGTGGCCCGCGACGTCCTTCGTCTGCGAGCTGCGCCGCGTCGACGAAGGAGTGCTCATCGGCCCCGGATTTCGTCGCGCCTCGAAGGACAAGCTCGCCCTCGCGTTCTGGTGGGGAATCGAAGCGTAGCGAGCCGTGGCGTCACGGCGCTGCGGCATCGAGGTGCGCGGTGAGGAGCGCCCGCACGTCCGCGGGCATGTCGCAAGAACGCAGTCGATCGAGATCCGTCGTCACGACCGTGTGCCCGAGGGTAGCCGCGAGGACACCGTCGTGCTTGCGAACGATGCGATAGCCGAGCTCTACACTGCGGTTGCCGATGCGCGTCGTCGAGACCGTGATGCACGCGATGTCGCCATAGCGAAGCGGCGCCGAGAATTGACAGTTGAGCCTCACCGCCGGCATGCCGATCCGCCGCTTCATGGTCAGCGCCACGTAGCCGCCCGCGAGCCCGTCGAAGAGTCGCTCCATCGCGTCGTGCGCGTAGGTGGCGTACCGCGCGAAGAAGAGGATCCCGGCCGCATCGACCTCCTCAAATCGCACCTGTCGCTCGATGGTCAGCATCAGAATTGCCGAAATTTCCGGTAGTTCATGCGCCTACGCCCTGTTCGTGTCCACGCTCGAGATGCTCACGCCGCTGATGAGCGCTACGTCGCGACGCCCCTGCGCCGCTGAAATGGCGGCAGCGTCCGCGTACTTGTCGTCGTGCCGTTCGGGTTCCCGTGCCGTCGCTGCGATCACGCGAGATCGCCCGCGAGCTGTGCGACCACGTTGGGCGGAAGGTCGGCGCGGTGGCGGTACGCGGGGTGGTCGACGACGAGCGCGACCGGCGGCTCGCGACCGGCGAGAGAGGCCGCTTGGTCCGCGGGCAGCTCGACGAGGAAGTAATGCACCGCCGTCGTGCGCCCCGGCTCGGCTCCATCGCGCTCGCTGCTGTGCGCCGCGACCAGGACTCCGTCGACTTCGAGAAACACGCTCGACTCGAGGCCCGCGAGCGCCACCAGCATCCGGTCGCGCTCCGCTTGCTCGGGGATCTCGACGAAGAGCGTCATGCTCAGCTGCGCGGGCCCGGGTACCAGCTCGTTGTAGGTGTCGAGCTCGTGCTGAATCGCAGCCTCTTTCGTGATGCGCTCGGTGCGAAGCATCTCTTGGATCTGCAAGAGCACGGTGTCGTGGTTCTCGAACGTGACCGAGATATGCGGCCCCACGCTCGCGCGCCGATGCTGTTTCTCCGCGATGATTCGGCGCCGAAAGTGTTCGCGGATGTTCTCGTACTCGCCAATCGGGAGCAGCTCGGAGCGGTCAACCTTCAACATCATGCCTCCAGTCCATAGGCGCGTGCGAGCGCCTCGATCGGGTGAATTACCTCTTTGCCGGTCTCCTGCGCGAGCCGCAGCGCCGAGAGGCCGCAGTCCGTGGTGATGACGTCGGGAGCGCCCGCGTCCATCGCGTTCACGAGCTTTTGCGCGTACCGGCGGCCCGTCTCGTAGTGCTCGGCCTTCATGCCCCAGGTGCCGTCGACCGCGGAGCACTCTTGAACGATCTCGACTTGGGTATCGGGCAAGACTCGGCTCAACACGCGCGCCGCAGGAAAGCCGATCTTCTGCGCGCGCAGGTGACACGCCGCGTGGTAGCTGACCTTGCCAAGCCCGGAGAGCCCCGCGTGCATGCCCTGGGTCGGGAGCGCGCCCGATTTTCGCAGCTGCTCGATGAACTCCATCAGATCGCGCGTGGCCTCGCCCACCTGCTTGGTCGCCTCGGTCGGGACGTACTCGTGCCACTCGCGCTTCATCGTGTACGCGCAGGTCGGCTGCGGCACGAGCACGAGCGCGCCCCGGGCGACGTCGGGCAAGAGCGCGATGACGTTCGCCTTGACCTTCGCGACGAAGCGCTCGACATCGCCGCCGTCGAGGTTCGGCATTCCGCAGCAGGTCTCGGCGACGAGCCGCACCGCGTAGCCCGCATGCTCGAGCACACGCACGGCGGCGCGCGGCACGCTCGGCGTATTGAAATTGCCGTAGCAGGTCGCGAACAACACGACGGTGCCCGCGTCCCCAGCTCGCTGGAGCGGCTCGTGCTTCGCGAACCACGCTGGAAACGGCACAGGCGCAAGCGGCGGCAGCGGAAACTCGGCCGAGATCCCCGTGAGCTTCTCTTGGACCTTCCGGAGGAGCTGACTCTTCTGGATGAGATTGCCCATCGGGGCGAACATCCCCGAGCCAAGCTGGCCGATGAGCTGCGGCTCGCCGAGCACGCGATCGACGAGCGTCACACCCTCGCGCGCCGCCCGCACGGCCTTCTCGCGCGCCATCAAGCGTGGAAAATCGAGCAGCTCCCGCGCACCTTCGTCGGCCGTGTACGGGCACTTGATGTAGCAGAGCTTGCACTGCCAGCACTCCTCGCTGACCTTGCGAAAATCGGCGGCGTCGAGCGCCTCTGCCCCTTCGGCCTTGCCTGATTCGATGTCCCGATCGACCCGCGCGAACAGCTCCGGAAAAGAGCCGCAATAGTTCACGCACATCCGGCATTCATGGCAAATCTGGAAGGTACGACGCAGCTCCGTCTCGAGATCGCGCGGCTCGAAATACCGCGGATCGTGCGGCGCCTTCGCCGGCGGCGATGCGGGTGCTCGGGGGATGGCGCTCATGGTGCGGTCAGCTTGCGGTCATGGTGCGGTGAGCTTGCGGTCAGCTTGCCGTGAGCTTGCGGTTGGCGATGAGACACGGCGTAACCACGCATCGACGCACGCGCGCCGACGGGACATCGAATGACCCCGCCGGCGTACGCGCAACGTCGCCGCGAAAGAACGAGCTCGCGGCGTGGCTCGATCGCAGGACGCTCCGTTGAGGCTGGCTCAGTCGAGAGTGGCGAGCGCCTTGGCGAAGCGGCCAGCGTGCGACTTTTCTGCCTTGGCGAGCGTCTCGAACCACTCGGCGACGTCGCTGAAGCCCTCTTCGCGAGCGGTCTTCGCCATGCCGGGGTACATCGTCTCGTACTCGTGCGTCTCGCCCGCGACGGACGCCGCGAGGTTGAGACCGGTCGAGCCGATGGGCTTGCCCGTCGCCGGATCGCCCACCTGCTTCAGGTAGTCGAGGTGACCGTGCGCGTGGCCGGTCTCGCCGTCGGCCGTGTCCTTGAACAGGCCCGCGACCTCGGGGTAACCCTCGATGTCGGCGACCTTTGCAAAATAGAGATAGCGGCGGTTCGCTTGCGACTCGCCCGCGAAGGCATCCTTCAGGTTTTGGTGGGTCTTGGTTCCATCTAACTTCGACATGGGTTTCTCCTCGTGGGTCACTGACATGGGGTCACTGGCAAGTTCGGTTACCGGCATTCGGTCACTGGCATTCGGTCACTGGCAAATTCGCTCACTGGCATTCGGTCACTGGCATTCGGTCACTGGCAAATTCGCTCACTGGCTCGGCGCCGGCGGACCTTGCCACAGCGACCGGCGGACGACCCGTCACCCGAGTCACTTCGGTCGGCAGTCCGCACAAATTCCGCGGTAAACGCGCTCAACATGGTGCACCGAGAAGCCCTCGATGCGTCGCGCGCGCTCACCATCCTTGCGCACGGGCACGCTGGGGATGGGCACGTCGGTGACACGCCCGCAATCGCCGCACACCGCGTGGTCGTGCGGCTCGACCTTCGGGTCGAAGCGCACCGGCCCGCGCATCAGCGAACGCGTCGCACACAGCCGCGCCTCGCTCAGGGCCGCGAGCGTGTTGTAAACCGTGGCGAAACTCATCGTCGGTAGCGCCGGCCGCAGCCGCTCGAACAGCTCTTGCGCTGTCGGGTGCGAGGCATCCCCGGCAAGTTCCCGCACGAGCGCGAGCCGCTGCGGCGTGAGCTTGAGCCCCGCGCCGCGCAGCCCATCGACCATCCGGGATGCCCGCTCTTCTTTCATCGCGGCCAACTTGACCGTGGCGGACTTCTTTGCGGCACGCTCCGTCGCTTGCATCCCCCGAGCTTAATTAGAATGATTCTTACATGCAAGGCATGTTTATGAGAAAATCGTTATTGCCATCACGGTAAGCTCCGCGACGAACCAACTCCGGCAGCACCCGGCTCCGGGCGCGCTCAGCTCCCGGGGCGGCGCTCCGAAATTCCCGCGATCATGGCCGTGCCCATGGACCGCACTGGCAGTCCCGCGATCATGGCCGTGCCTGCGGACGCGCTCAGGGGTTGAAAACCGCGACGAGCGCGTCGAAGTAGAAGCCGCCGCCGCCAAAGCTCGTCTTCGGTCCGAGGCCGAGATCGAGGGTCCCGACATACAGGGCGCCGAGCGCGATGCGGTCTCCGGAGCCCACGGCGAGGCCGTACGGGTACAAGGCCGCGCCCGTGTAGATCGATTTACTCCAACTGACCGTGCTCACGGCCCAGTCGAGCTTCACGAGGTACATCGCGCCGGCGATTCCGCTCACCATCGGCTTGCCGCCGAAGTCGAGCGTCCCCCCGAAGGCACCGTCCGCGACGAGCTGCGACTTCGAGTCGAAGGCCACGGAGGACACGCGCTGTGACGCGACGTCGCCGAAGACCTTGCCGTACTTGAGGGTTCCAGTCGAGCCGTAGACGGCAAGCATCACGTCGTCGCTGCCGGCGCTGGGAATGCTCAGGCTGCCCGGCTTGATGCTGGTCGTGAAAGACACGCCGACACCGACGTTGGCATTGGTATCGAGGCCGAGGACGACATCCTTGGCCGTCGTCGCGAAGGCCTTTATCCAGACCTGCCCCTTGGCCGAGTTCAGCTTCGCGACGAAGGCATCGTCGTTCTTCGTCGTCGTCGTCTTCGTGGTGCCGAAGGTGATGTTGGTATCGAAGAGCCCGGCGACGAAGAGATTGCCGTTCCCGTCGTACGCCGCCGAGGTGATGCGCTGGTCGCCCGTGTCATCGATGAACTCCGGGGCATAGGAGCCAGTGGGCACGAGCGCCGTGGTCCAGTATTGGGCGTACACGGCCTTGTCAAAGCAGCTGTAATTGAACCCGTCCACAACGTAATTGCCGGTTTGCGAACCGACCGTAGCCACCTGAGTCGCGCTCACCGCGATGTCCGTGAACTCGATGGTCCCGGAGCCGTTCCAGTCGAATTGTACCGCCTTGGAGACTCCGGCCGAGTCGAGCTTCCCGACGAAGGCGCCGCGGACGGCATTGGAACCGAGCGTGAGGGCGGTGCCGCCGAATGTTGAAACGCCGTCGTAGCTGCCCGCGGCGAAGACCTCGTCACCCGGGCCGACCGCCACCGCCGTGAACGCTTGGTAGCCGGCACCGGTCGCGTACGCCGACCACAAGACCGCGCCGGATTTGTCGAGCTTCACGATGAAGCCGTCGTTGCCGAGGGCCACTTTGGTCTGGCCGCCGATCGCGACGGTGCCCAGGAACGAGCCGACCGCGATCACGTTGCCGGCGCTATCGAACGCGGTGTCGATGACGTACGCGCTCGCGTTGGCTCCGCCGGCGGTGAAGTTGAAGATCGCGTCGCTGCACGGGTTGCCTTCGCAGTCTTCGTCGCCCTTGACGTAGCAATCCTCCGTCGCCGGCACGACCTCGCCGGTGCACGCGAGCCAGGCGGTGCCGTCGGTGTTGCACGTGTGCGAGCCGCCCTTGCAATTGCCGACGCCGAGAGTCGGGGCCGGGCCGGTGTAACAGCCCTCGAGCGAGCCGAGCGCGCAGACGCAGGCCGCGCCGCCTTCATTCGTCTGGCCGTCGCAATCCTCGTCGACGAGGAGCGCATCGCAGTCCTCGGTGCCGGGCACGACCTCGCCTTCGCACGCGCCCCACTTGCCCGCGTCGCTGCAGAGCCGCGTGCCGCCCACGCACGGGCCGACGTCTTGGGTGGCCGCCGCGCCCGAGTAGCACGCCTCGCTCACTCCGGGGACGCAGTCACAGTCGGCGCCGCCCTCGTTCACCTTGCCGTTGCAGTCGTCGTCGCCGGCGGTCGCGCAGCTCTCGTCCACCGGCACGACCTCGCCGTCGCACATGCCCCACGTGCCCGCGTCGCTACAGGTGCGCTCGCCGCCCGTGCACATGCCAACGCCCTTGGTGCCGGCAGGCCCGCCGTAACATGCCGCGGTCGCGCCCGGGTCGCATGAGGCAGCGCCGCCACCGGTGCCACCACTGCCCGTGCCAGCGCCAGTGCCGCCACCGGTGCCGCTCACAAAGTCGCTTCCGCAGGCAGCAGCGACGAGAGCCATCGACACGGCCAGCAACCGGCCGCGCCACACCCCACTCTCGGTGCACGCTGCGCGAGTGCCGCGAGGACGAGTGCCGAGGGGTCGAAGCTTCATGCGGAAGTGCTCGCTCATTGTCGTTCTCCGTCGATATCGCAGGCGCTCGACATGCCCCCGAATTGGTGCGTGACGCGCGAGCCATGTTGCTACGCTCCGCGCCAAAGAAACGCAACCGCGCCGCATCGCCGCGGCGAAATTCCTAGCGTGAGTCGCAGGCGCGAATCGCGCACAATCGGGCACGAATCGCTCGCGACACGGGCACGAATCGCGGGCACGAATCACGCTTGCGCGTCGCTAGGACCTCTGGCATGGTCCGCGGCCCGTTGCGCCGCCCAGGTGGTGCGCGCAGCCCGCACCGAGAGAAGAGGAAGCGAATCGTGCCCGAGAATCCCAGCGCAGCCATCCAGTGCAAACCCCTCGAGGTCGTCGTCGGCGATCGCGGGATCGAGCGTGCCCTCAAGCACCTCAAGCGCAAGCTGGCAACGGAAGGGATCCTCCGCGAGCTGAAGCGCCGCCGCCACTACATGAAGCCCTCGGTCAAGCGCCGCAAAAAAGAGTCCGAGGCCGCGCGCCGCCGCCGCAAGCGCATTCGCATCGGCGAGTAGCTAGCGCGAAGAGCGTGGGGCGAGTGACCTCCCGCTGCGCTGCCGACTTGCGTGCCGCATCGGCGCCTTCCGCGGGTGTGCATTCCGCCCGTGCGGGTTGGGCCGGTGGGCACTCCGCTGGGGCGCAGTCCGCTGACGCCCACGGCGGTGGTCCGCATGCTTCGGAACCCCAGGCCGTTGGCGCGACCGTCGTTTTTCTCACGACCTCGTATCCCCGTGATGCGGGCGATCCTGGCGGCCATTTCGTCGCCACCGAGGCGCGCGCCTTGGCACTTCGCGGGGTGCGCGTGCACGTGCTTGCGCCGGGGCTCCCTTCTCATCGCGAAGAGCGCGATGGCATCACGATCCACTGGCTCGGCGCGGAGCGACTCTTCGGCTGGCCTGGCTTTGCCGCCCGTCTGCGGCAAGCACCGTGGCGTGCGCTCGAGCTCGGCGCGACCGCGTGGCAGCTGACGCGGGCGCTCGCCGCAGCCGGTCCTGCTAACGCGGTCGTCGCGCATTGGCTCGTGCCGTGCGCGTATCCGCTCGCGTGGCTCGTCGATGCGCCGCTCGATGCCGTCGCACATGGCGCGGATGTTCGTCTCCTCCGCGCGCTGCCAGCGCCGCTCCGTCACCTCATCGTGCGCGCGATTTTGCAACGAGCCACCTCGCTACGCTTCGCCGCAGCCTCGCTCCGTGACGAGCTCGCCGCGTCGCTGGCTCCGTCGCTCGCGGCTCGCCTCATCGAGCGCAGCACGGTCGCGCCTCCGCCGCTCGGGCTCGACGAGCAGGCGGCCCGCACGGCATCCGAACAGGCCCGCACGCGCGCAAAACTCGGTGGCGATGACGCGCGTCCGCTCGTGGTCGTCGTGGGTCGCCTCGTCGCCGACAAGCGCATCGAGCTCGCGCTTCGTGCCGCAGCGCTCGTCTCTGCTCATGCGCCGCACGCGAACGCGCTCGGCTCTGCTCATGCGCCGCACGCGAACGCGCTCGGCTCTGCTCATGCGCCGCACGCGAACGCGCTCGGCTCTGCGCCCGCCGTGCGCGTCATCGTCGTCGGTGACGGGCCGGAGCGCGCACCGCTCGAGCTGCTCGCCACCGAGCTCGAGCTTGACTGTGTTTTCCGGGGGCTCGTGCCGCGGCAAGATGCGCTCACGATCATCGCGGCCGCGAGCGTGCTCGTACATCCCTCCGCGTGCGAGGGCGCTCCAACCGTCGTTCGCGAAGCGCGCGCCCTCGGCGTCGAGGTCGTGACGTGCGGCGCGGGCGACGTGGGCCGCTGGGCCGAGAGCGACCCAGGGATCCGGGTGGTGCTCGCCGAGGCGACCGCGATAGCAGCTGCGGTCGCCGGGGTGCTGACCTTGCCGTAGTTGAACTCGGGTGGTCACCCTGCCGTAGTTGAACCCGGGTGCTCACGCTGCCGTAGTCGAAGATGTGCGGCACGAGCTCCGCGTCGTTGCTAGCTCGGTCTGCGCCGCGCCGTGTATGCATCCGCGCAGCCGCGAAGCGCAGCGGCTTTGGTCATTGGGCACCGCGCGACACTGGCAGCGGGCTTCGGGGAAACATGGCGAAACTCGAATTGCGTTCGCAGGCCGGGGCGCGGGCGTCCGGCGGCGAGGCCGCGCCCGACTCCGCGGAGCGTGAGCGTTGCGCCCGCCTGCATCGGCAACAGTCCGTGCTCGTGGAGCTCGCCCGGTCGGGAGGACCGAGGGCCGCGTCGTCGGGGTCGTGTGCCTCGAGCACATCGGGCCTCGGCGCACCTGGAGCGTCGATGAAATTTCGTTCGCCGGCGCCCTCGGTGACCAGGTGGCCCTGGCCCTCGCCGCCGACGACCGCCACCGCCTCGAGCGCGAGGGCGAGAATTTGCGGCTTCAGCTCTTGCACGTGCAGAAGCTCGAGAGCCTCGGCCTCATGGCGGGAGGCGTGGCGCACGACTTCAACAATTTACTCACCGTGATGACCGCGAACCTCACCTTCTTGCAAGGCCGGCTTGGGTCCGCTGATCTCGAGATCGCCGCCGCGATCAGCGACACTCTCGCCGCCGCCCAGCGCTCGGTCGGGCTCACGCGCCAGCTGCTCGCGTACGCGGGTCAGGGCCGCGTCGCCGTCGTGCCCTGCGACGTAAATCGCGAGATTTCCGGCCTCGAGAGCTTGCTCGGCGCCGCGTTTTCGAAGCGGGTGACGCTCGCGCTCGGCGGCGCGCTCCCGGCGGTAGATGCCGACGCGACCCAGCTGCAGCAGCTGGTGATGAACCTCGCGCTCAACGCGGCCGAGGCAATCGGCGCGGCCAGCGGCACGGTCACGCTGTCCACGTCGTCGCGCCGCTTCGAAGCCGCAAAGGTCGAGGGCACGCACTTCGACTACGGACTTGCGCCCGGAGAGGCGGTGTGCATCGAGGTCTCCGATGACGCTCCCGGCATGAGCGCGGCCGTGCTCGGACGTGTGTTCGATCCCTTTTTCAGCACGAAAGGCGCAGGGCGCGGGCTCTGACTCGCGAGCGTGGTCGGCATCCTTCGAGGCCATCGCGGCGCGCTCGAGGTCGTCAGCGAGGTCGGACGCGGAACGACCTTCCGTGCGTTCTTCGCGGCATCTTCCCAGCGACCGCCCGATGAGGCCGAGCCGCCGCTGCAATTTCCGGCCGGAGCGGCCCTTGTGCTCGTCATCGACGACGAGGTCGCGATCATGCGTGCGGTCCGCGCGATCCTCGAGCAAGCCGGCTACCGCACGCTCGGGGCGTCCAATCCCGATGACGGACTCCGCGTGTTTGCCGAACGTCACGCCGAGCTCGCCCTCGTGTTGGTCGACGTCACCATGCCTAAGAAGAGCGGCCTTGAGGTGTTGACCGAGATTCGCGCGTCCTCGGCGACAATTCCGGTGGTGCTGACGACGGGCTATTCGATCGATGCCGATGCCGTTCGTGAGCGGCTCGCAGACGAGCACGTCGACTTACTGCGCAAACCCTTTAGCGCGAACGTGCTGCTCGACCGCATCCGCCGCAGCCTCGCGCACGTGCAGTAACCGTTCACTCTGTTTTTTGGCGCGAGCGTCGCTATGCCTTCGGGCGCGAGCGACGCTATGCCTTCGGGCGCGAGCGACGCTGGGGCAATTTTCGCGGAGGCAGCAAATCTGGGGCGCTCACGATCTTTTTGGCGAGAAAGACCTTCGAGTCGAGCTTCTGAAATGCGCGCTTGAGATAGAACTTGAGCGCGCCCTCGTTGTTCTCTGCGACCTCGAGGACGAGGTGCGTGCAGCCGCGTAAGCGCGCCAGGTGCATGAGCTGCTCGATCATGAACGAGCCGACGCCGAGGCCCTGGTAGTCGGGGTGGGTCGCGAGCTCTTCGACGAACAAGGGCCGCATATCCCGGGTCTCGAAGTAACGCGGGTTGATCCAGTTGTCGGAGCCGAGCACCTCGAACGCGCACTCGGCATAGCCCACGACATCCCGCCCGATCTCGAAGAGGATTTGCTCGACGCCCTCTTCTTCATACTGCTCTTCGAAGCGCGCCTTGCTGCGCGGCCGTTGGTACTCGACCGTCTGACGGTTCACGTCGCGAAACACGCGCTTGATGAACTCCCAGGTGCGGTTGATGTCGCGCCGATGCATCCGGCGCACGCGGATTTCACCCGGCGAGGTCCCCGGGCCGGACGGACGCGAGGGTGGCGCAGGTGGCGCGGCAGGCGAAGGCGGCGCGGCCTTGCGAGCGGCGCGGACCTTCTTGGCTGGCTCTTTTTTTTCGGCCGGCGCGACGAGCGTGACGACGGTGGCGGGACTTGGCTTAGGCGTCCGGGGCATATGGAGTTGGCATCATAGGCGCCGCGCGCTCGGGTCTCGCGGTGGATTCGAACGAGCGGCTCCGTTACGCACCGAGCCCGAAAAACCGGCGCACCTTGTCCACGAGACGCGCGCCGTCCGGCTCGCCCTGCCGCTCCTTTTCGAGCGCCGCGCGGGCCCGAAGGGACGGCAGCTTCTCCTCGCGCTCGCTGACCAAATTCGCGATCTCGCCTGCCAGCTCCGGGCGCGCCGCGAGCACGGAATGAAACGCGTCTTTGTCGAGCCGGTAGCACGCGATATCCGTGACGGCGACGACCGAGGCGGTCCGCGGCGCACCCGTCATCAACCCCATTTCGCCCACGACGTCGGGGCCGGTGATCGTCGCGACCACAGGACCGTCGCCGCCACCGATCCGAACCTCCGCGCGCCCGGCGGTCACGATGTACAGAAAGTGTGCGACCGCGCCCTCGCGCGTGATCATCTCGCCCGCGGCGAAGGGGGTGTATTGCAGCCGCTCGCAGAGCGTGGCGATCTCCGCGTCCGTGAGTGGAGCCAGGAAGCTGACCGTTCGCAGCGCGTTGCGGCGAGCATCGCGTTCGCGCTCCACCTTGCGGGCGCGCCGCTTGTTGCTGTCATGCTCGACCCACAAGTGCGCGGCCGGCACCGCCAAGGGCATGTCGGCACGCTTCAGCGCCGCATACACGCGCACGCGCACGAGCGAGTTGGTCGGGTCATCGCAATTCAAGTCCGTGAGCCAGTACCGCACGGCGTAGTACGCCATCGAGTCCGCGCCCGCCCGCGCGAAGTCGTAACAGACGACCTGCGGCGGCGGCTCTGCGGCCACGCCCTCGATCGGCGCGAGCCGCAGCGCGGTCTCGATGACCGCAATGACCTCGGCCGGAGGAAAGCGAAAGTCGACGTTGAAATAGACCCACATCCGGTGCTGCACCGGTTGCCCGATGCGCTTGCCCATGATCGTGAACGTGCTCGCGAGCAGCAGCGCGTTCGGCACGATGAGCGTGTCCCAGTCGCTCGTCTCGATCACGGTGTGGCGCCACCGGATCTCGCGCACGAGCCCCTGTCGGCCGTTCTCGAGGCGCACCCAATCGCCCACGCGAATCGAGTTGTCGAGCTGCAGCGCGACCCCGCCGATGACGTTGCCCAGCGTCGCCTGCAGCGACAAAGCGAGGATGCCGGTGAGGATCGCGCTGGTCGTGAGCAGGTTCGCCGGATCGAAGCCGTAGCGCCGCAAGCCCAGCAAAATGGCTGCGAAATAGCAGGCGCCGGTCGTGAGCTCTGCCGCGATCGTCGGTATGCGCACGTGGAGGCGCGGCAAAGCGACGTCGAAAACGAGGGCCCCGAGCACCGCGACCAAGGTGACTCCCGCGAGCGAGTGCGCGACGCCATCGAGCACGCGCCGGAGCGATGCGCTGACAGCGAGGAGGTCACCAAACAGCCGTTGCACGCCCCACGCTACGCAGGTGAGCCCGAACAGCACGAGCATGCGCCGCACGTCGCCGCGTCGCACTGGTGCGAAGCGATTGACCAGCGCCGCGACCACCAAGACGGCGACGAAGAGCAGCGCGAGGGTCGGCGGCGTGATGAGTGCAGTCATTCGAATCGCCCGCGAATCGCCCGCGAATTGCCCGCGAATCGCCCGCGAATTGCCCGCGAATTGCCCGCGAATTGCCCGCGAATCGCGCGAGCTGCAACGCTAGTTCATCGCATCTGCCGGAGCGATCCCTCAAATGCTAGCCCTCACACAAGGGGGACAATTTCATTCCGCGCGCGCGTAGTATCCGCACATGTCGCTCAGAACTTGCAGCCTCGTCGGTCTCCTCGTGACCCTGCCAATCGTCGGATTTTTCGGCTGCAGCAGTGACGACACGGACACCACGCCCGAGCCCGCGTGCGTGGCCGATCTCGAGTCCGGCGATCCGAACGGTCACGCGGACCCCTTCGGCGCGAAGGCCGCTGGCCAGGCGCGCGCCTCACGCATCGCCAAGGGCTCGGACGTTCCCCAGCCGGCGCACGGACGGCAGCCGATCAAGGACGGCGACTACCTCCTGATCAACGACAAGATCGCGGTCACGATCGAAGCCGGGCGCCTCAGTGACGGGTACGGCCGCTTCGGCGGCGAGATCGTGGCGATCGACGAGGTTGGCGCGGACGGCCGGCCGATGGGGCGCTCGCGCTACATCGAGACTTTGGTTTGCTACGGCGTCGCGCAGCCGAATCCCAGCAGCGTGACCGTGCTCGCGGACGGCTCGGACGGCGGCGAGGCCATCGTGCGCGTCGTCGGCACGCTCGAGACCATTCCGTTCCTCGGCTCGACGCTCGCGGCACTCTTTCCGAACGAGTACGGCCTCGAGGTCGCGTACGACTACGTGCTCGCGCCCGGCTCAGAGAAGGTGGTCTTGCGGGTGAGCATTCGCAACACGACGCCCGACGCGATCGACTTCGGACTCGAGCGACCCGGCAGCGATGAGCTTTACGGCTTCTTCCAGGGCAGCCACAACTTGCTCACGACCGAGGCGAACGGCTTCGGCTCGATTGGCCCGACGTCGCCGTGGGTCGGCTTCGTGGGCGGACCGACCGAGGCGGGGCGCGAGGCGGCGGCCTTCAATTTCGCCTGGCGAACGACCGATGCCGAGATCGAGAAAGGCGTCGCGCAGAGCGGATTTTCGCTCTTCAACGGGCCCGGTTTCATCGCCGACGGGTGCGCCATCACGACGCTCGACCGGGTAGAGATCATCGCCGGCGGTCCCGAATACGACGGACTTCGCGAGGCGATTCGCCGCACGGATAGCGAGCCACCGTGGCGCGCGCTCGCCGGCAAGGTCACCGACGCAGACGGCAAGGCGATGGCGAACGCTTACGTCCACGAGCTCGCGACGGACGGCAGCTATCTGAGCCGCACGCGCACCGGCAAGGACGGCGCGTTCCTCCTCCACGCGCCTCCGGGCAACAGCGTCCGCCTCGTCGCATCCGAGCTCGGCTACGTGCACAAGGGCCTTGACGTGAAGGCCACCGATAGCGACGTGGTGCTCGCCTTCGAGGCCGATGCCACCTTGCACATCGTCGCGAAGGACGACTCCGGCACCGCCCTGCCCGTGCGAATTCAGGTGATCCCCACCACCGCGGCCGCAACCTACCCTGAAGAGTTCGGCGTCGAGCAGCCGGCGAACGGTCGGCTCTACCAGGTCTTCGAACTCGACGGCGACGCCACCATTTCGGTGCCGCCCGGCGAGCACCGCGTCATCGTCACGCGCGGCTACGAGTACGAGCTCCACGACGAGACGGTCACGGTCGCCGCCGGCGATACCAAAGAGGTGACGGCCACGCTCGTGCACAGCGTCGACACCGCGAAAGTGATGTGCGCGGACTTTCACATCCACTCGCAGCAGTCACCCGACTCGAGCGATCCGATCGACTTCAAGGTCGCCGGCGCCATCGCCGATGGGCTCGACATTCCGTGTTCGAGCGAGCACGAGTGGGTGGTCGATTTCGGGCCCGTCGTCGCGAAGCTTGGCATGACCAAGTGGGCCTTCGGGATGAGCTCGCTCGAGCTCACGACCTTCGCGTATGGGCATTTCGGCATCATCCCGATGAAGCCGCGCCCCGGCGAATACAACAACGGCGCGATCGACTGGATCGGAAAGTCGCCGACCGAGACCTTCGCCGCCGTCGATGCGCTCGACACCAAGCCCGCGCTGATCGTGAATCATCCGCGCAGCTCGATCGGCGGGTATTTCACGGCGATGGCGCTCGATCCGATGACCGGCGAGGCGCTCGACGCCGATCGCTACAGCGACAACTACGACGCCATCGAGGTCTTCAACGACTCGAGCTTCGAGCAGAACCGCAAGGAGGACGTCCGCGATTGGTTCCATCTGCTGATGCGTGGCAAGCGTGTCTTCGCGGTCGGCAACTCCGACACGCACGCGCTCCGCACGACCCCCGCCGGTTACCCGCGCACCTGCTTCGCGTTCGGACACGACGACCCGACCAAGCTCTCGCCCGAGCTCGTCCGCGACCTTCTGCTCTCGGGCAACAGCACCGTGAGCGGCGGCCTCTACATGACCGTCACGGGACCCGGTGGCGAGAAGCCCGGGCAATCGGTGGCAGCCGGCAAAAAGAAATTCACGGTGACCGTCGAATCCCCCAGTTGGGTCGACGCGAGCGAGCTCGAGGTCATCGTGGACGGTGAGACGACGGCGATGGTCGCGCTGTTGCCGATCGGTAACGGTCCGTCGAATCGCTACGCCAACGAGGTCGAGGTCAACCTCACAGGAAAGAAATTCGTCCTGTTTCACGCGCGCAGCGAAAAGGACCTCGCGCCGCTGCATCCCGGGCGTGAAGCCTTCGCCGTGTCGAACCCGATCTTCGTCGAGTAGCGAGAGGCAGCACGCAACGAGCCCTCCGCATGGGGTCCGTCCGCGTCGCGTTCAAGCCAGTTTCTTCGCGCCACGGTCGGCGAGTCGCGGCCTTCGAGCAGCGGTCGTCGCGTCGCTATTCTTTGGCGCGGCCGAACACCTTGCTGAAGGGCGGCAGCGATTCGACCAGCCACACGTTGCCGCCGACGACTGAGCCCTCGCCGATGACGGTGTCGCCGCCAAGGATGGTCGCGCCCGAGTAAATCGTGACGCCGTCCTCGAGTGTTGGGTGGCGCCGCTGAGCCGGCTGTGCGCTGCCGCCGCGCGCCGTGCTGAGCGCTCCGAGCGTGACGTTTTGATAGAGCTTCACGTCGTTGCCGATGACGGCGGTCTCGCCGATGACGACGCCGCTGCCATGGTCCATGAAGAAGCCCTCGCCGATGGTGGCGCCCGGGTGAATGTCGATGCCCGTGGTCGCGTGCGCGTGCTCTGCGATGATGCGCGGGATCATCGGCACGCCTTGCCCGTGCAGCACGTGCGCGATGCGATGCGCGGTCAACGCCATCACCGACGGATAGCTGAACACGACCTCCTCGATGCTCTGCGCCGCCGGATCGCCGTGAAATGCCGCGAGCACGTCGCGATTGAGCAGCCGCCGCAATTCGGGCAGCTTCTGCCAGAGCCCGAGCGCGAGCTCTTCGCTGTAGCCCTCCCCGTGCGTGCCGACGACGCCGCGGAACCGCTCGTAGGTGACCGCGCGTTCGATCTGATCCACCAACAACTCATGCGCGTGATGCAGATGCTCGGCGAGCTCGTGCCGGAGGTTGTCGCGATTGAGCGCGCGCGTGCTGTAGAAGCCCATGAAAATCACGGGCAAGAGGTGATGAAACGCCTCGATCACCTTGCGCTGATTCGGCAACGCGGCGCTCTCGAGGTTGTTGATCTCTTCAGGTCCGTCGTAGCTCGCGGTGATCTCGTCGATGGCCGTCTCGAGATCCCGGTGCCGCCTCACCTCGCGTCGCATCACGCCCTACCTCTATCGCGTCGAATCACGCCCTACCTATAGTGCGTCTCCCTCCGCCGCGCTCACCGCAACGCTCACGGAACACGCCCGGTCCGCCAGGAAATTGACGTCGCTCCGCACCGGCCGTTCCCCCACTGCAACGCCACGCTTCGCCACGCTTCCGTTGGCTTGTTTTCCGCGTATTCTCCCGCTTCCGTGATGGCCCTTCGATTGCTACCGGCGAGCGCGCGATGAAGCATTTCTTGATCTCGATCGTCCTCGCGGGCGCGTTGACCTCTTCCGCAAACGGGCATGCGCTCAGCGCCCATCCTTCCGAGACGGCGGGACTCATCGCCGCCGATTCGCGCGCCCTTCGCTCTACGCGGCTGACGACGAGCCACGTTCCGGCACGCGCGCGCAAGGCGTGGGAGCGCTTCCTCGCGGACGTGGGCGGTCAATGGCTCGCGACCTGGGACGAGACCACCCTGGTACCGCTGCGAGTCTTCGGGACCGGCGTCATCGCCAACGGATCGAACCGCTCGGCGCGCATTGCCGAGGCCTTCTCACGCGGCTGGCTCACGCGGCACCTCGAGCTCTTGGCCCCCGGCGCAAACGAGGCCGACTTCGTGCTTACGGCGAACGAGGTACTCGACACGCCGGGCGGTGAGCTTCGCGTCGTCGCTTTTCGGCAAGAGCACGAGGGCCTGCCGGTCGAGGGCGGTCAGCTCAGCTTTCGCTTCAAGCGCGATCGGCTCATCGTCATCGCGAGCGAGGCGCTGCCCTTCGTCCAAAGGGTCCGGCCCGCCATTGTGCTCGACGATGCGGCGGCGCTCGCGCGAGCGGCAGCGTTCATCGAGACTCACGGCGCACGCGGCCTCAGCTCCACCGGAGTCACCGCGCTCAGCGTCGATGGCGTTCGTATCCTGCCGCTCGTCGGCGCCGCGCGCGTGCTCGCGTACCGCACTGCCCTCGCCGTCACCGTACGGGCAACGCGACCGGTCGGTCTCTACACTGTCTATCTCGATCCGCAGAGCGGCGAGCCCATCGCGCACCGCCAAGAGCTGCGCTTCGGAGAGGCGACAGTGCGCTTCGACGTGCCGGTGCGACGGCCCACCGCAGAGCGGCAGTTCATGGCGGCGCCCTTCGTCGACGTGCTCGTGAACGGCCAAGCCACCGCGACGAGCGAGCTCGGCGTCCTCACGGTGCCCGACCTCATGACGAGCACGCTCAGCTTCGGCGCGAAGGGCAGCCGGGTCACGGTCAACAACGAGCCCGGCAAGGACGAGACGGTGAGCTTCGACGTCGCGCCGGGCGGCGAGGCGGTGTGGGGCGCGCCCAACAAGCCCTTCGTAGATTCGCAGCTCACGAGCTACGTCCACGCGCACGTCGCAAAAACTCACGGTCGCACGATCGCGCCGAATATGAAGTGGCTCGATGCCTTGCTCCCCGTGAACGTCAACATCGATGACGCGTGCAACGCTTTCTACGACGGCACGAGCATTAATTTCTTCCGCGCCGCGGGCCCCTGCGAAAACACCGGTCGCCTCGCCGACGTCGTCTATCACGAGTTCGGCCACGGCTTTCACCACCACGCGATCATCCCCGGCCTAGGCAGTTTCGACAGCGCGCTGAGCGAGGGCCTGAGCGATTTCTATGCAGCGAGCATCACCGGCGATCCGGGGATGGGCCGCGGATTCTTCTTCGACGACGAGCCGCTCCGACACATCGACCCGGCCGGCGAGGCGGTCTGGCCCGAGCACATCGCGGCAGATCCGCACACGACGGGCCTCATCATCGGCGGCACGCTCTGGGATCTCCGTAAGCTCCTCATCGAGAAGCACGGCGAGGTGGCCGGCAAGCAGCTGACGAACGAGCTCTTCTACGCGATGGCGCGAACGTCAGTTGACATTCCGTCAACTTATTCTGAGGTGCTTGCGGCCGACGACGACGACGGCGATCTCGAGAACGGCACGCCGAACGTGTGCGAGATCATCGATGCCTTCGGGCGTCACGGCCTGCGGACGCTCGCCGCGTCCGTCGCTGCACCGGACATCGCGCCGCCCACGCAAGACGGCTACCAGATCGCGATCCACATCGGCGGCCTCTACGAATTCTGCGCGGCGGACAAGATCGACGCGGCCTCGATTCGGTGGCGACGCGAGGGCCAGCAAGGCTCCGTCGCGGTGGTCCCGATGGCGGGCGGCCCCACCGACTTCGCCGCAAGCATTCCGCAGCAGCCCGACGGCACCACCGTGCGCTTCCGGGTTGCGCTCGAGCTAGGCGCCGCCAGCACCATCTCGTTTCCCGACAACCTCGCAGATCCGAACTACCAGCTCTTCGTCGGCGACGTCACGCCCATCTATTGTACCGACTTCGAGACCGATCCATTTCAAGAGGGCTGGACCCACGCGCTGACCGCGGGCTCGAACGAAGACGGCGCGGACGACTGGCAGTGGGGCATGCCGACGAGCGCCCCCCCCAGCGGCGATCCCGATGCGGCGTACTCGGGCACGCGCCTGTTGGGCAACGATCTCGGACACGGCATTCACACCGGCGAATACGAGCCCGAGAAGGTCAACTTCGTCCTGAGCCCACCGGTCGACGTGCGCGGTTTCGTCGACGTACGCCTTCAGTATCGACGCTGGCTCACGGTAGAAGATGGCTTCTACGACGCCGCCACCGTCTACGTGAACGACCAACTGGCCTGGCAGAATTACCAGTCGGGTTCCGAGGACGATGCCGAGATCCACCATGTCGATCGCGAGTGGCGCTTCCACGATCTGCCGCTCACTCCGTACGTGAACGAGAACGGCCAGCTGCAGGTGAAATTCGAGCTCGCGACGGACGCTGGCTTCGAGCTTGGCGGCTGGTCCATCGATGATTTCTGCATCGTCGGTCGCGTGGCCGGCGCGGTGCCAGCAGTCTGCGGCGACGGCGCGCTCGCCGCGGCTGAGCTCTGCGACGACGGCAATCTCGCACCGGGCGACGGCTGCGACGCGAGCTGCCAACTCGAGCCAGCGAGCGTCCCGCGCCGCCCGCAACGCACGATCGTGATCACGAGCGGCTGCGGCTGCCGGATCATCGGAGAGAGCGCGCACGACCAGCGCGGGATCTTCGCAATCGCCGCGATTCTCGGGGGTTTCGGCCTCGCGCGACGCCGGCGGTCGCGAGCGACGTAGCTACTTCACGACGCGAAGGGTGCGCCCGACGACTCGCGACGTAGCTACTTCACGACGCGTAGATACGACGGAAATTTTCGCTTCTTGGGGTTGCCGTCGTGGACCTCGTCCACGCGCGGAGGAGCTGCCTCGGCATGAGGAGCGTCGCCGCGCGTAGGGGCTCCAGGCGACACGCTGGCGAGGCGGACGCGTGGCTCCGCGAGCGGGCGTGCGACCGAGCGACGCGGCGATGGAAGCTCCGAGTTGGCCTCGCTCGTGGCAGCAAGAGCGGATACGCGAGCCAGCTTCGGGCGCTTCTTCGGCGCGGGCTTTGGGGCCTTGCCACCGTCGCGCATTGCCTCGATCTCGGCCGGCACATCGTCGGGCCAGATCATGCCGCGGCCGTCTTCACCGACGAGGCCGTAGATCGCGGTCCACGGCAAGAAGCACCAGATCGGCGTGCGGCTGAACGACAAAGTGCAGGCGATGCCGTTTACGCCAGCGTCGAGATCGGGGATCGCGATCGCCATGTTGAAGCCGACCTGGAGCACGAGCTGCGGCTGGTTCTTGAGCGCCTTGGGCACGACCACGCCATCGCGACGCGGGTCGAGGTGCACGAACACGCTCGGACCATCGAGGAGGGAGAGCGCGATTTCACGCTTCGGCGGGAGCTTGGGGGGCGCAGCCACAAGGACGAAATAGCGGCAATTCGCGCTCAAAACAAGCTTCGCTGTCGGTCGGGCTCGGCGCCATCCATCTGGGCGCTAGCGACCGCAGCGGTTTCGCTCTGGGCGCTATCGACGGGAACACTGCGTAACCACGGGTCGTCGGGGTCGAGCAGCTGAGGGTCGTCGTGGCGCGGGGAGTTGAGGCGGCGTGACGCGGGGCTCGCGACCAGAAGTGCATGACGGGCCGGCACGAGCAGCGCGGCCGGGTCCGGTCCGTCGAGCCACCGCGCGATATCTGGTAATGCGAGCACCGCCGGCATGCGATCGTGCACCGGCCGGACGACGTCGTTCGCGGGTGTCGTCACGATCGCAAAAGTCCGATGGACCTCGCCCGTGCTCGGCTCCGTCCACGTCGCGGAGAGCCCGGCGAGCCACAAGATCGCGCGGTCCTCGGCGTGAAACCACATGGGCTGGCGCGCGCTCTTCGGACCCGTCCATTCGTAGAAGCCGTCGGCCGGAACGACGCAGCGATTCGTCCGAAACGCGACGCGAAATGCCGGTTTTTCCGCGACGGATTCACTTCTAGCGTTGATGAGCTTGTGTCCAATCGAGCGGTCCTTCGCGAAGTGAGGCACGAGCCCCCACGCCGCCGAGACAAGCTCGCGACTGCCGCCGGCGGGCCGCACGATGTAGTGACGATTCGTCGGAGCGACGTTGAAGCGCGGGCGGTACATGGCCGCGAGCTCAGTTGACAGCGTGGCACCGATCACCTCCGCCACATCGGCGAGGTGCGCGACGGTAAGCGTGAATCGCCCGCACACGACCTGGTCGCTCTACCGCATCGACCGCGCGACGCCATCACCGCTCGTGCATTCTCGCTCGTGCATTCTCGCTCGTGCGTTTGCGGCGCGTCGATGGCCGCGCTAACTCCGCCGCGTGTCCGACTCTCATCGAGCAGCATCGCCGGCACGCGCGCTCGGACTTTTCAGCGTGCTGTGCATCGGCGTGAACGCGATCATCGGTTCGGGGATCTATCGGCTTCCCGGCAGGCTCGGCCACTACCTCGGGCCCGCGTCGTGGCTCGCGTTCGGCGTCGTTGGGCTCCTGCTCGTCTCGGTGGCGCTGTGCTTCGCGGAGGCGGCGGGGATGTTCGAGGGAACGGGCGGACCGTATCTCTACGCGCGCGAGGCCTTCGGACCGGCGCCGGGATTTCTCGTGGGGTGGAGCGCTTGGGTCACGATGGTGTTGAGCTTTGCCGCGGTCGCGAACGCCATCCCCGGCTACCTCGCGAGCCTCGTGCCCCAGCTGGACGTGCCCGCCATGCCCGCAATCATGGTCGCGAGCCTCGTGCTCGTCCTCGGCCTGGTGAACGTAATTGGCGTAAAACCCGGCTCGATCGCCACCAACATCTTCACGACCGCGAAGCTCGTGCCGCTCGCCGTGTTCGTCGGCGTGGGCCTCTTCTACGTCGCGCCCGAAAACGTCGCGCTGCTGCCCTCGGCTCCGGTCATGCGTGCCGCCTCTGGTGCAGCGGGCGCTCATGGAACGACCGCGCTCACGTTGATGGGCGCGATGGGCGCCGCGCTCTTCGCCGCATTTTTTCCGTGTCAGGGCTTCGAGGTCGCCCCGGTGACGGCGGGCGAGACGAAGGAGCCGACGCGCAACGTGCCCATCGCTGTGGTCGGCGCGCTGCTCGCATCGATCGCGTTCTACGTGGCCATCCAGATCGTCGCCTACGGAACCGCACCCGAGATCGCGACCAGCGGCACCACGCCAGAAAAACCGTGGTCCACGCGCCCGATCGTCGAGGCCGCGACGAGCTTCATGGGCCCGCTCGGCGGTCGCTTCATGGCAGCCGGCGCTTGCATCTCGATGGTTGGATTCTGTGCCGGCTCGGCCCTCGTCACGCCGCGCTTCCTCGTGGCTCTCGCGCAAGATGGCCTCTTGCCGCGCACGCTCGCGCGACACTCGCAGCGCCTCGGCGCGCCGCAACTCGCCATCGCACTCACGACCGTCGCGGTGTTGTTGGCCGCGAGCACGCTCGACTTCGACTCGCTCGTCGATCTCAGCAACGTCGCCGTGATCGTGCAGTACTCGCTGACGTGTGCGGCGATCACTTGGTTGCGGCGCACGCGCCCCGAGCTACCGCGGCGCTATCGCGTGCCCGGCGGCAGTGTGGCTTTGCCGCTCATCGCCATCGGCGTCTGCGTGCTGCTGGCGTCGCAGGCGAGCCTCAGCGAATTCGTCGGCACGCTCGCGATGATGACCGTCGGCGTCGTCGTCGCGCTCGGCTACCGCGCGGCAACGGCACGCTGAAAGCTGGCGCGCGGAAAACGCCCGGAAATCGCGTCAAATACGGCTAAAATCGGCCGCTCACGAAGGGCACGCTGACGAGCGTCGCCGACTCCGCACCGAAGAGTCCGATCTCCTCCTCGGAGTGGAGCGGTGCGATCGCAACGGACGGGATCCCCGGTCGAACGACGGCACGCGCGGCCGCGAGATCGACGCCCACGAGCGACATCGGCAGGTACGGACGCCCAACCGCATAGGGCGAGCGAGAACTACCGGCAGCGCAGCGCGAGCGAGAACTACCGGCAGCGCAGCCCGAGCGAGAACTACCGGCAGCGCAGCCCGAGCGAGAACTACCGGCAGCGCAGCCCGAGCGAGAACTACCGGGGGATCGACGTGCCTCGGGTGCCTCGGTGCGGGGATCGGGCGCGGGCGTTGCGGCAGGATCGGTAACTCCTGGCGTCGAAGCTGGCCCCGACGCTCCCTCCGGTACGGACTCGCCAGCGGCCCCCGCGCCCACACCCTCGACCGTCACATCCGCCTCGCCGTCTTCGACCTCGACCTGGTACGCGGTGGCATTCAGCATCACGACGACCGCCGGGATCGCGAGCGCGAGACCGCCCGCCAGCATGTACATCGAAGGCTCGGCCGTCGCCGTCTGCTCGGCGTAGTACCCGCCGACGGCCCCGCCCGCCGCACCGAGTCCGCCGCCCAGCGCGTACGCCCACCACGGCTCCACGCCGGCGATGCCGAGCGGCAAGATCACCAGCTCTGCGCCGAGCAACGCGCCCCCGGTGATCCCCTTGCCGGTAGAGCCGACGGGCCCGACCGCGTGAGCCACGGCTGAGCCGCAAAGCGCGGGCCCAAGCGACGCGAGCGCCCCTACCAATGCCATGACACTTGCTCGGGTTGCGGGAGTTTTCATACGCGGTCTCGGGAGCCTACCGTCAGGGTTTCTGCGCGGCAACTCACTGCACGCCACTCACTCTGCCGGAAATCACTCTGCCGAAAGTCACTCTGCCGAAAGTCACTGCGCACCAAGCGTTACTTCCGCCATGCCGATCGGCGGAATGTGAAGGCAGGTGATCTCGGGATTCGGCGGAGCCGTGAGCTTCGCCATGCGGAGCGCCTCGTCCATCGTGCGCGCGGTCTCCCAACCGAGCAGGCGCGGGATGTATTCGTTATCGGCACCGACCACGATCATTCGCCCGAGGTGCTGCCGGCCCGCTTCGCCCCAGTACCACATGAAGAACGGGTGCGTCGGATGGTAGGCGTGGCCCTTGCGATACATCTCGATGTACGCGGCGTTGTTCGCAAACTGCTTTTCGAAGCGCTGGTGCAGCTCGACCGCGTCGCGCGTCTCCGGCAAAAGTCGGTGAACGAACTCGATGTACGGAGCGTGGTGCTCGTTGTCGAAGAGATCGGTGCAGGGGTGGAGCACGATCATCGTGCCGCCCTTTTTCACGATCGGCGCGCCCTTGTAGAGGTTGAAGAGATAGCCGTTCGCCATCACCTGCACGAGCAGCGGATTCAGGTAGCTGTTGACGTTGTACGGGCTGATGTACGGGATCCCCGCGACGAGGATGTCTGCCTGGCCCTCGATCGGGACGCAGTACTGCTCGAAGTTTTTTTCGAGCGTCTTCTTGTGGGTGGCCTCGGTCTCGCCGGCGTTCACGGCGATGACACCGAAGGGCGAAGGCACGCGCTGAAAGATCGCTTGCCGCGCCGGCTGCGGGAGCTTGTCCAAGGTGAAGCGCAGCGCCCGCATGGCCGTCTTCTCGGTGGCGCTGAGATCGTCCTCGTTCTTGGCGAGAAACTCCAGCGGCCGGTCGAACATGCGGTTGTTCACCACCGTCTCGATCGTGAACACCTTGAGCTTCTGGTTCAAGAGCCGCCCCATGCGATCGACGCTGCGCGCGAGCGCCGATGTCGCCGGGTTCATGTACGAGTGGCAGTTGCGCATCGTGCTGGGATTGTGGTGCGCGCGCAGGCTGCGATAGCCGCAGAGCCCGACTGCCACCGACTTGTGACCACCGTCCATCGGCACGAGGTTCAGGTTCACGTAAATAATGAGATCGCTCTCGGCGGCGCGCCGGCTGATCTCGACCTCTTCGCCCTCGTCGGTGATCCCGAGGAGGACCATGTTGTCCTTGTCTTCGGCGTCGTGGTTGTAGAGCTTGTCGGGCCAGTAGCTATTGAAGATGCGGTCGCCGACGACGTGCCGCACCTCGAAGGCTTTCATGCGGCGGTGCACGCTCGTCGCGATGATGATCTCGACGTCATCGACGCCATGGTCACGCACCAGCGCGAGCACGACCGTCAACACGCTCTCGCGAATGTCGGGACGCCGCATCTGCGGTAGTGGCAGCGAGATGTCGTCGATCGCGATCGTCAGCTTCATCCCCGGTCGCAACAGCGCGTAGAGCGGCTCCGAGTTGTGCGGATGATGGATCGCGTAGCGAATGGCTGCGTCGACGTCGTTCAGCGCCTTGAGCGGCGGCTTCGGATAGAGGACGCGCGTGCCCGTGGGCAGATCGACCTCGACCAGCTGCTCCCCGGAAAAGAGCGTGCGCGGGGCGCTGCGGCTGTTGAGGGTGACGACGGACGGGTGGCTCATGGTCAAGCGGCTCGGGCTAAATCGATGATCGGCCAGTGGTAGGCGTTCGCCAGCATTCGCAGGCGGCGGTCCGCGTTCACGGCCACGGGGTAGCCGACGATCGAGAGCATCGGCACGTCGGAGTAGCTGTCCGAATAAGCGAAGCACGCGTCCAGGTCGTGACCGCCGGCGCGCGCGTGGTCCCGCACCAAGAGCGCCTTGTTCGGGCCCGCTACGACCGGGCGCACCAGCTTGCCCGTGGCGTGGCGATTGTGGATCTCGAGGCGATTGGCGATGACGCTGGTCGCGCCGAGATAGCGGGCGAGATGCTGAATCACGACGTCGAGAGCACCCGACACGAGCACCACCTCATGGCCCTTGTCGAGCGAGGTGCGGACGAGGTCCTTGGCACCCGGATAGATCGCGGGCTTGAGCACACGGTCGAAGACGTCGTCGGACAAGGTCACGAGCCGGTCTTCGCTCGTGCCTTCAAGCACGGTGAACAGCGCCTCGTTGAAGAGCCGCCGATCTTGAAGCTCTGCCCACGCCATCATCGGCGCCTTGAGCAGCGCCTTGCCCAGCTGGCGCGCGACATGGATGGGCGTCGGCTGGTTCAAGAGATAGTAGAGCGTCGGCGGGATGAGATTCGTCGACACCAAGGTCCCGTCCACGTCGAAGTAACTGGCGGCCATGGCGGCACGCCTCATCGCTCGGGGTGCCGGCAGAGTCAAGGCGCAGGGGCGGCCCGCTCGAGGAGCCACTCGGGGCGGGTGCGAAGGCTCCCGAGCTGGGCGTCCTTCGTCATCGCGGTCGCTGCGCCGGCCTTGTCCAAACAGCGCACGGTCGCGACCGGATCGCCGGTTTGATCATGCAGCGACTCTTTCACGCTCTCGATCAAGACGGGCTCGGGCGCGGCGGGCTTTTCGCAGAATCCGATCACCTTGGTGCCCTTGCGCGTGATGCCAGCATGAAGCACCGCACGCGGCAGCTCGAGCTCCACGCGATCGGACAATCGCCTCACGACGACGCCGTTCCGACGAACCGCAAGGACGGTTCCAAGCTCGAGGAGTTTGTCGCCCTTGCGGAGCGGGCCCCACACCCGCACACCGATGAGCGAGTCACCGGGCGGCAACAACAACGAAGTGTCGCTATCGCGCAGGTTATTCTCCGCCACCCAGCCGACGGCAACGCGCGCGCGTGACGCCAGGCCCGTGAGGACTCCGGGTTCGGCGATCGCCACGAGCGAGAAGCCGCCACCCGCCGCTAGCTCCCACACCGGCATGCCGCTCTTCAGCTGCGCGCCGGCGCCATCGGCCTTCGGGTCAAGCAGCGGGCGCGGCGTCGAATGCCCGAAAATCCAGCGTTTTTTGGTGATCGGTGCGTCACACTCAAGCTCTTCGCACACGCTCGCCAACGCGACATCGGCGCGCTGTAGGACCACCGCTGGGGGCAGCTCGCTCGGCTTCGGCCAACCGAGCGCGAGCCACGCATCGAGGCGCTCGAGGTCCGCGGACTCGCCGCGATCGACGACGCCGTCACGATGCTCGCCCACGGCGATGGCGAGCTCTTGCCGCATGCGCGTGAGCAGCTTGGCGTGCTCCGCCGGCGACACGAGACCCTCTTTCTCGAGCTTGGCGGCCGCGTCGCGCGCGCCCTCGAATTCGCGCTCTTCGAGGAGCTTGCCGACGAGCTCGTCGATCACCTCGGACACCTTCGCGAGCACGCGCTTCTTCGTCGCATGGTAGGCCCGCTCGGTCATCGCGAGCGCGACCTCGGGGCTCATCACGAACTGGCGAGCGGTGGCGAGATCTTCTTCGAGGTTCTCAATGCACTTGTTGATCGATTTGCTCATCGCGTTGCGAATCGCGTTGCCAAGCTCGGGGCGCGTTGCGATGAGCTTGACTGTCTGATCGACGGCCGATTTGCACTTTCCCTTCTTCGCGACGAGCACCAGATCTTCGGTCAAACCGGTCGCCTCCGCCACGTCGGTGCGCCCGCGCGTCAAGTCGAGATCTTGGCGCACGCCCTCGTCCGCGAGCGCCTCCGCCTGTGCATAGAAACGCCGCGCTCCCTCGAAATCGCCGCCGCCCATCGCGGTCTCACCCTTGCCGAGCAACACGCGCGCCTGTTCGGGATCGGCCACCGCCGCCCGGTCGGCGACCTTCGGCTCGGGGGCAGGCCCGCATGCGCCAGCCAGCGCAAACAGCAGCGAAACCAGGGCGATTCGTGCGGCACTTGGAGCGTGTGGTTGACTTTGGATGTCATCGCACCTGCTCGCCGCTCGCGCTGTGTTCGCTCTCTCGGTCGCAGGGCGTTCGAGAGCAGCGTCTTCGGTAGCTTGGGTAGGCATGTTCATGGGATCGCTCGCGGCTCTGCGCGCAGTGAGCCAAGCTGAAGCTCTTTCTTCGCTCCGGTCGCCGCCCCGCTCGCGTCGAGGCACGTGACCCGGACGATGGGATCGCCGCGTCCCACCGAGCGCACGTCATCGATGATGGCCGCCACTAAGCGAATCGCGTCACCGCCGCAATCGGCGAGCACCTTCGTTCCGGCCCGAACCGTTCCGAACCGTACGGCGCCGCGCTGGGCCTTGACGACCTTGCGATCGGCGACGCGCTCGACGTCGAGCTCCGCGCCCTTCACGCCGGTCACCACGCCCATCTCCCACGTCTTCTGGCCGGGGCGAAATGCACCCCACACGCGCGTGGTGACGATGGCGTCCCCGGGCGGCATCATCTCGGATGTTTCGCTGGCGCGGAGCGAGCCCGTGCTCACCCACCCGAGCGCGACCGGCAGCGCGGCGAGCACCGTGGTGAGGTCGCCCGGAGCCTTCTCGGCGATGAGCGCGAAGCTGCGTCCATCGGCGACGCGCCACACCTTGCGTGCGTGCGGAAGCTGTATGTCGGCGTCCGCGGAGATGTCGCCGAGGGGTCGCACCGACGCGCGACCGAAGGTCCATGCCGGCTTGGCGGGGCTCACCAAGCGGCAACCCTGCGCGGCGCACACCGACCAAAATACCGCCTCGCTGCGGCGCGACCGAACCGCCGCGGGCACCGGCTCGCCGCGGGTTTCGTCCCAACGTGCGGCGGCGATGAGCTTGTCGATGTCCACGACGAGCGGCCCGGCCCCGCGCGACTCGCCGAGCCCGGCGCTCGCCTTCGCCTCGATATCCTCGGCGATCCCCGCGCGCACGAACTGCATCATCTTGGCGACCTCGGCCGTGCCGGTTTCTTTCTGCTTCACCATGTCATCGAGCGCCCGCACCACCGCGACCCATTCGCGCCGGCGCATCGGCGCACCGAGCGACTCGACCAAAACGCCGATGGTCGCTTCATCGACCTGAGCCGTCCAGGTCTCGAATTGCGAGGGCGAGAGCGCAGTCCGAATGGCCTTGCTCTCCGCGAATTCGCGACCAATGGAAGTGTCGATCGCCAGCGCCTTCAACAGGCAGTCGAGCACCGCTTGGCCGACCTCGGCGCGAAGGTAGACGATGACGGCCGTACCGCTCGCCGCGTTCGCGATCTCGGCCGCATTTTCCGCTGCTTTTTGACACTCGCCCCCAGCGGCAAGCTCGAGCACGCGCGGGGCCAGCTCTATTGCGACGCCCTTGTCGATGCGCTGCCCGAGCTCGCGCAGCTCTTCGCCCAAGGCCTCGTTCGCGAACGGCTCGGCGTCGAGCTTGAGCTTACGGGCCCGCTCGAAATCTTTGGCCGCGATCGCCGCGTCCGCCCTCTGGATGATGGCACGCGCACGGCCGGCATCGACGCCCGCGTCCGCGCTCTCGGCGAGCTCCGGTGGCGGCTCATTCGACTCGATGATCGGCCGTGGCGGCGGCCCGCAGGCGAGCGCCCCCACGACGACAAAGAGCCCGATTCCCCGCATCGCCCCATTGTCGCAGAGAGCCCGGAATTTGGCTATTTCTGAGGATGGCGACGGGCCGAGTGACGAAGTCAGAGCGTGGAGCGGAACTCTCATCGACGCTCGGTCAGCGTGTGGTGGAAGCGCTCGAGCCGCGCGGCGACTGCTGCGAACACGGTGCCGGGCGGATAGTGCCCGGAGCTGTCGGGCTCACCCGCGCTCATCCCGGTCAAGAGCTGGATCCCCTCTTCGACGGTGTCGATGGCGATGATGTGAAAGCGCCCCTGCGCCACGGCCTCGACCAGGTCTTCGCGCAACACGAGGCCGTCTCGGTTTCGCGACGGGATGAGCACACCTTGATCGCCGGTGAGGCCGCCCTTGGCGCAACACACGTCGTAGAACGACTCGATCTTCTCGTTGATGGCGCCGACGGGCTGCACCACGCCATGCTGATCGACGCTGCCCGTGACGGCGTAGCGCTGCACGATCGGCACGCCGGCCAAGGACGACAACAGCGCGTACAACTCCGTCGTCGATGCGCTGTCACCGTCGATCGCCTCGTAGGTTTGCTCGAACACGAGCGACGCCCCGAACAGCAGCGGGCGAGTTCGCGCGAACCGAGCCGCGAGATAGCCCTTCAGAATGAGCACGCCCTTCGAGTGGATCGGCCCGCTCATCTCGACCTCGCGCGCGATGTTCACCGGTCCCTCGACGCCCGGATAGGTCACGGCCGTCACGCGACACGGCTTGCCGAAAGAGAGCGGCCCATCGCTCATCACGCTGATGGCGTTGACCTGTCCGATGCTCTCGCCGACGACCTCGATGCGGATCGTCCCGTCCTTGAGGAGCCGATGGATCTCGTCGCGGAAGTATCGCCCGCGCCAGTGCGCCGCCTCGAGCGCCGCCTTCACGTCGTCGGCATCCACCTCGCTGAGTCCCTTCTTGCGAGCGCGGTACGCCGCCTCGGTCGCCACCTCTGCGATGAGCCCGAGCTGCGCGGACAGCTGCTTCTGGCTCTCGTTGACGCGGCACGCGTAGACCAACAGCTCGCACACCGCCCGCGCCGTGAAAGCCGGCAAACCGCGGCTCTTCTTCAAGCTCGCAAGGAAGGCCGGGTAGACGACGAGCGCCTGCGCGATCTCGAGCTGGTGTTCGAAGCGCGCCTGCACCTTGAAGAGCTGCGAGAACTCGGGATCCGCCTCGTGGAGCTCTTGGTAGAGCATCGGGCTCGCGATCAAGATCACCTTCACATCGAGCGGGATCGGCGGAAAAAGCAGCTCCTCGACCGTGCCGCGAAAGTAGGGCGCCTCATGCTCGGGCACGATGAATTTGCCCGCCAAGAGACACGCCTTCAGCTGCTCGTACACGACCGCGTTCTTCAACAAGGTCGCCGCCGGCAAGATCAAAAACCCGCCATTCGCCTGATGCAGCGCGCCCGGAACGGCGAAGCCCGGCTCCGGCGGGAAGCCCGACTCTTGCGGCACGTGGGCCCGCCCGAACAGCGCGGTGAGGGTTGGGTAGGCGACCTCGACGACCGGCGCGCCGCTGCCCGGCACACGCTCGGCGAGCAGCGTTGGCACGACCAGACCGCGCGCGAGTCGCGGCGCCTCTTCGCCGTGAGCGTCCTCGACGAGCAGGCGCACCTGGCGGTTCACGGCCTTCTCGACGTCGCCGAGGAAATGCTGGATGGCCTCGCGGGCGGCGTACGCCTCGAGCACCTTCACAAAGCGCGCGTGCACGGCTTCGAGCAGCTGCCTTTTGAGCTCGCGCTGCAATTCACGCTCGATTTGTTCCTGGATTTCGATCAGCTGCTCCTCGAAATCCTCGACCGCGGTTGTGATGGCACGCAGCGCTTCGGCGCTAGGCTCCGCGCCCCCTCGTCCCCCGACCTTGACCTCGTCGTCCTCGCGCCCAACGTCGAGCCCGAGATCGTCGCCGACCTCATGGAGCGCCGCCTCGAGCTCGGCCTCGCGCTCGCGTCCCTTGCGCTGAATGCGGGAACGTGCGTGCTTGAAGCGCTCTCCTTCGGGCACGCGACGCAAGACCTCGATCAACGACTCGTACAGCTCGTCCATCGCCTCGGCGAAAGGCCGCCCCTCGCCGGCCGGAAGGTTGAGCGCCGTCGGCTCCGTGGGCTTCGACGGGTTGGGCACGAGCAAGATGTCATCGGGCGTCGGCCGCTCACGCGCGATGCGCTGGGCAATCGAGCGCGCGCCGAAGGTCCGCCCGAGCCCCGCGTCCCCTACGGCCACGACGTGAAAGCGCGGCTGGCGAATGTCGAGCCCGAACTCGAGCGCCTCGAGCGCACGCTGCTGCGATGCGATCCCGGTGAGCGGCTGCACGTCGTCGGTCGTGCGAAGCGCGAGCCGCTCGGGCGCGAAAACGGGGCGAGTCTCGGCAGCGCTCAGCCTCACGATGGTCATGCAGCGCAGCCTAGAAGCGCCCCCCGCCGCTGCCAACTTTCCCCGCGCAGCCGGGGGATGGCCCCCCTCTCGCTACCCGAAATCCGTTGCTCCGCGCCCCCTCTCCCCCCGGGTGGAGGGAGCCGCGTTGTTGCGCGCGGGCGATCCCCCCGACCCTCCCACCGCTCGGCGGGTGGAGGGAGCTGCGTTGGGGCGTGGGGCTAACTACAGAGTGCCGAACTCGGCGCAGCCCCAGGCTTGGATGCGCAGCTCCCAGTCCCAGTCGGAGAAGTTGTGCGTACCGGCGCGGCGCACCGTCCAGTAGCGGCCATTCGTGAGCTCGAGCTGTTTGTCGAGCGGGATGATCTGCTGCGCGTTGAAGAGCTGATCGTCGCCGTTCAACGAGAGACCGCTCGACACGATCGGGGCTATCGCGCCCACGGTCGTGAAGATCCACCCGTTGTCGCCGGGCACGACGTCGCCGACCTTGGTCGCGGCGTTGCCGATCGAATCGACCAGCTTTTGGTAGCCATCGCCGGTGTCCGACTCGATGCAGTCGTAGGTCACGATGAGGTTACCCGCGGGGCTCAGCGGGCCCTTTTGTCCCCAAAATACGCCGGATTCGAGCGCGAAATTGTAAACCTCGTCCTCGTCGAGAGGCTTCGTCTTCGGCGTGATGCGTACCTCCGCGCCCGTCATCGCCTCCGCCTGGATGACGCAGTAGACCTCGTCGTTGCCGATGTCGTCGTCCTCTTCGTAGACCTTCACGCTCGCGACGCCGATTCGCAAGAGCGGCGCGCCACACTCGACAGTGCCGCCCGGCGGTGCATCAAACTCGCCGAGCACCGTCATCGGCGGCAGCGAACCGCGTCGCTCTGGATGTGCCGCGCGGAAGCTCGCCGGCGAGCCCATGCCGGCCTTGCCCAGCTCGCTCACGAGCGCCGCGTGGGCCTTCCGATCCGCCGCGAACACGCGCCGCAGCTCGGTCACCAGCGGGTGCTCGTCGGCTCGCGCATGCACGTCCAGCGAGGCCGCGACGACCCGCATCGCCGGCCCCGCCTCCGCCACGAACTTCACGAGGCGCGCCTGCAATTTCTCGCGCGAGAGCCACTCCATCTTCGCGATGTTGAACTCCGCCGCGTTCGGCGGATCGAGCGGCGGAACGAAGGCGTTCTTGCAGCTCGGCGCCAGCTCGCAGGGCTCACACTTCTTGCAGTCGGCCTCGCAGGTGTGGCAGTTCTCGTCCATCGCGCAGGTGCCGTCGCCGCACGGCATGCTGCCGCCGTTGCCGCCCGAGCCCGAAGAAATCCCGCAGTCGCACTCGCCAAGTCCGCTGCCATCGGCGAGGCACTGCTGGATGCCGTCCGTACCGCCGAAGCACGCGCAGATGGTCTGATGGCCCGGCACACACACCTGAGGAGCACCGCTCGCTCCGGTGTCGCTGCTCGTGTCCGCCGCAGCGCAAGCGCCGACGACGCCGCCGAGCGCCAACAGCAGCAGCGACGCTCTGGTCATCATCTTCGCCGGGGTCATGCGGGTCATGCGGGTCATGCGGGTCATGCGGGTCATTCCACGCCGACCGCGCGCTCAAGTCACCTAATTAAAACTGCCCATGCCGAGGCCCGCTGCCGCTCTTCGCGCGAGCTGCGTCCATTCTTTCAAGCGGGGGGCCATGCCGAGCTGCGCGAGGAGCACGAGCACCGGGTCCTGTTCCGACGTGACGTTATCGCCGCGCCGCGAGCCGGGGGCAGAATCCGCGGACGTCTCCAATGCGTAGCCTTGGGCCAGCATGTTCGCGGTCGCCACGGCCAGGATGACGTCCATGCCCTCGTGAGGCAAGCGCTCGGGGCGGTGATGGTGCGCGACCGCCTCGACGCTCGGCCACGGCAAGCCCCAAAGGCCCAGCAAATAGGCGCCAACCTCGGCGTGGCTCACGCCCAACACTTTGTACTCCGCCTCGCACAAGCTGATGTGGTGGCGTTCGGCCACCTGTTTCGCGACCCGATACGCGGGCGCCATTCGGGACGCCATCAACATCTCGCCGACGTCGTGAAGCTCGGTCGATGCGAAGGTCGGCGCCGTGTGGACGCGCTTCGACGAAGAGGGCGTCGAGGACCTGCCCGTCATCGCGACCGAGGACGGCGACGACGGCGTGACGCGGCGCATTCACGTCGGCTACGCGCGCAAGCGGGACATCGCCGTCGCGCTCACGCGGTTCGCGGACACGCCCGCCCAGCTGCCCTCCGACGACAAGGTGTTGCGCGGCGCGGTCATCAACATGCTCGCGCGCGGTCGCGCCACGCTCGCGCCCGAGACTCCCGTGCTCGATGGCTTGCGCACGTTGCTGACCAGCGGCCTCGAGAGCCTCGCGGTCGTGACCGGCGGAGGTGAGTATCTCGGCTCGCTGTCCATCCTCGACGCGATCGGCTGCTTCACCAAGCTCGAGTCCATCCAGCGCGGGCGCGGGCTCCAAAAAGCCTCCGAAGAGCCCGGCACGCGGCTCGTCGATCTGGTGGGCGGCGGTGAAGAGTCTGGGGCACAGCCCTCGGACGTGATGGTCGGCACCTGCCTCGGACATGTTCGCGACATCATGAACAAGAACGTGGTCACGCTGCGGACCGAGGCACGCGTCGATGAGGCGATGGGGCTTTTCCAGGGCCGGCGTACCCAATGCATCATCGTGCTCAGCGAGTTCGATAAGCTCCGCGGCTTCGTCACGCCGACGACGCTACAGCTCGTGCTGCCACCCTTCGAAGCACCCCGCGGCGGAGCGCCTGCCGACAAATACGCGGTCCACTTCCAGCTGAATCCCGCCGACGCGACGACGCAGCAAGCGCTGAGGGACAAAGTCGCCAACGCGATCGTGCGACCCACGGTGGCGGTGACGGTAGAGGACACGCTGCAGCGCGCGGTGGAGCTCTTGGCGCAGCCGGGTGTGCGTGTTCTGCCGGTTTATTCGGGCAAAAACGTCAAGCCTGTGGCGACCGTGAGTCGCACCGATTTACTGCGCGCGATGCTGGCGATCGGTGATCTCGCCGCCAAGCGCGGTCTTCTCGAAGACAAATAGCGGCGGCCAAGCGCGGTCTTCTCGAAGAGTCGTAGCCGCCGCCGAGCGGTCTGCTCGAAGCGTCGCAGCGGGCCCGCCCAGCGAGTTGCTCGAACCGTCGCAGCGCCCGCACCAGCGCCGCGCAATTGCCGCAAGTGCCGCGCCTCAGCCGAGCGGAAACTCGACGCCTTGCGCGAGCGGAAGCGTGCCGCCCCAGTTGATGGTGCAGGTCTGCCGGCGCATGTACGCCTTCCACGCGTCGCTGCCCGCCTCGCGTCCGCCGCCGGTGTCCTTCTCGCCACCGAAGGCGCCGCCGATCTCCGCCCCGCTCGTGCCGATGTTGACGTTCGCGATGCCGCAGTCGCTGCCCGCCGCGGAGAGAAAGCGCTCCGACGCACGCAAGCTCTCGGTGAAGATCGCGCTTGAGAGTCCCTGCCGGACGGCGTTCTGCTGAGCGATCGCCTCGTCGAGCGTGTCGAACTCGAAGGCGTAGAGGATCGGCGCGAAGGTCTCTTCCCACGCGATCGGAAATGCGTCTTGCGCGGAAGGCACACACGGCGCGCGCACGATCGTCGGCTGCACGAAAAACCCCGGTAAATCCGGGGCCTCGCCGCCGCACAGCAGCTCGCCGCCCTGCTCTTTCGCGAGCGCCACCGCCGCGCGAAATTGCGCCACCGCTTGCGCGCTCACGAGCGGACCGAGCAGCGTCCCCTCGGCCAAAGGGTCGCCCGCGCGCACGGTGCGGTACGCCGCGCAGAGTCGGTCGAGCAACGCCTTCGCGACGCCCCGCTGCACGAACAATCGGCGCGTCGTCGTGCAACGCTGGCCCGCGGTGCCGACGGCTCCGAAGGTGATCGCGCGCGCGGCGAGCTCGAGATCGGCATCGTCCATGACGACGATGGCGTTGTTGCCGCCAAGCTCCAGGAGGCTTCGGCCGAGCCTGCCCGCGACCTCGGCCGCGACCTTGCGACCGACGGCCGTCGAGCCCGTGAACGACACGAGCGGCAGCCGGCGCTCGCTCGCCATCCATTGGCCCACGTCGGCCCCGCCCACCAAGAGCGAGAACACGCCGAGGCAGTCATTTTCACGCATCACGTCGTGGCAGAGTTGCTGCACCGCCAAGGCACAGAGCGGCGTCGTCGGCGACGGCTTCCACACCACGGTGTCACCGCAAACCGCGGCAATTGCGGCATTCCACGCCCACACTGCCATCGGAAAGTTGAACGCGGTGATCACGGCCACGGGGCCAAGCGGATGCCACTGCTCGTACATGCGGTGATGGGGACGCTCCGACTGCAAGGTGAGCCCCGCGAATTGGCGCGAGAGCCCGACCGCGAAGTCGCAAATGTCGATCATCTCTTGCACCTCGCCGAGCCCTTCGCTGCGGACCTTGCCCGCCTCGAGCGAGATCAACTCGCCGAGCGCACTCTTGTGCTCACGCAGCCGATTGCCGAGCTGGCGGATCACCTCCCCGCGCTGCGGAGCCGGCCGCATGCGCCACGACGCGAAGGCCGCGAGCGAGCGCGCGAGCACCAGCTCACAGTCCGCGATGCCGGGCGACAAGACGGTGCCCAGGCACGCGCCATTCGCCGGATTCAGCGAGGCGATGGGCTCGCCTGCCGTAGCGAGCCATTCGCCCGCGGACGCGCCCGACCTTTGCGTTGCGATGCCAAGCTTGCTGAGAACGGGGTGGGCGGTCATGAATTTCTCCTCGTGCGATGGGGCAACCAGTGGGGCAAACGATGGGGCAAGCGATGGGGCAAACGATGGGGCAAGCGATGGGGCAACCAGGGGGCAAACGGCACTCTCGAGCCAACGCGTCGCGACGTCGCAACAATGCCGTCGTCGTATGATCTTCGCCGCGCTTGCCCGCGGTTCGCCTCCCGATATAGTGCGCCGCGCCGATGAAGCCCAGACGTGCCGACGCGAGCATGGTCGATCGGGTTCCGTTCGTGGAGACCGCGTTTCGCGAATGTGTGCGCGAGCTCGGCGTGCGGTTCGCGAACGTGAAGCTGCGTGGCGCGTCCGAGACCTTGCGCGACGACGGCCTCTTGACCTGCGGCGCGGCGCTGGCGATCTACCGCTCGCAGCTCGAGAGCCGTCACCTCGACTTCAGCGCGCGCAAGCTGAAAAAGACCGGCCGCTCTTTCTACACGATCGGCTCGGCCGGCCACGAGGGCAACGCGGCGGTGGCGGCGGCGTTGAGGCCCACGGATCCGGCGTTTTTGCACTATCGCTCAGGCGCGTTTTTCCTCGAGCGCGCGCGGCAAGCCAACAAGAACGACGCCGCGCTGGATGTCCTGCTCGGCCTCGTGGCGAGCGCCGATGAGCCGATCGCCGGCGGCCGCCACAAGGTCATCGGCAGCGCCGAGCTCGCGATCCCGCCGCAGACCTCCACGATCGCGTCGCACCTCCCGAAGGCGGTCGGCATGGCGTTCGGACTCGGGCGCACCAAGCGGCTCGGCCTATCGACCAGCGCCCCGTCCGACGCGATCGTGGTGTGCAGCTTCGGCGACGCTTCGTTGAATCACTCGACGGCGATGGGCGCGCTCAACGCCGCGTCGTGGGCGGCCTTTCAAGAGCAGCCGATGCCGATCTTGTTCGTGTGCGAAGACAACGGCCTCGGCATCTCCGTCGCGACGCCCGCGGGTTGGGTGCGAAGCGCGATGAAGCGCCGCCCGGGGCTCCATTACGTCGCGGCCAGTGGGCTCGATCTCGCGCGGACCTACGACGCCGCGGTCGATGCCGCCGAGTACGTGCGACGCGAGCGAAGGCCGGCCTTCCTGCACCTTGGCATGGTGCGCCTGCTTGGACATGCGGGCTCCGACGCCGAGACGGGCTACCGCACCCTCGACGAGATCGAACAAACCGAAGCGCTCGATCCGCTGCTCTGTGGCGCAGAGCTCCTCATTTCGCTCGGTGCCGCGACGGCCACTGAGATCTTGGCAAGCTACGACGCGACCGAGGCCCGCATCGAGGCCCTCGCCGAGCTGGCCCTCGGTCGCCCGCGCCTCACGACCGCCGCCCAGGTGATGGCTCCGCTCGCGCCGCGGGATGACGAGGCCATCCGGCGCGAGGCCGACCGATGCGCGGAGCCCGAAGCGCGCGCGAAGTTTTGGGCCGGCAAGCTGCCCGAGGCGCAACGACCGGGGCCGCTTCAAAGCCACATCAACGCGGCGCTCGGCGATCTCTTGTGCAAGCACCCGGAGCTGTTCGTGTTCGGCGAGGACGTGGCGAAGAAGGGCGGCGTCTACGGTGTCACGCGCGAGCTCTCACGCCTGGCGGGGCGCGGTCGCGTGTTCGACACCTTGCTCGACGAGCAGACGATCCTTGGTCTCGCGCTCGGCTTCGGACAGCTCGGGCTCTTGCCCGTGCCGGAGATTCAATACCTCGCGTATCTGCATAACGCCGAGGACCAACTGCGCGGCGAGGCGGCGAGTTTGCAGTTCTTCTCGAACGGCCAATTCAAGAACCCGATGGTCGTGCGCATCGCCGGATATGCCTATCAAAAGGGCTTCGGAGGTCACTTTCACAACGACAACTCCGTCGCCGTATTGCGCGATATTCCGGGGCTGGTGCTCGCCTCGCCCGCGCGCGGCGACGATGCCGCGGCCATGCTGCGAACCTGCGTCGCGGCGGCCAAGATCTGCGGCTCGGTGTGCGTGTTCCTCGAGCCGATCGCCCTCTACGGCGAGCGCGATCTCTACGACAAGGGCGACGGGCTCGCGACCGCGACCTACGAACCGACCGGGCCGCACGTGGCCATCGGCGAGCCGCGCCTCCACGGCGATGGCGGCGATTTGCTGATGGTGAGCTTCGCCAACGGCGTGGCCATGAGTCTGCGCGTCGCCCGCCAACTCGAGCGGGACCACGGCCTCCGCGCGCGCGTGCTCGATCTGCGGTGGCTCGCGCCGCTGCCCGCCCGCGAGCTGGTGCTTCAAGCGAATGAGGTGGGCCGAGTCCTCATCGTCGATGAGACGCGCCGCTCGGGGGGCGTGTCCGAGGCGCTGTTCACGGCCCTCGTCGAGGGTGGCTTCGAAGGCCCGATGCGCCGCGTCGCGAGCCTGGATACCTTCATTCCACTCGGCGACGCCGCCAACCTCGTGCTCGTCCAAGAAGCAGACATCCTGAAGGCAGCGCTCGCCCTCTGCGGGTGTCGTCGCCCGCTCTAGCAACAGCTCGCTCTAGCAACAGCTCGCTCTGGCAACAGCTCGCTCTAGCAACAGCTCGCTCTGGCTCAACTTGCATCGCACCGAATTCGATGTCAAATTCAGTGCGATGGATGCTTCGAAGGACGTCGAGCCGATCACCACGCTGAAGCGTGAGGCCTCACAGCTCATCGAGCGGGCGCGCGATCGTGGAGCCCCCATCCTCATCACCCAAGGCGGAAAGCCGACCGCCGTTCTCCAGGACGTCGAGTCGTTCGAACGCAAGAAGAACGCGCTGCTGCTGCTCAAGTTATTGGCCCAGGGTGAGCGCGACTATGACGGCAAACGGATCCTGACGCGCAGCGAGGCCAAGCGCCGCTTCCGCGATCGACTCGCGGAGCTGGCGCGCTCGAAATGATCGCGCGCTATCAAGTCGTTTGGACCGACGCCGCCGCCAGCGACTACGAATCGCTGCTCACCTACGTGACCCTTCAGTCCGGTGTGCGGCGAGCGATCGCGCTCGACCAAAAGCTCCAGCGCGCCATCGACTCTCTCGGCGCGATCCCGCTTCGCTGCCGCATCGTGCCGGAGCTACGGCTCGAGGGGCTCGATGTGTACCGCGAGTTCATTGTGCGTCCCTATCGGCTCATGTTTCGCATCCGTGGCCGGGACTTGGTCTTGCTCGCCGTCGTCGATGGCCGGCGCGATCTGCAAGAGCTGCTCGTCGAACGAGCGTTGATGGCGTGAGGTTCTAGCCTCGACACCTTCATTCCGCTCGGCGACGCCGCCAACCTCGTGCTCGTCCAAGAAGCAGACATCCTCGAAGCCGCGCTCGCCCTCTGCGGGTGACGGGTCGCCCGCGTTTGGCGGCGGGAGCATCCAGGTCTTGCAAGAGTTCTACGTGACCGTCACGACCAAGCTGAAGAAGCCCTTGAGCGCAAAGAAGGCGCTCGCGATCGTCGAAGAGTATCTGACGTGGACGACGGTCGAGGACACCGGGCGCCTCCTCACCGACGCGCTCGCTCTGCAACACAAGGCGAAGTTGTCGTTCTGGGATTCGATGATCGTCCAGGCGGCGCTCACCAGCGGCTGCGACCGCTTACTTTCAGAGGACATGAACGCCGGCCAGAGATTCGGCTCCGTGGTGGTCGTCAACCCCTTCAAGCCAGGTTGAACGAAGAACCCCGCGCGTGCACGCTTT
>SHZB01000134.1 GCA_009692485.1 Myxococcales bacterium
GTGGCGGTGTGGCGGGCGGCGGTGTGGCGGACGGCGGCGGTGTGGCGGGGATCCGCGGGGTGGCGGGGATCCGCGGTGGCTGCGATACCGTCGGGGCGGTCGTTCGCGATGCCGCGGGCGGGTACGCCGCGACGGCTTCGACCGGGGGCACTGTGTACATGTTGCGCGGGCGCGTGGGCGACTCGCCGATCCTTGGATGCGGCCTATTTGCCGGGCCATGCGGCGCCGTGGCGGCGACCGGGATCGGCGAAGAGATCGCGCGGCGGGTGCTCGCTAAGACCGTCTACGACATGCTCGCGACCGGCGTGTCCGCAGCGGAGGCGGCCGCGCGCGCGATCGCGATGTTCGATGTCTCGATCGACGTGGGACTGCTGATCGCGAGCCCCCGCGACGTGGCCGTGAGCGCCAATCGCGACATGGCCTGCGCGGTGCTCGTCGGCTGACACGAGCGGAGTGGTCTTCAGAGCCCGCGGGCTCGTGCCGGTTCAGGGTTGAGGGACGACCGTGAGCGGAATGGTGAAGGGCGCGGATAGCGAATACTCGCTCGCGCTGTACCTGATGTCGGCTTTGCCCTCGCCTACGGTCCGGCCGATCAGCATGAACTCGCTCGACGGCGTGTGCATCGGAACGAAGTCGACGAGCGTCGGAAAGGAAATGATCAGGTGTGTGAAGTCCGCCGCGTCCTCCTCAGTGTCGACGAACACCGTCACGGCAGCGACAACCGCGATCCCCTGCGGAAGCGAGATGCCGTTCTGCGACAGGACGACCTCCAGCGGCGGCGTCGTGACTTGGACTAACTCGACGCTGGTGATCGTGGGTACGGGCCGTTCGCATCCCGCGGCGAGCCCGAGCACAGCGAGCATCGTGGCGCTGCGGTGGCGCGTCATGGCTTCACCGTCACTTGCACTTCACCGCTGAGGTCGCCGAGCGTCGCGCCGAGAGTGGCCGTGCCGGCCTTGCCAAAGGACACCTCGATGACGTTCGACGCGACGTCGGTCGTGATTGCAACGACGCTGGCATCGGAGGTCGTCCAGCTGCACGGCAACGCGCCCGCCAAGAGGCCGTCGGCGGCATCGACGGGCGCGACGCGGAAGCGGTGGAGCGCGGACGAGACCGCGACGTCGAGCCCTCCGAACGAGCCGTTGATGTTGCCGCTCGTGTCTTCTTGCGAAAAGCGTAGCGCGACCGGATCGGCGATCTCGAGGTGAGTGAGATCTTCGAGGCCGCCATCCCCCTCGGGGCCGCCGAGCGCTGCGAAGCCATGAAGACGGGCGATGAGGTACTTGCCCTCCTCGGTGGCGGTGAAAAATTCTGGCGCGAGCACCGTGACCCAAAAAGGCGAGGCGGGCGGCTCGTCGCTTTTGTACGTCATCGTGAAGCGCGAGCCGGTCGCGACGACGGGGAAGGGCACGGACTGGTCCGCGCTGGCTGCCGGCTTGTCCGCATCGACCACACAGAACGCGTCGCTCAACGGCCCGCAAGCGTAGGTGAAGGTGCCGTTGCCGAGCTCGCCCCCCTCGCTCGCCGTCTTGGACTCGTCCTTGCCTTTCGGATAACAGCCGCTGAGCGCCGCGAAAATGAGCAGCGCGCCCCCGAGTTTCAGCGTGAGTTTCATCTTCCCCATGCGGCGCATCCTGACAGGGAGAGTCAGGCTTTGGCAAGGGCGCAATCGACAGGTCGCGCAATCGACAGGGAGCACCCGTCAGGCGCAATCGTCACGGCGCGCTCGCGGCCGCGGCACGGAGGCCCTCGTCGCCCGGGCCGCTAAACCCAATCACCGGGTTCGACGCTGCCAAGAGCGATATGGCGATATGGCGATATGCCAAGAGCGATATGCCAATAGCGATATGCCAATAGCGATATGCCAATAGCGATATGCCAATAAGGCTATGGCGATAACTCGAGCGCGGTGAGCTCGGCGTGTACGGTCGGATCGCGGAGCAAGTTCACGAAGGCGGTGACGGCGGGGCGGGCGCGGCGCGACGCGGGGATGGCGAAATCGAGCGACTCGAGGGCGAGGGGGATGCGGCCGAGCGGTCGATTGAGCAAGACGGAGGTGATCGCGACACCGAAGTCGGCGCGGCCCTGTTCGATCGCGGCGGCGACGGCGTGGTGGGAGCTTGCCTCGATGCGATAGCCGCTTGGGCGCAAGCCGCCGAGGAGCGCGTCGATGAGGGCGCGCGTGCCGCTGCCGGCGTTGCGGTTGAGCATGGTGGCGCCGGCCTCGACTGCCGCGTGAAGGACGCTGACGAGCCGCGGATCGAGGTGCCCGGCATGTGGCGCTCGCGGCGAGGAGGAGGGCGCTCGCGGCGAGGAGGAGGGAGTGTGCTCTTGCGAAAAGCGAGCGGCGAGGTCCGTTGGCGGAGCCGCGGGCGGGAAGTCGAAGCGAGCGTCGCCGGCGCGAAACGTCACGGCTTGCATCCGATCGTAGCCACGCACGAGCTCGCAATTCGGCGGTAAAAATGGGGCGTTGTAGGTGGACGAGTCGCGGTCGAAGAGGTGCAGCGGCGCGATGTCGCACTCGCCGCGGCGTGCGGCGGAGAGGCCACCTTCGCTGCCGACAGCCACGACTTTTGCGGTAAAGCCCGCGCGCGCGAGGTGTGAGAGCAACACGTCCAGTCCGAGGCAATGGCTGCCGATGACGACGAGATCGCGCTGGCGCGGGCGTGCTCCACCGAGCGGCAGAACGGCCACGGACTCGCCGGCATCGAGGAGCTCGACGTCGGTGGGGATGACGAAGTAACCGTCCGCGCGGCTCCACGTGGTGACGGAGCCCGAGCCCTTGCCGATGGGGTAGGCGACGAGGCGCTGGTCGTCGTCCTCGACCAGATGCACGAGCGAGTATTCGGTGCGCCCTGGCTCGGAGCGCACGCGATGCGGCAGCGTGGCAAGGACGGAGGTGCTTGGCTCGAATCGGAGCCCCGCAAGCTCGCGCACGAGCGGCGCCACCAGCTCGTGGAACGTGAACGCCGCGGAGGTCGGAAATCCCGGCAAAATTGCGACGGGGGTGCGCCCGCTCACGGCCAGGCAGAGGGGTTTTCCGGGCTTGAGCGCAACGCCGTGGACGACGATGCCGGGCGGCTCACTCACGCGCTCGAGCACGCGCACGTTGAGGTCGCCGGGGCCCTTCGAGGTGCCGCCGCTCATGAGCACGAGGTCGTAGTGGGCGAGCGCGTGAGTGAGGATTCGCTCGAGCGCGGGTTCGTCATCGCCGACGATCCCGAGGAGGGTGGGCTCGCCGCCTTGCTCGCGCACGGAGGCCGCGAGGATCGCCCCGTTCGAGTCGTAGAGTTGTCCGCTCGCGAGTGGCACGCCGGGTGTTACGAGCTCGTCGCCGGTGGAGATGACGGCGACCTTCGGCCGGCGGCGGACGAGCGCGCTTGCCTCACCGATGGCGGCCAGAACGCCGAGCTCGCGCGAGGTGCAAGACTCGCCCGCGCGCAGCACGACCTCGCCGCGCGCGATGTCCGTCCCGGCGTAAGCGAGCGCATTTCCGGGCACCGCCGCGCGGCGAAGGACGACGTGCTCGCCGCCGGACTCGCGCCACTCGAGCTCGCTCCACTCGACCGGCACGACCGCGTCCGCACCGCGCGGCAAGGCTCCGCCGGTGGGGATCGCCACGGCCTCGCCCGGCAGCACCTCGGCCTCGGCGAGCGCGCCGATGGCAACGTCCGGCCGCTTGCGCAAGAGCACGCGCGGGGCATGCTCGGTCGCGCCGAAGGTGTCCTCTGCGCGCACGGCCCAGCCGTCCATGTTCGAGCGGTCGAAGCCCGGCACGTCGACGCTGCTCTTCACGTCGAGCGCGAGCACGCGGCCGAGCGCCTCGTCGAGCGGCACGCGCTCATGGCCAAGCTGGGGTAGCGGACCGAGCGCGCGACGAAAGCGCCGCTCGGCCTCGTCGCGGCTGACGACGTTCAGAAACTGGCTCTGCTTCAAGGCCGCCCTGTCTTTTTCAGCGCCGCTCGGTTTCTTTCAAGGAGCATTGGTTCATTCAACGCCGCTCGGTCTCTTTCGAGGAGCATTGGTTCATTCAACGCCGCTCGGTCTCTTTCGAGGAGCATTGGTTCATTCAGCGCCGCTCGGTTTCTTTCAATGCCGCTCCGTCTCTCTCGAGGCGGCTCCGTCTCGCTCAAGGAGCATCATCGTAGAGGGACACGACGACGAGCTCACCTTCGTCGTAGCCCTCGCGATCGTCCGGCACGATCACCACTCCGTCGGCGAGCGTGGTCGAGCTCAAGATGGAGGCTCCACTCGTCATCAGTGGCACGACGCGGCCCTCCGCATCGAAGCGCACGCGCGCATAGTCGGTGCGGCCTAGCTCCGACACGAGCTTGGTCGCGAGCCGTGCTTCGCGCACGCGGTGCGGCCAGCTTCGTCGTCGTCCACCGAGCGCGCGGATGGTGGGCCCTGCGAAGAACTCGTAAGCGCACAGAGAGGAGACGGGGTTGCCGGGTAAAAGGAAAATAGGCCGCGAATTCGGCAGGAATCCGAATCCTGCGGGGCTCGATGGACGCATCGCGACGCCGTGAACTGCCAGCTCGCCAAGCTCACGCACGGCGGCTGGCGCGTGATCTTCGGGGCCCACCGACGACCCACCGGAGAGGAGCACCACGTCGGCGCGCGTGCGTTCGAGCGCACTGCGGAGCGTGTCCCGATCGTCCAGGATGCGCTCGATGCTGGCGACGATGGCGCCGTCGCGCTGTGCGAGCGCCGCGAGGACGACGCTGTTCGAGTCGACGATGCACGCGCCCTCGGGCACGGCACCCGGCGCGAGCAGCTCGTTGCCCGTGACGATGACCGCGACGCGCGGCCGGCGGATGACCGGGACCATCGCGATGCCGACGCTCGCGAGGAGGCCCGCGTCTTGAGGGCGGAGCAGGCGCCCCGCGGACACGACGACAGCTCCGGCGGCGACGTCTTCGCCGATCGCGCCGACGTGCTTGTGCGGGCTCACCGCTTGCGTGACGCCGATGTGCGTCGGGTCGAGCTCGAGCGTGAGTTCCGCCATGACGACCGCGTCCGCACCCGGCGGCAGCACGGCTCCGGTGGTGATGCGGAGCGCCTCGCCGAGGACGAGGGAGCGCTCGAGCGGGCTCTTTTCACCGGCTCGCACTTCGCCGACAACGAGCAGAGGGCGCGGCGCAAGCTCACTGCCGCCGAAGGTCGACTCGGCCACCACCGCGTAGCCGTCCATCATGGAACGCCGGAAATGCGGGACCGCGACGCGTGCGTGGAGATCGCTCGCGGCGACGCGACCCGCAGCCTCGGTGACCGGGACCAACTCCGAGTCGAGCCGCGTGATGCGCTCTTCGAGGATGAGGAGCGCGTCGGCAACACGCGTGCGGCGCGCGAACCCACACATGCGAACATCGCGCTCGTGCGGGCTCGGCACGGCGCGTGCGGTTGGGCCGCAGCCATCGCCGTCGTGAAGGCGCGAGCCGTCGCGTGCGCTCATGGCGTCGTGAAGCGCGCGCGCACTTCGCCGTCGAACTGTTGAAGCGCCGACGTGAAGGGATTGAGCGCCACCTGGCCGAGTCCACAGATGCTCGTCTGCGCCATCGTGCTCGCGAGCTCGGGCAAGAGCGCGAGGTGTTTACGCGAACCTCGATGCGCGACGGCGGCCTCGAGCATGTGCACGGCTTTCTCGGAGCCGATGCGGCAAGGCACGCATTTTCCGCAGGATTCGTTGCGAAAGAACGCCACGAGATTGTGCGCGAGCTCCACGATGTCGCGTCCCCTGGCGAACACGACGACCGCGCCCGAGCCGAGCATCGAGCCGCGTTCTTTGAGTGCCTCGAAGTCGAGAGCGACGTCGGCGTCTTTGGCGGCGAGGAAATTCGACGATGCGCCTCCCGGTAAGAAACCGTAGAGCGCTTGACCGTCGCGCATGCCGCCGGCCCGCTCGATGAGCTCGAGCACGCTCGTCCCCATCGGGATCTCGTAGACGTCGGGCACAGCGACGTCGCCGGAGATGGAGATCATCTTCGTGCCCGAAGCGCCACGCACGCCGCGTGCCTTCCATGCCTCGGCACCGCCGTGAAGGATCGCGGGGACGAGCGCGAAGGTCTCGACGTTGTTGATGAGCGTCGGCTCGCCAAAGAGCCCCGCTTGGCCAGGAAATGGCGGTTTGTTGCGTGGTTCGCCGCGGCGATCTTCGAGGCATTCGAGCAGCGCCGTCTCTTCGCCGAGGATGTAGCCGCCGGGCGAGACCGCGACCCGAACATCGAAGGCGTGGCCGCTGCCGCACGCATCGGGGCCGAGCACGCCGGCGCGACGGGCCTCCTCGATCGCCGTCACGAGGCGCAGTCGCTCGGGCGCGTATTCGTGCCGGATGAACACGATGCCCTCATGGGCGCCGACGGTCAGGGCCGCGAGCAGCATGCCCTCGATGACGAGGTGGGAGAGGTCCGCGAGGATGACGCGATCTTTGAAGGTCCCGGGCTCGCTCTCGTCGGCGTTGCAGATGACGTACTTCGTCCGTCCCGGTTGCCCGCGCACCATCTTCCATTTGCTTGCGGTCGGAAACCCGGCGCCGCCCATGCCGCGCAAGCCGCTGTCGCCCAAGGTCGCGAGGAGCGCCGATGCATCGAAGCCGTCGCGGATGAGCGCGCGGACGGTGCCATAACGCTGCGTGCCGTCGGAGGCGCTGGTGGCGGTCGCGTAAGGATCGATCGACCAGCGTCGCGGCGGGGCGAGCACGGTGTCGAGCTGGGCCGGCGAGGCGAGCGCGCGCGTGAGCTCGAGGAGGTCGCGTGCGGCCACGGGACAATCACCGACCGAGGCGGCGGGGGCGGCGTCGCAGCGCCCGAGGCAGCTCACTTCGTGAAGCTCGACATCGCCGTCGGACGAGGCGAGCGCGGCGATGGCAGCGCGGTGTTCGTCCGTCGCGGCCATGCGGCAGACGACGTCGCGGCACACGGCGAGGTGAACGCGCGCGGGCGGTGTGCGCCGGAAATGGGGGTAGAAGCTGACGAGCTCCTCGAGACGATAGAGCGGCACGGAGAGCTCTTCGCCGAGGCGCGTGAGCGAAGTCGTAGCGAGGAAGCCCGTGTGCTCTTGCTCGCGCATCAGGGCATCGATCAAGCGACCCATCGCCAACGAGTATAGTGGCTGACGACTCGGATCTGTCTACGCGTGCTACGGATGTCTGGAGCTGCCATGGGAGGACGATTGGAAGCAGCCAAGGCGTCGATCGTGGGGGCGGTGACGCTCGCGACAGCCGCGTGGGGCGTGACGACGCTGGTGGGATGCGGACCGGCGCGCGCCACTGTCCAACACGGGCCCGCGGCGTCACGCACGGAGTCAGCGCCCGTGCCCGATGCAACTCGGTCGCAACCCGCGCACGCGAACAGCGCTGTCGTGAGCCCATTGCCGGCGGTTGACTTCGCAGCCGCAACTGACTTCGCCGCGCCGACGGACCTCGCTGCGGCGGCTCCGGCGGCGAGTGAGGAGAAGCCCGCGGCCGTGACCGCCGTTGCGGACGAGCGCTTGCTCACGACCTGCGATCGGCAGCGCGGGATCGTGATCTACAAGGCGGCGCGGGTGCTTGAGCTGTTCTGCGGGCAAGAGCTGGCGGCGCGCTACGAGGCCTCGCTTGGATTTGCGCCGGCGGGCCAGAAGCAGCGCGAGGGCGACGGAAAAACGCCGGAGGGCGAGTACTTCGTGGCGCTGAAATATCCGAGTCAGTTTCATCGCTCGCTGCAGATCAACTACCCGAGCGCGGTCGATGCGGCGCGCGGCCTCGCGGCGGGGCTCATCACGCAGGCCACGCACGACACGATCGTGAGCGCGTCCCGCCGATGCGTGTCACCGCCGCAGAACACGGCGCTCGGTAGTCTCATCCAGATCCACGGCATGGGCGGGGGCGCTGACTCCGGCGACTGGACCTTGGGTTGCGTCGCCGTGGACAATGACGAGATCGAGCGCGTCTACAAGTTTCAGATCAGCGGATGCGCCGCCGATGGCAAGCCGCACACGAAGGTGACGATCCACCCATGACACCTCACCGTGAGCGGGGACTGCGCGGGGACCGATCGGGGCAGGATCAGACTGGGCGCCATCAGCGCGTGACGTCTTCGAGGGCGGCGCGGACGAGGGCGAGCATGCGCGGCGGCTCGGTTGCGCTCGCGGTGGTGGCGCGGCGGCGAGCCTCGATGATCGCGGGGCGGAGTTCTTCGGGCGTGTAGGCGGCAACGACGCGGCCGGCTTCGGCGAGCGCACCGACGAGCTCGAGCTGATGGTCATCGACGACCTCGGCGAGGTGCTTGCGGCGCGGCATCATCACCGCGGTCTTGCCGGCGCGCAGCACCTGGATCGCCGTCCCTGCGCCGGCGTGGCAAATGACGAGCTCGGCATCGCGCACGAGCTCTTCGAAGTGCTCGAGCGGCACGAGCGCTTCGTGGCGGCAGAAGCGCGGGCGAAACTCGGTGTTGCTGCCGCTCTGCACGAAGACGTCGGCGAGCACGCCCTCGCCCGCAAGTTCATCGACCGCGGTCAAGAGCCGCATCATCGGCTCGAGCCCCGTGCCCACGGTCACGAACACCATCCTGGCGCGGAGCGTGAATCGTGCCCACACCGCGAGCAACAAGTTCCGCTATAAGGCGCTCGCTCGCGTATCCGGATACAGGGTTTCTCGGATGGTCACGATCCTCGGCATCAACGCCTATCACGGTGACGCGGCGGCCTGCCTCGTGCGCGATGGGGTGCTGGTTGCGGCGGTCGAAGAAGAGCGGTTTCGACGCATCAAGCACTGGGCGGGATTTCCGAGCGAGGCGATTGCTTACTGTCTCGCGGAGGCGGGGCTCGCCCTCGGTGACGTCGAGCACGTCGCGATCAACCGCGATCCGAAGGCCAACTGGGGGCCGCGATTGCGCTTCGTCGCCGCGAACCGTCCGAGTCTCGCGAAGATCGCCGATCGCCTGAAAAACCGGGCGAAAGTGCTCGGCGTTGGGGACGAGCTCGCGCGCGCATTTCCCGGCCAGCGCGTGTCGGCAAAGGTCCATCACATCGAGCACCACCGCGCTCACCTCGCGTCGGCTGCGCTGGTGGCGCCCTTCGACCGTTGCGCGGCGGTCAGCGTCGATGGCTTCGGCGACTTCGCGAGCGCGGCGTGGGGGCTCGCCGAGGGCGGGCAGGTGAAGGTCAGCGAGGGGGTGTATTTCCCGCACTCGCTCGGCGCGTTCTACACGGCCATCACCCAGTTTCTTGGGTATCCGCATTACGGCGACGAATACAAAGTGATGGGGCTTGCACCCTACGGCGAGCCGCGGATGCTGGACGCCATGCGTGAGCTGGTGCGGACGAAGCCCGATGGCACTTACGAGCTCGAGCTGTCGTACTTTCGGCATCACACGGACAAGCTCGACTTCGAGTGGAAGGGCGGAGCGCCGAGCTTTGGCGATCTCTTCAACGAGAAACTCTGCGAGCTGCTCGGTCCGCGGAGACAGCCCGATGAGCCCTTGACCCAGCGGCACAAGGACCTCGCGCGTTCGGCGCAGGCTCGCTACGAAGAGTGCTTCTTTCGGCTGCTCAACACGGTGCACGCGAAGTACGGCGTGGATGCGCTGGCGCTCGCGGGCGGCTGCGCGAACAACTCGGTCGCGAACGGAAAGGTGCGGAGGAGGACCGCGTTCAAGCGCGTCTACGTGCAGGCGGCGGCAGGCGATGCGGGCGGTGCGCTGGGTGCCGCCTTCGCGGTGCACCACGAGCTGGTGCGGGGCGGACCGCGCTTCGTGATGGACCACGCGTACTTTGGGCCGGGCTCGACGCCGCAGCAGATCGATGTGTGCGTGGCGGCACACCGGAGCGAGCTCGACCTTGCCGGGTGCAGCGTGGAGACGGTGGCGGACGAGTCGCAGCTCTGCACAAGGACGGCGCGGGCGATCGCGGAGGGGCAGGTCGTCGGCTGGTTTCAGGGGCGGCTCGAGTGGGGGCCGCGCGCGCTCGGCAATCGCTCGATCGTGTGCGATCCGCGACGTGCCGACATGAAGGAGATCCTCAATCGCAAGATCAAGCGGCGCGAATCGTTCCGGCCGTTCGCGCCGTCCGTGCTGCGCGAGAGCGTGGCCGAGTGGTTCGAGGACGACGACGACGTGCCCTTCATGATGAAGGTATTTCCGATCCGCGAGGAGCAACGCGCGCGCATTCCGGCGGTCACCCACGTCGATGGCTCAGGGAGGCTTCAGACCGTGACACAAGCGCAAAATCCGCGATATTACCGGCTCATTCGCGCATTTTTCGAGCAGACGGGCGTGCCGATGGTCCTGAACACGTCGTTCAACGAGAACGAGCCGGTGGTCTGCCGCCCCGAGGAGGCGCTCGCGTGTTTTTTACGCACGCGCATGGATGTGCTCGTGCTCGGCGACGTCGTGATTCGGCGTGCGGACGCGGGCTGAGTCGCGGACGTGGGGGCCCTGCCATGGGGGCCACAGACGTGGGGCCACAGAGGTTGAAAAGCCACAGAACTGTGCTATAGGGCGGCGCTCTCGGCGCGGGCGGGCCCTGCGTATCGCGGGTTGTGACCTTCCCCCAATAAACTCTCTCGGAGACGAATATGAACGCACGCACCTCAATGATCTTCGCGGCGCTCCTCGGCAGCGCAGCCATCAGCATGGCCTGCAGCACGGAGGAGTCTAGCTCCACGAACGCAACGTCGTCCTCGACCACGACCTCGGCGTCGGGCGGCGCTGGCGGCGGCGCGACCACGGCGTCGGGCGGCGCTGGCGGCGCTGGCGGCGGCTGCGTGAAGAACACGATGAAGGACTGCAAGCTCGCCTGCGAGGCGCTCTACGACTGCGGCGTCGTCGAAGAGGCGGGCATGCCGCTATGCAAGTTCACGGGCACGATGGACGAGAAGCAACTCTGGATGAACGGCAGCAAGATGGACGGCTGCGTGGCGACCTGCGAGGCGACCCCGGCGCTGAAGGCGATCGTCAACGAGTGCGACTGCGGCAAGACCGTGAACACGCTCAAGAGCCTGAACCCGAAGTTCAAGGAGACCTGCGAGGGTGGCATCGGCAGCGGCAGCGGCGGCGCTGGCGGCAGCAACTGAGCTGACCCGCGTCTCGCTCGACGGAGGCGCGAGGCGGTGCGGCCGGATCGCTCGACGGCGGTTCGGCCGCAGTTCGTACGTGGCCACAGTTTGAGCTTCCCCCCGGTTTGCGGACACCCCGGGTAGCGCGAAGATGCGCGAGGAGTGTCCACGAAGATATTGAAGACAGGGCGGCGCGCAAAGCGATCGTTCACGCCGGAGTTTCGAGCAGACGCGGTGCGGCTGGTCGCGAGCGGGAAG
>SHZB01000135.1 GCA_009692485.1 Myxococcales bacterium
CGTCGCGCGGTCGGCGGCGGTTGGCGCCACAGCGGCGGTCGGCACCCCCGGCTTTGCGACAGCGGCAATCGGTGCAGCAGCGGGCTTTGCGACAGCGGCAATCGGTGCAGCAGCGGGCTTTGCGACAGCGGCAGTCGGTACAGCAGCGGGCTTTGGTGTAGCTGCAATCGGTGCAGCTGGGAATATGTACGCCCCGCCGTGCGCGTCGGTGGCAGCAGCGGGCTTTGGTGTAGCTGCAATCGGTGCAGCAGCGGGCTTTGGCACAGCGGCAGTTGCTGTCGCGCCCGATGGCACTGCGGCGTGCACCGATGGCACTGCGGCGTGCGCCGATGGCACTGCGGCGTGCGCCGATGGCGGCGCGAAACACGGTGCGCCGATCGTGGCGAGCAGGACCAGCCGACGAAGTCCGCGGGCTGCGCGGATCTCATCGAGCGGCGACGCGAACACTCTTCGCAGGACCCTCATGGCGCGAGCAAAGCTACTACGATCGCGCGGAACGCACACGAATTGCGAGCACCAAGGAACTTCGGACGCCGCAAGATTTCACGCATGCGTGCGAAGGGCTCATCGATGCTTCGCGTTCGAGTTCATCGATATTTCGCGCTCGATTTCATCAGCGCGTACACGACGCACCCCGAGCTCAAAAGCCGTGGTCGCCGCGCATGGTCGGCGGCGGCGCGACGACCGGCGGTTTCTTCCCCGGCGTTGGCGTCGCGGTTGCACTCGCGGTTACACTCGCGGTTACACTCGCTGCGACACTCGGCACTACGACGGCGCTCGGTACCGCCGCGGGCGCGCGACTCGTGCCAGGCAATGAGCTTGCGTCGCTCGACAGCGCGGCGGTGCCGCGGCCGGAAGGTTTCAGAGGTTGTTCTGGTGGCTTGACTGCAACGTCGGGCACATCCTCGCGCGCGGACTTTGCCGTGCCGACGAGGCTGTGGTCGCCCGATGGGCTTCCCTCGAGTCGAGGATCGACACGCTCGCCCCGCGAGGCGTTGGTGATCGGACCGAGCGGTCGACTCGGCCCCGTGCGCGGTCCCGGCTGCGCGCTTGGCTCCTTGGTACCGCCGGTGAATGCGAAAATTGCCGCGCAAACCGCGATGAGGGAAACCGCGGCAGCCAGCCGCACCTTGCCGCTCGTCGACCGCTTCTCCGAGGACGGCGGAGGCGGGCTCTGCGTCGTGGACGCGGCGCCGGTGAGTGTTGTCGGCGCCCTGCCCACGTGCCGCTTGACCGCGGCGGAGGGCGTGCGATCGGCACCGTTTGCATGCATCTTCGCGTCGCCGTGATCGCCAAAGTCGAGCGCGTCCGCGACGAGTTCTTCCGCGGAATGGGATGCGGCGCCGCGCGGCTGGGAATTTGCGCTGGCGGCGCCGCCGGTTTGCGGCTCTGAGGCGTACCCCTTCTGGCTGGAAACCGACGCAAGGATCGCCAGAGCACGGGCGGATGCGCGGTTGGTGCGCGAGTCCGGCGCGCTCGCGTTCGCGTTGCGGAGCGAGGCCGGCGCTGCACCCAGGACGACCTCGTCCTCGGAGCCGGGAGCGCTGCGCCGCGACGCTGGGGCGATGGCTCCACGCTGCGATCCGCGTGGCTCGGCGCTCGCTTGCGTTTCGTAGCTGTTTTTGCCGCCTGGCGTCGCCGCGGCGTTCGCGTTGCGGTGGGAGGCCGCGGCGCCGGACACGGGACCGCTTGACCGCGGGCCATCACCTGCGTCACGCAACCACGCGGCGTCTGAGTCCCGGCTCGCTTTGGGCGGGCCGAGACCGACGACCGTGGCTGGGCGGCGCATGGCGGTGCGGCTCATGCGTATTCCGATGCTCGCCGTGGTCTCGAGTGGATCCGTACCCGGCACGATGTTGGCGAATGCAGCCGTCAGAGATCGCACGTCGGGAAATCGATCGGACGAGGCCTTGGCCATGGCACGCGCGAAGAATTCATCGAGCGCTGGTGGCAGCTCCGGGCAGAAGGCCGTGGGCGGCTCGAACTCCCCTTTAAGCAGCTCCACGCAGAGCGCTCCGAGGGCTTCGGCCGAGAAGGGCAGCGCGCCCGTGAGGCAATAATACGCGGTCACCGACAAAGCCCAGAGGTCGGCGTGATGATCGACGTCCTTCGAACTCAGGAGTTGCTCCGGGCTCATGAATTCCGGCGTGCCGATCATCATCCCCGGGTTCGTGAGGCCGCCAAGCTTGGGGAGGTGGCCTTGCTTGGCGATCCCAAAATCGAGGACCTTGCAGAACATTTCGTCGTCGTTCTGTACGAGGAAAATATTGTCCGGCTTGATGTCACGGTGAACGATTCCGGCCTCGTGGGCGCGGCGCAACGCGCGGCCGACCTGCCCGACGACGAGCACCGTCTCTTCCAAAGTGAGCGTGCCCACCCGCTCGAGGTGGGACTGAAGGCTCTCGCCCTCGAGCAGCTCCATCACGATGTACGGCGTGCCGTCCTCGGTGATGCCGCGATCGAAGGTCTGCACGACGTGTGGACTTCGGAGCTTGGCCGCCACCGAGGCCTCTCGCTCGAAGCGCGCGACGATCTCGGGCGATTTGCGTGCAAGCTCGCTCGCGATGAACTTCACCGCCACCTGGGTTGCGAGCGTCAGGTGCTCGGCCACCCAGACCGTTCCCATCGCGCCTTCGCCCAGCGGTCGGACGAGGCGGAGGTTCGCGTTGACGAGCGTGCCCGGTGTCAGCTCCACGTTGGTAGCCCCATCTTACCAGTACGACACGGCTCAGCCGAACTTGATTGCACGCATCCGAGCGCCCGAGTTCACGGAGAAGCACGAGCGACGGCGGCGCCTCAGCGTATTCCGCGGCCCTTTCGTGTGACGCGCGCGAGCTCCGTCCGCGTGACCGGGGCAAGGTCGAAACCAGAGACATCGCCGGCCGCGAGCTTCACGGTCCCCGCGTAGGCGATCATCGCCGCATTGTCCGTGCAGCTCTTGAATGGAGGCACGAAGAGGTCATAACCGCGCTCTCTGCAGCTCACGCCCATGCGCTCACGCAGCTCGCGATTGCAGGCGACCCCACCGGTGATCACGACGCGCGAAACATTCTCCATCGACGCCGCGAGGATGGTCTTCGTCACGAGGGTCTTCGTCGCGATTTTCTGAAAAGCGGCGCAAATATCGGCAATTTCCGCGTCGGTGTGCGGGCCGGAGGCTCCGAGCACGTGCCGCGCGATGGCGCTCTTCAAGCCAGAGAAGCTGAACTCGAGGCTCGATTTATTGGCCGCCATCGGCACGCCGAGCGAGACCGTCGCGCGCTCGGCGATCCCCGTCGGAGCGAGCCTGTCGATGACCGGCCCGCCCGGGTAGCCAAGGCCCAGCAACTTGGCGATCTTGTCGAAGGCCTCGCCGACCGCATCGTCACGCGTCGCGCCCAGCTCGCGGATCTGCGCCGCCGCCGGTCCGTCGCAGCGGTAGATCGCGCTGTGGCCCCCGCTCACGAGCAGCCCGATAAACGGGAAGCCCAGCCCCACCTCTTCGGGCGCGGGGTCGCCGTCCCTCCGCAAGAACACGCTCAGCAAATGGCCGACGAGATGGTCGACCGCGATCAACGGTTTTTCCGCCGCCCACGCGAGTCCCTTCGCCGCTTGCACGCCGACGAGCAACGCGCCCACGAGACCCGGCCGTTGCGTCACCGCGATGGCGTCCACATCGGCGAGCGCGACCCCGGCTCGCGAGAGCGCCTCCGACACCACCGGCACGATCACCCGCAAATGATCGCGTGCGGCGAGCTCCGGTACGACTCCGCCGAAGGGCGCGTGCAGTTCGATCTGGCTCCTCACGACGTCGGAGCGCACGCGTCCGTCGCCGCTCACCACGGCTGCGGCTGTCTCGTCGCACGAGCTCTCGATCCCGAGGACCAGCGTCACGGCGAAGCGGCGGCTCCGTCGGGTTGTCCCCTCATTTCGATTGCGACACTTGCCGCGTCGAGCAGCTGCCCGGCGACCTGACGCACACGCGGCTCGTCGTCGTTCGCGAGCGCGTCACGCAAGGTCGGTGCTGCTGCCAAACGGTCTCTTGCCGAGAGCGCCACGAGCGCCGCTTCTCGCACGATCGCGAAGGTGTCCTTCCGCGCCGCGTGCGCCAACGCCCCGGTCCTTGCGCTCTTCATGCGTGCGTCGTCGTCTGCCCCGCGCGGCTCGACCGAAGCGCGGCCCAGCATCGTCGCGGCTCGCGAGCGCACCGACCAGCTCGTCGCATGCCTGAGCAGTCCGACGATGGCGTCGTGGGTCGCCCGGTCACTCAGATCTTCGAGTGACGCCAGCACCGCGAGGCAGAGCTCTGCATCGCTCGGGTCGAGGGCCCTCACGACCGCCCTTCTTGCTTCCGGTTCGTTCCGCCGCGCCAGGAGCTCGACCGCGCGCATCTTCACGGCGCGATCGGGATGCGTCGCGAGCGCGAGGAAACCTGGAACGCTGGCCGTGGCGATCGCTTCGGCGAGCTGTCCGAGTTCTGCCGTCGTCGCGGGCGAGACCACGCCGGTGCCGTCGAGAACGCCCGCGAGCCGCGTCGTGATGAACTCTGCGACCGTGCCCATGCGATCGGCCGAGACCATGACCGCTTGCGCCGCGACTTGCGGTAGCGATCCGCGTAGCCCAAGGATTGCGCGCGCCGCGGATTCGCGGCTGTACCCCGATGGAACGAAGTCGGCGATGACTTGAGCGATGGAGATGCGCGCATCTGGCACCGTCAGCGTGTGCGACCGGCTTGGCTCCCGCACCAGCAAGAGCGCCGCGGTCGCCACGGCAGCACGGCGAAGGCCTGGATACTCCGACGTCAAGGCCCGCCCGATTGCGGCAGCAAGGTCCGCTGCGATCGCGGGGTCCCGGCCCGCTGCGATCGCGGGGTCCCGGCCCGCTGCGATCGCAGGGTCCGCTGCGATAGCGGGGTTCCGGCCCGCCCCGCTCGCGGCGTCCGCGACCTTGGCCTCGACGTCGAGACGCGCGATGGCGACGAGGGCTGCACCATGCACCGCAGCATTTCCCGACTCGGTGAGCGCGAGGAGGGCCGCGCGGTGGCTTCGATCACCAAGCTCGCCGAGCGCGATGGCAGCTGCGGCTCGCACCGATTCGCTCGTATCTGGCGAGCGCACCAGCACGGCGAGCGCCGGCGCATTTGCGCGGACCTTGATGAGTGCGAGGCCAATCGCGGCGAGCGCACGCACGTCGGGTGTCGGCGACTCGAGCAGGCGGCGCAACAGCGGCCCGGCCTTCTTCTCGCGCATGCGTGCGAGCCCCCACACGGCGGCGAGTGTGACACCGTCGCCCGCCCCGCCTTCAACGCGCGTTCCGTCGCCCACGCCGAGCAACTCATCGTAGCGGGAGAGCAGCGCCGGATCTTCGAGTGCGCCACACGCGATCATCGCGCGCACGCGCAGCTCGGGATCTTCTTGACCCGTCGCGAAGTTGAACAGCGCCGGCCCGGCACCCTTGTTCTGCACGTACGCGAGGACATCGATCGCCGTCCGTTGCTGAACCGCGGTGGTGTCGGCGAGTGCATCCAAGAGTGGCTTGACCGCGCGCGCGCCGATCGCCGCAAGCTCGCGCCGTGCTGCCGCCGAAACATCGGCAGTGCCAATCCGCGCCGCGTACACCAACGGAGACGTCATCACTCCGTACAGTTCGACGAGCAGTCGCCGGTACACCGGTTTTTGTGGATTGCCGAGCGCCACCGGCAAGAGCTCTCGCTCGAGCGAGGCGAGCGTGCCACGACCAAGATGGAGCTGCATGGCGAGGCGCGCGGCCCGAACGATGTGCTCCTCGTCGCGCGATGTACGAATCACAGCCCGGTAAAGGCGATCGGCTTCGTCGAGCTCGCCCGTCGCGAGCGCAAGCTCCGCGAGCTCGAAATGGGCCTTGAAAAGGCGCGGATTCTTCGCGAGCGCCTTCCGCAGCTCGACCATGGCTTTGTCGTTGTCCTGCCTGCGTTTGTACATTTCGGCGAGGCGATAGTGTCCCTCGGCGTCGCCGGGCGAGAGTTCAAGCGCCTTGGCCGCATACCCGATGGCAGCGTCGTCGCGATAGAGCTCGGCCGCGTATTGGGCCATGCGCTGATAGTACTCACGCGCGCGCTTGGGACTCACTTCGACCAGGAGCGCCAGCGTGTCGATCGCGCCTGCGAGGTTCTTCTGGATCACCAGCACACGCTCCAGCGCCAACAGCGATGCTTCGTCGCCCGGTGCAAGCTGCACGATTCTCCGAAGGGTCGACTCGGCGTCCGCGGGCTTGTTGAGCCGCCGCTGAACTTCGGCCAAGAGACGGCCGGCATCGAGATCTGGCGGCGTGCGACCGAGCCGCTCGGCGAGCGCTGCGACGCGACCTTCAAGCTCGTGCAGAATCGCCCAAAGGCTCACGATGTGGCTGCGGGATTCGCGCGCGAGGTTCACATCGTCGGCCGCGTTTGCGAGCAGCTCATGCCAGATGACGAGCGCTTCGCGATACCGGAATTGGCTCACACCCGACACGCTTCCGCTCTTCTCGAGCGCACCGGCAAGCTGCTTTTTCACGCGCGCATCGTTGGGCTTGGACTTGGCCGCCTCGCGCAGCGTCGCCAGCGCTTCATCCTGCATGTCGTGCTCGAGGTACACCTCGCCCAGTCGTGCGAGCCTGTCTGCTCGCTCTGCGCCGCCGGTGAGAAGCCGCTTCCACGTCGCCACGGCGCGAGCGCGATCCCCATTTTGGAAGTAACGATCACCGAGATCGATGAGGTGCTCCGGATCGCCGTCCGCCGTCGCCGCCAATCGCTCGAACACCTTGAGCGCCCTCGCTGGCTCTTCGATGCGCTCGTAGAAATCCGCGATGGCGGCCAGGACGTCGGGGTCATTGCCGCTACGGCGCTCGAGGTCGGTGACGAGCGCCAGCGCACGGTCTCGTTCTCCGCGCTGAATGAGCGTGTCGGCGAGCTCGTACAACAGCTCCGTGTTGGACGGCGCGGCCTTGATCAGCGCCTCGAACTCGGCAATGGCAACATCGAGCTGCCCGGCAGATTGCAGCAGATGCACGAGCTTGATGCGAACATCGACGTCCTTGCCGTTGACCAGAAGCGCCGCCCGAAACGCGCTGATGGCCTTCTCGACCGCGCCGGTCTCTTCGTAGAGCGCGCCGATCAAGGCAAGCCTCGCAAAATCGCGCCCGCCCTCGGATTCGAGAATGCCGATCAGCTCGGCGAGCTTGTTTTGCTCGCGATAGACCTCCGTCAAAATAGCGAGGATTTCGTTCCTGATCCCGGCTTCGTGCCCTGCGACCTGCCGCGCGCGCTTGAGCACGGTGAGGGCTTCGTCGAGTTCTTTTTGCTTTGCGAGCGCCTGGCCAAGATCGCGCAGCGCCGGTGCCAGCGCGCGGTTGTCTCCCTCCGCCTCTTTCACCAGCGCCCGAAATTCCGCCTCGGCTCGGCCATGGTGGTCGCGTGCCATGAGCTCGGTGCCAAGCTCTTTCTTCACGTAGATCGAAGCGCCGGACGCCTTCACGAGCAGGTTGTGATGCTTCTTCGCGTCGTCGAACTGCTTGAGCTCGATGCACAAGATCATCAGCTGACGCAACACGCGCTCGCGCTCGCTCGGCTCCGTCACGAGCGGAAGCGCACTCTCGTAGTGACGCTTCGCCTGCTCTTTCTCGCCGTCCTGTTCCGCGAGCGCGGCGCGCATCAGGCGGGGGGCCGCGTCCTTCGTTCGTACCAGGACGACGCTATCGAGAAGCTTCTTCGCGTCGGCTCGACGGCGCGCGGTCAGATAAACGCCGGCGAGCGCGAGTCGGGCGCTGGTGAGGTCGGAGCCCGCTGTCGCCGCGGCCGCGCGATGCTCGAAATCGCTGATGAGTTTGTCGAGATTGCCGTCCCGATGGCGGTACAGCTCGGCGAGCTTCTGAAGCGGAAACGCGGAGGTCGGCTGCGCGAGGAGCGCCTTCGTGTACCGCGCGATCAGCTCCTCCGCGTTCGCCTTGTGCTTCTCTGCCGTCGGAGGCTTTTTCACGCGCGCCGAGGGACCGACCTCGCCCGCTCGTGGCCGACCCTGCCCACCCTGCCCACCAGGCGGCCGGCGCCTGCGGCCACCAGGCTCGAAATCCTGACCGCTCGCCGGCGTCACGAGCAGGCTTGAGGTGAGCACCGACGCCGTGACAAGGAGCCAGGACACGACGAGCCCGAAACGCACGAACGCAAAGCTAGCGCCTCGATTCCTTGGGATCGAGGGGTTAATCAACAGGGATTCATCAACAGCAGAGCCCGAATCAAAAGCATCGCAGTTCGACGCGCAACTCGACAGTCCGCGTATCCCTCGCGACGCAGTCCTTGGTCCTTGCGCTACACATGATGGTGTGTGAGAATCTACACATGGCGACCAACCTCGCGATCGATGACCGCCTCCTCGAGGAGGCTCGAAGGGTGGGCGGCCACCGAACGAAGAGAGCGACGGTCAACGAGGCACTGAAAGAGTACGTCCAGCGCCGGAAACAAGCGGAGATTCTCGATCTGTTCGGCACGATCGACTTCGACCCGACGTATGACCACAAAGAGCGGCGCCGGCGATGAAGGTTCTCGTTGACACCTCGGTGTGGTCGCTCGGCCTGCGGCGGGGAGCACCGCGGGATGGGGCCGTCGAGCGTGAGCTCGCGGAGCTCGTTCGCGACGGGCGCGTCATGATGCTTGGCGCCGTGCGGCAGGAGCTGCTCTCCGGTGTGAAAAGCGACGGCCAGTTCAAGAAACTCCGCGACCAACTAGGCGCCTTCGACGACTTGGCACTCGAAACGAGCGACTACGAGTCGGCGGCGGAGTGCTCGAATCGCTGTCGGGCCAAGGGCATTCAGGGATCGACGACAGACTTCTTGATCTGCGCAGCGGCACGATCGCGAAGTCTTGCGTTGTTCACGACGGACGGTGACTTCCCTCGATTCGCGAAGGTGATCGACTTGAAGCTGCACAAGGTTCGCGCGCAATTTCAGTGAACTTGAGGCCTGCCCTTCATCAACTCCGCTCTTCGCACAGCGGGGGGCAGTCGTAGAGGCTGTGGCAGAGGGCGAGGCAGCGCGGCGAGCGAACGGCTGGGTCCATGCGGTTGGTGACGTAGCCGAATGCGAGGCCTGATTTGGGATCGCACCAGCCGAGCGAGCCGCCCATACCTGCATGTCCGAAGGACTCGGGGTTTGGCGAGAAGACGTGGCGCTCTTCTTTGAGAAACCCTTGCGACCAGCCGAGCGGCTTCTTCAGGGTCTCGTCCGATTCAGACCAACTCTGCCGCGCCTCTAATGGCAAGAGCGACTCGGGGCGAAACAAGCTCCGTGCGCCATGCGCTCTGCTGCCCGCCGCGAATGGCAAATAGGCGCGGGCGACGCCGTCGGCGCTGGCGGTGGCCGATGCCCAGGCGAGCGCGGCACGGCGAATGGCGATATCGTTAAAGGCCAATGGTCCGCGTCGTCCGACTGTGGGGTTCGAGAAGGCCAGTCGCGACACCGAGCCGCGCCCGAACAGGGACTTGGCAATAAGCACCTCGGGGGCCATGCGTGAGGTCGCCGCGGCCACGATGAGCTTGGTCGCCCGCTCGAGGACACTTGGCGCATAGAGCGTCGCCTGTTTGGCATCTTCCGAGGCGGGAGTGCCAAGTCGCGCGTCCGAGCCGACCACGTCGAACAACTCGCGCTTGAGGTAAGACCCCATGGGCTCTTTCGCGATCCTCGTGAACAGCTCATGGACATACAACCCGAACGTGACCGCGTGATAGGCCTGCCGTGATCCGGGGGGCCACAATGGCACTTGCGCTTCGAGCGCGGCCGTTACTTTGGCGGCGCGGTCGGGCTCGACGCAATCCATGAGCGATAGCGGGATATCGAGATACGGAATGCCCGCGCGATGGCTCATCAACGTGCGAATGGTGATGCCTGCCTTGCCATGAGCGGCAAATCCAGGCCAGTGCGCAGCCACCGGGTCGTCCCAATCGAATTGGCCATTATCGGCGAGCATGTGCATCGCCATCGCCGCAAATCCCTTGGTCACCGAGAAGAGGACGATGCGCGTGTCACACTCCCATGCGCGTCGTGTGGCGACGTCGGCGAGCCCGCCCCAGAGGTCGACCACGTGTTGGCCGCGGTGGTACACGCTGAGCGAGGCCCCGACCTCTTGTCCGCTCGCGAGCTGAGCCGCAAAGCACTTTGCCACGGACTCAAAGCCGTTGGCGTAGCGCCCTCTCGCCGGGGTCGGCGCGTCATGAGCATTCACGTCGGAGCCGCCACGAAGCGTGTAAGGCAGCAGGATTGCGCCACGTTCAGCGCCCATGTCCAAATCCCGCTCGCTCTCGGCCGTACTCACCATGGTCGTCTCCACCGGTTGCGCCGCCGCCACAATGGCAGAGTCCGCCACACCCACGCAGGCTGCGTCGCTGGACGCGGCGGCACCCGTGGCGGTGCTCACGCATTCCCTCTACGCGCGTGACACGAGCGGTTCGCTCAGCGAGGACGCGCTGCAAGAGATCTTGGCGCGCCCCATCGATCTACAGCTTCCGGCGCGCGTGGGCGTCGTGCCTTTGACGGAGCCTTTCAGTCCCGAACACCCGGTCCGCATCCGCACCCGCAGCGTCGCGGCGCGGCACCTCGCCAAGAACCTTCTTGGTCACGAGCACTACTCGCACGTCAGCGACATCACGACCGAGCTTCCGCGCCCCGGCGGCATCGAGGGGCTGCGCGTGCTCGCGGCGCGCTATCGCGTGCGGTACTTGCTGCTTTACAGCGAGCGCTTCGAGGACGACTCGCATTTCAATGGGTGGGCGGCGTTCTATCCGACGCTCATCGGTCTGTTGGTAGCGCCGGGCTACACGGTAGAGAGCCACGGGCTCGCGCAGGTGGACATGCTCGACGTACGCACTGGGACGCTGCTCTTCACGGTCGTGGAGCCGATGCACGTGAGCGAGAAAGAGTGGCTCGCCGGCTCCGAGCGCGCGCACAAGAATGCCCAGGTCGATGCCGCGGTCGTGGCGGCCGAGCAGCTGGCGCGCCGCGTCGCCTCCGCCACGGACGACCTCGTCTTGTTCGCAGATCGTCACGCGAGCGGCGAGCGCGTGGTGCGGACGCGGTTGTTGCCGGCCCCCGTCACCAAGGACGCGCCGAAGGCCGCGCCCGTGCTGCTCTCGCTCGCTTCGCCATGAGCTGCCGGTGAGCGCGACTGCAACTGCAACTGCATCGAGATACCGAGCGGTCACACGTA
>SHZB01000136.1 GCA_009692485.1 Myxococcales bacterium
GTCACCGGATCGGGCTGTCTCACCGGCGCGGACTGCGTCACCGGATCGGGCTGTCTCACCGGCGCGGACTGCGTCACCGGCGCGGACTGCGTCACCGGCGCGGACTGCGTCACCGGAGCGGGCTGTCTCACCGGCTCGGGCTGTCTCACCGGCTCGGACACTCTGTCCCGAGCGCGGCGGGTGCGGGCACGACGGCGATGCCGCTATTCGCGAGTGTCTTGAAGAAGCAGCCGTATTGGTATTTGACGGCGTCTAGCTGCGCGAAGATCGCGTGCGGATCGTAGATGCCGTCGCCCTCGTATTGCACGACTACACCCGTATAGGCGGTGCCGCTCGCGGCCTCGGCGTTGTTGCTCACCGGATAGTCGGCGAGCCCTTGTTTGTTGTCGAGGGCGAGCGCGTCTTGCATGGATGGCCAGACCACGCTGCCCGCCTGCTGATGGCCATAGGCGAGCGCGATGGCGTCGAAGAGGCCCGTGGGGAAATAGGAGTCACCCTCCCCGACTGGCTCATAGACGGGCCGCACCGGGTGCTCGGGGAGCGGACGCACGGCGAGGCGCGGCATGTAGACGATCGGCTCGACGGGCTCCCAGGCGGTCTCGAGCAGGTGCAGCGCCGGGTGCATGAAGCTCAGTGATTTGCTGCTTCCGAGCAAGATCGGAATGAGCACTTTGCCGCCGACGAGCGTGGTCTCCAAGATGAAATGACTCCAATATCCGCCGGCGCCCGTGGGGACTACGCCGCGAATGCGGGGCTCGGTCGCGCCGACGAGATTCGTGTACATACCCCCCATGGATTGCCCCATGGCGAATACGGCTTCGGCCCTGAAATGAATGGGTTCCGCCGACCCCGACCACACCATCCTTGGGTCGCATTCCACGAGAAGCTTGGGGTCTACTTCGAGCGACAAGAGCGCGTCGAGATAGAGCCTTTGCTCGAGCACACCCTGGCGAAAAGTGTCGCGAAACGCTGGCAAATTGTCGAAGTTGAGATAGGCAAGCGCGCTCGCCCCGGGGAGGCGTTCGGGGTTGACCGGGTGCGCGCTACCGGCCATCGCAAAGCCATGCTCGGCGAGCACGTGCGCGGGCCCCTTGCCCTTCTCGGGTTGCCCTTCCGGTTCGGACACGCGACCGCGATCGACGACTTGCGAAGAGAGGCCTCCGGAGCCGTGGAAATAGACCACTAGCGGATAGCCTCCGGGCGGCATGGGCACTTTCGGAATGGTCACTACGATCGGGATCTCGTCTACTCGCTGCACGATGAGGGCGCCCGCCGGGTCGAGCTCGAAGAGGCCCTCGGTATTGAAAGGCGGCTCCCCGCGCTGAAACTGCGGCACTTTCATCTTGCCAATAAGCTCGCAAAAACGCGGATGCGAGGCACCGTCGTCGGCGTCGACGTGGAGCCCGATGAGCTCGGCGTCGTGCTGCTCGCGCACGGAGTCACCGAGCTGGCTGAGCCTGGCGGTGACGTCGCCCGTGGTGAACACGGTCGCGACGATGACCCGCTCGCGCGACAATCCAAGCGCGTCGACGGCTTGCCAGACTGGCTCGTACTCGGCCGCAAGGGACGCATCGCCGGCGCCGTCCCGTAACGCGATGAACGCGGGCGCAGCCTTGACTGCGAATCCATCTTCGCCGAGCACGCTGTCCGTAACGACGAATGCGTACTTGCGTCCCGCGGTGAGAATAAAGCCGGGCCGAGCGGCGATGGTGAGCAGCGGCACGTCCACGTATGCGTCGAGCTCCGGGGTCGAGCTCACCGTCGGAATGAGCCGGCCGCGCTCCGGTGAGCTTGGGTCTACGTCGACGAGCAGGACGTCGACGTCGAGCGACGCTCGGTGCAACGCACTCGGGTCACGCATGGCGAGAGCGGCATCGAACTGAAAGTAGGCGACGGGAACGACAGGGAATTGCGGTCGATCCGAGGCGACGCCGACGAGGCCGTCGACGAGCGGGTTGTCGTTGGGATTCGGAAAGCCCGATAATTCGGGACCGCCCATGGCGGTGAGCCGCGTGTCCAGCGGATACGGCAGGTCGAAGAAGTGCGCCGCCTCTGTCAGGTCGGCGGCTGGCTCGAACACCGACGTGGCGCCAAGAAGGTCCGTCGGCGGAGACGAACAGCCCGCGAGCCCCGACGCGGACACTCCCAAAGCGAAGACGACCGAGCGCGAGTTCATGACAACCATGCTAGCCGCTTGCCGGCTCATCCAAAGCGAATTGGCGGCTTCGCTGGCGTGCCGCGGCAATTGACGGTTTCGATGGCATGCCGCGGCGATTGACGGCTTCGATGGCATGCCGCGGCGATTGACGGCTTCGATGGCGCGCTGCACGCCGCTTGGCGCGGATGGCCGGGACTAGCTGTTAGCGCGGCAGCAATAGCCATGGAGCGGTGATGCCGTCGCCATAGAGCATCGCGTAGGCCGCCATGCTGCGGAGCACGCGCTTGGTATAGTCGCGAGTCTCGGTATAGGGGATGGCCTCGACCCAGAGGTCGAAGTCGAGGTTGGGCCGCTCTCGGAGCCAACGCTCGGGCGCCCCGGGGCCGGCGTTGTAACTCGGAATGGCGAGCACGGGATTGCTTGGAAACTTGCCGGCCATCATGGATAGATAGCGGCATCCGAGCGGGATGTTGCCGGCCGGCGTCTTGAGCGACGCTGTCGTGGAAGGTAGCCCTAGCGGCCCCGCCATTCGCTCCGCTGTGGGCAAAATGAGCTGCATGAGACCGTACGCACCGGCCGGGCTCGAGGCTCGCGGCATGAAGGCGCTCTCCTCGCGCATGATGGCGTAGGCCAGGTGCTCGGGGATGCGGCTTCGCTTCGCCTCGGCGGTGACGATCGCGCGGTAGGGCCGCGGGTAGGCGACCTCCCAGAGACGGCGCCATTGGCCGGCCGGGTAGTGCTCGTCCCACTGCCCGCTGGAACGCAAGACGCCGTGCGATTCGGCCGGGGCGTCGATGCGCGCGAGCAGCGTCGCCGATGCGCTGAGCAGGCCCTCGGACGCGCTCGGCTCACGCACGCCAAGGAGGTCGAGTTCGGCCGCGGCAGCCCTGCCCTCCCCTTGGCGAACGAGTTCCACCGCGCGCAGAAATTCTTGCCTATCGAGCTCCGGAAAGTGCGCGATGACGGCGTCCCCGCGCGGCTCGCGATCGAGGGCCTCGGCGAGCGTCCGCTGGGCCAAGGCGAGGTCGTGTTCGGCAAGGCGCGAATACGCGTGGAGCATGTAATAGCCAAGCGGGTATTCGCGAATGACCTTGGCGAGTCCAAAGAGTCCCAGGTCACGCTCGCCGAGTTCGAGGTGTGCACGCGCAAGAAAATACTGCGGCCGCCCCTCTGCCCAATAGGGACGCCCGCGCGCCTTCAATTGAATGGCACGTTCGAGCGGAACGACGGCGCTCGCCCAATCGCTATTGGCCATTCGATCTTGCGCGAGCGTGAAGAGCCCGTCATCCACCATATCGCCGGCTGGATAGCGCTCCGCGATCGTGACCAGCATCTCGGTGAATATGGCAATATCCCCGAGGGCGCGGGCGGCCTCGGCACCGTGAAGCCGCGCGTCGTCCGCGAGGCGGTGCGCGGGGAAGCGACTCTCGATGGTCGCGTAACGCAAGCGGGCCAACGCCAGCTGCCCGGCTCGCAGCGCGGATCGGGCGCCCAGATAAAGGGCATTCACGAGCGCGGGATCCTCGGCGCAATGTTCGATGGCGGTGCCCAGAGCATCGCTCGACTCGGAGTAGCGTTTGAGCGTCGCCAGGGCCTTGCCGCGCGCGAGGAATGCGACGCACTTGGCAGCAGCTACGTCGTCCGTGCTCGGTAGTTTGGCGAGCGCGTCGAGGAGTTTGTCGACGGCCACCAGCGTCTCGCGTCCCTGCTGGGAGTCGCCGAGCGAGCGCGCCGCATCGACGAGCTGCGTCACCGATGGGGCTAGAAATGGGCCGCGCCGCGTCGATGGCAAGCTCGCGAGCGCATGCTGTTCGAGCTCGCGAGCCTCGCCCACGCCACGGCCCAAAGGCGAATCGTGAATGACGATGCGCGCGGCGGCAATGGCAAGCTCGGCGCGGTCCTCGCTTGGTTGATTTAGCAGCGCGCGCGCGAATCGCAGCGCCTCTAATTGCCAATCCGCGGGGCGTGGCTGGCGTGCCAAATAGCCATTCCACAGCGGCGCCGCTTCGTCGATGCGCGAGAGCGCGGCGAGTGCACGCGCGCGGGTGAGGAGCACCATGTCGGCGTGTCGTGGGGTCGGCGTGACGGCATCGAGACGCACCAACGCCCCACTCGATTCGCCAAGCTCGACGAGCAACCGCGCGGCGTGAACGCGTGCGTCGTCGGCGAGCGTCCACTCGCTTGCGGCCGCGTCGTCGAAGGCACGGACGGCGGGGCCGGGAAGCCCTGCCTTGGAATAGAGCAAGCCGAGCTGGTGCAGCCACGCCGGATCGACCGCGTGGAGCGAGGACGGCGGGGACGTGGGCGACGAGGATGGTGCGGGCGCGCCGGCGAGCTGCTGCGCGGGTGCGGCCGAGCGCGGGAGACGCTCCAAGAGGAGGTCGGCGGCCTCCTTGTACGCCTCGCGTCCGACGGCTGCGTTCACGTCCGCGAGCCGGGGATCATCGAGGATCGGGATCACGCGGCCAGCGTCGAAGTTCGCGGCGAGGCTCGAGCCTGGCGGCAGCTCTGAGGCACCGGCGACCGCGCTCGCGCCATCCGCCTTCGCGGCCGAGTCCACCGCGAGCGTCAGCGCCGCTGCCTCGAACGATGCCGACCCAAGCGGGTCGAGCGACTGCGTGTCCGGGGGGCTCGGCGCGACGAAGCCGGATGGCGGCGCATAGACAGAGTGGGGGCTCGGCATGCACCCCTCGGCCGCAAACACCAGCGAAGCGGCGCCGACGACGACGAGCGATACCGCCCTCGGCCGACGCGAAGCTTGCCCAGGCTTGTGCGCCACCACGCAGGCAACCTACTGCGTCGATTCATCCGTGATCAACAAGTCATCGTTGGTTCAGCCGAGATCTGTTGCGCGTCATGACGATGAAGAGACAGGAGAGATGCCAACCCCGACCAGATGCCTATCGCCGGGCGACGTGGACTACCCACCTCAGCTCGCATCGCTCACCGAGTTCGATGGTGGGATTGCGCCGCCGATTTATATGCGAGGCCAGCTCCCATTGGAGGCGGCGATCGCCGTGATCGGTACGCGCCGCTGCACGCCCGAGGCGGCGCAGTGGACAGAGCAGGCGGTTCGCGTGTTGGTAGCTGCGGGGCTCTCGATCGGGTCGGGCGGCGCGCGCGGGATCGATGCGGTGGCCCATCGCGCAGCGCTCGACGCCGGCGGTCGCACTTTCGTCGTCACGACGGGGAGCCTCGCGGATCCGTACCCGCCGGAGCATGCCGAGCTGTACGCGCGCGTGCTCCAGGCGAGAGGCGCGGTGCTCTCCCTCGAGCCCGACGGCGCCGAGCGAACGATGGCGCAATTTCTGCGGCGAAACCACGTCCTCGCGGCGCTTTGCCGTGCCACCCTCGTGGTCGAGGCGCCGCACCGCTCGGGCTCGCGGCACACCGCTCGGGTAGCGCACGGGCTCGGCAGGCTGGTCATGTCCGTGCCGCATGCGCCGTGGTCGCCGCGCGGTGCCGGCTGCGCGCAGCTGTTGCGAAAGGGCGCCGTCCTTGTGACGTCGGCGGAAGATGTGCTCGACGCGCTCAGCTTGCCACTTCCCACGCGACTGGTGCGACGCGCTGCACGGGGAAATGCCAAAGCGCGTGGGGGCAGGACACTCGAAAGCAGGACACTCGAAAATGCAAAGCGCGGAGATGCCGAGACACCCGCAGGCCGGACACTCCGAGGCACGTCGCTCGCCACCCTGGTCGCGCGTGCACCGCACCCAGACTGCGACCTCGCCGGCGAAGTCGTCGAGCTGCACGACCGAGACTGCGATGCGCTCGAACCGTGGCTCGAGGCCATTCTGAACGTCGTGACCCCCGAGCCTTCACACCTCGATGCCGTCTGTGAGCGGGCGGGGGTGAGCGCCCGGATCGCGCAGCGTGCACTCTTGCAATTGTGCCTGGTTGGCGTAGTGACGGAGGCGCCGGAAGGTCAGTTTCGCAGGAATGTCCGGAGCGAGAGAAGAACGAAGCGATGAGCGAAAGCAACACAGTGACGATCGTGGGCGCGGGGCTCGCCGGCTGCGAGGCCGCGGTGCAGCTCGCACGACGCGGAGTCAAGGTTCAGCTCATCGAGATGAAGCCGAAGAAGCGCACCCCCGCGCAAATCGGTGATGGCTTGGCCGAGCTCGTGTGCTCAAACTCCCTGCGCGGCGCTGCGCTCGCAAATGCCGTCGGCCTCTTGAAAGAAGAGCTGCGCCTCGCGGGCTCGGTCGTGATGAAGGCCGCCCTCGCGTGTCGGGTGCCGGCAGGAGGAGCGCTCGCCGTTGATCGCGAGAAGTTCAGCGCGATGATGACCGAGCTGGTGCGCGCCGAACCCCATATCGAGCTCTGTTGCCGTGAAGTCGAGCGCATTCCGGCAGAAAGACCCGTGCTCATCGCCACCGGGCCGCTCACCGCCGACCTGTTGGCCGCCGATCTCGCGGCTCACGTCGGGGCCGAGCATCTGGCGTATTACGACTCGATCGCGCCGATCATCAGCGCAGAGTCGATCGACTGGCCGCTGGTGTGGAAGCAGTCGCGTTACGACAAGGGTGGTGACGACTACGTGAACTGCCCCTTCACGCGCGAAGAGTACGAAGCGTTCGTGCTAGCCGTCGTCGCCGCCGAGAAGGTCGAGCCGCGCGCCTTCGAAGAGGTGCGGTACTTCGAGGGCTGCCTCCCGATCGAGGTGATGGCAGGGCGCGGTCGCGACACGCTCGCGTTCGGTCCGATGAAGCCCGTCGGTCTGACCAATCCACATACCGGCCGGCGCCCACACGCCGTGGTGCAGCTGAGGCCCGAGGACGCGGCCGCCAGCGCCTACAACTTGGTCGGCTTTCAGACGCGGATGACGTGGCCAGAGCAGCGCAGGGTGCTGCGGACGATCCCTGGCTTGGGGAATGCAGAGTTCCTCCGCTACGGCGCCGTGCACCGCAATACCTTTGTGGACGCGCCCGCGCTGCTCGATGGTGCGATGCAGCTGCGCGCGCACGCCGGCGTGTATCTTGCGGGGCAAATCACGGGCGTCGAGGGCTACGTAGAGAGCGCTGCGAGCGGGCTTTTGTGCGCGCTACTGCTCGCGCAATCGTTGAAGGGCGAAGCGGTCACGCCGCCACCGGATACGACCGCGCTCGGCGGGCTGCTCACCCACCTCGCACGCCGCTCCGAGAAGGCCCGCTATCAGCCGTCGAACATCACATGGGCGCATTTTCCGCCGCTCGCGGACCGGCCCGCTCGCGCCAAGAAACGGGACCGCTACGTGCTCATGGCCGAACGCGCGCTCGAAGACATCGTCCCGTGGCTCGCGCGCATCGGAGCGCCGGAGCCCTCAGGGCCACCCTTCGCGCTCACAGGCGATGAGCCGAGCGCCGACGCCGGTTGCCGATCAAAGCAGTGAACGACGTGGCCGACCCGGTCCGCTTAAGCGAGAACACGCGAGCTCGCAATCAGCCATTCAGCCATTCAGGCAATCAGGCATTCAGCCATTCAGCCAATCAGGCAATCAGGCATTCAGCCATTCAGCCATTCAGCCATTCAGGCAATCAGGCATTCAGCCATTCAGGCATTCAGGCAATCACGTGAAGCCGTACGCGCTCACGATTGACACCGTCCGAGCCGCTCGCCGTTGAGCGTCGCGTGCGCCTCAATCCTCAGTCGTCGTCCGATTTCTTCTTCTTCTTCTTCGGCTGCTGCTTGGCGTCGTCGTCATCCGCGTCGTCGTCATCCGCGTCGTCGTCATCCGCGTCGTCGTCGTTTTTGGCGGCTTTCTTTGGCTTTTTCGCCTTCTTAGCGTCGACGTCGCCGTCATCCGCTTCGTCCGCGTCGTCGTCATCCGCGTCGTCGTCGTCTTCCGCAGCGTCATCATCGTCATCGTCATCGTCATCGTCGGACAACTCCTCGAGCGCGTCCGCGTCGGCGGCGGCGAGCTCGGCGGCGGTCGCGATGGGGATCTCGGGACGAACTGGCTCGATGAGGATCGAGGGCAGCCGGCCACAGTCCACGTGCGCGACGCCGACACCCTTGTAACCGTGCGTGAAGATCGCCGCGATTTCGTTGCAGGTGCCGCCGAACCCGCACTGCGCGACGTAGGCGTGCGCCTTCGGATTTCCTTTCACGCGATGCTGCGTAAACGCGAGTTGCCGGGTGACGCCCGGTTCGACATTCTCGACCTGGGTCAGCCAGGTCCGACGAGCCAGGATCCACCCGATCTTCGACCAGACGACCTTGTGCTGCTCTTCGGTTGAGAAGATCGACCAGCCAAGCACGGCGTGCGCGTTGGTGCAGCTGACCTTGCTCGTGAGCACCGCCTCGTTCGCCGCGAGCGCGCGCGCCGGGAGGAGTGCCACGCCCAGCGCCAAGACCAACACGACCGACAGCCGCTTCACCGCCGCGACGCTAGTCGTTCGCATCCCTTGAATCGAGGCCCAAATGGCAGGCCCAAATGGCACGGCCCTAATGGCACGGCCCTAATGGCACGGCCCTAATGGCACGGCCATGCCCCGCCGCCCTGAAGTTGACGCAGCCACCGGCGTGAAGAATTGCATGGACCGCTCCGATGCCATGACCCTGTTCGCGGCCGTGCTAGCGTGCCCGGCGTCAGGTCACGGTCCGGCGATTCGGACACTTCTGGTCTCACACCTCGCGGCCCACGCATGCGCTCGAACCTTGCCCTATCGACAGCCGCGCTGGCGCTCGTCGTCGCGACCTCCGCGTGCGGCCGCTCGGGCTTATTCGACGTGTCGATCGCGGGCGCGGGCGGCGCGGGCGGCAACGGAGAGGGTGGCGACGGCGGCGCGGCCACGGGCGGCGGCGGTGCAGGCGGCAGCGCGAACGGCGGCGGCGGCACCGGCGGCGTGCCAGGGTGGCCGTGTCCGCTCGAGCTGCTCGGTCCGGTCGGGATCGCGGGCGCCAAGAACTTCCACGTGGGGCAGCCGACCTTCACATTCTCGAGTGACGATCGAACGCAAGTCACCGTGGCAATGGAGTGGCTGTCCGTCGAAGGTCCCAGTCCGATCCCGAGCGAGCTTCGCCACACGACCTTCAAGCCGTGGGCGAGCTGGCCCGAAGGCGACATCGCGCCTAGTTTCCTCGCGAGTTTCGATCGCGGCCGGTCCTTCGCCGCAGCGCCATCGTCCGGGGATCGCTTTGCGCTCCTGGCAAGCGACGTCTTCGATAGCAGCCCCCCCGACGGCATCGTCTTCACGACCAACATGAAGCCTGGAAACGGGGCGATTGGCGCCTTCGTGACGGTGAGGGGCGATGCCCACGACTCGCTATTTGCCAGACAGCAGGGCAATCGACACCTCGTCGGAATGGGCACGCGTCCGGTGGTGCCGAACCAGTATTCGATGATGCACCTTCGAACGGTGACCGAACAGGGCGGCACGCTCGCGATGGGCTCCACATGGGAGCTTGGCTGCGGCAACAAAGTGGCGGCAGACGCGCTCGCGGTGTCGGGCGGTCCACTCGGCACGGGCTGGCTCGTCGCCGTCAGCGCTGCCGCCTTCGCGACCACGGATTGCAGCTCGCTTCCTCACACCTATCCGGGCGTGCTCAGCGTCGCGTTCGTCGATACGGCGCTTGGCATTCCTGCCCTCCGTGACAGCATCACGGAAGAGTTCTTGTACGACGTCAAGCTCGCGGCCAGGCCCGGCGGCGCGTGGCTCGCACGGGTGCACAAGCCCGCCGGCTCGACCGACATCGTGAAGGTCGCGACGCTCGACGACTCCGGGGCTATCGGGACACCCATCACCGTCATCGAGAAATCCAGCAGTGACCTCCGAGAGCTCGCCATCGCACCCGCGTTCGGCGGCCTCGTCGTGATGTACTCCATCGCCCAGGAGACCCACCTGAGGCTCGTGCTCGAGAACGGAGCCGTGTCCGAGCCCGTCATTTTCCATGACTTCGATCCCCCCTTCGACATCCTCGCCGAGCCGAACGGGAAAAGCGTGCTCATCGGCGGAACGACCCCCGTCGCGGGCGCGGTGACTGGGACGCAGATCGGGCGCTTGCGCTGCCAATAGCGATCGCGGTCGAGCAAGAGCGTCCTGCCTTTGAATCGAGGCGACCGGCGCGCCGCCGCTGCCTCCGCGCCGATGCTGCGCCGCCGATGTTGCGCCCCCAATGCTGCGCTCCCGATGCTGCGCCCCCAATGCTGCGCCGCCGATGTTGCGCCGCCGATGCCTGACCGCCTGGCCGGCTGCATGTTAAAAGCCGAGCCAATGCCGCGCGCGACCTCGCCGCTCTCGCTCGAGACCGAGCGCTTGCACATGGACTTGCCTGGCTCGGACGCCGCGCCGCGGATGGTCGATTATTACGAGCGCAATCGCGCCCACCTCACGCCGTGGGAGCCGCCCTTTGCGCGCCCGATTTTCACGCAAACGTTTTGGCAACAGCGTCTCAGCCAGAACCAGGACGAGTACGTCACCGGGCAGTCGCTCCGGCTCGTGCTGCGCCGGCGGGAGGCACCTCGCGGCCCCGTGGTGGGCCTCGCGAACTTCACCCAGTTCGTGCGCGGCGCTTCGATGTCCTGCACGCTCGGCTACAGCCTCGACCACGAAGCCGAGGGCAAGGGCTTGATGACCGAGGCCCTGCGCGCCGCCACGACGCATGTCTTCCAGCACTTCGCCCTGCATCGAATCATGGCGCATTACATCCCAACCAATCAACGGAGCGGAGCGGTGCTGAGGCGAGTTGGCTTCGTGGTCGAGGGCTACGCGCGCGAGTTCGTCTACATCGATGGCGCCTGGTGCGACCACATCCTGACGTCGCTCCTGAATTCGACGCCGGTCACTCCCGACTATCTGACCACGCCACGCCGCCGAATCTGAGCTGCCGATGTGTCCCTCACTCGCAGTGGCGATTGCCGTGCTCGCGGTCGCTTCCTTCTGCGCGGCTTGCTCGGGCGCCGGCCGCACCGAAGGTGATCGCGTGAGCTCGCCACCTTTGGCAGTTCCCAGTCTGAGCCCGCCGCGCACGGCCACCGCTTCACCGGATGTCCTACCGCCGGCCGTCGCACAAGCGCCACTGGACCCGCCGCCCA
>SHZB01000137.1 GCA_009692485.1 Myxococcales bacterium
GGCGCGGGTGGCAATGGCGGCGCGGGCGGCGGCGGTGCGGGCGGCGGCAGCGGCGGCGCGGGCGGGGGCTGAGGCTGACTGTAACGGGCGGCGGCTGACGCTGCGTGTGACGGGCGGCGGCTGAATGCCGTCACGCGGCTGACGGACGGGGCGCCAACGACGCGACGACTTGGCGCGAGCGGCCGATCGCGCGCATCGTGTCACCGCGCAACCGACGCAAATATCGCGCAAATACCGCGCAAATTCCGCCTCAAACAGACGCTGCATGGTGGCGCGGGTCTTGCGATGAGCGGACATTGCCATGTTCCGTTCGCTCTACGTCGCCTCCACCGGAATGATCGCGCAGGAGACCCGCCTCGACGCGATCGCCAACAACCTCGCCAACGCCAACACCTCCGGCTTCAAGCGGCAGGATGCGGAGTTTGAGGACCTCATGTACCAGCAGCAACGCACGCCTGGCCGCCTCGCCGACGGTGGCATGGGCCCGACGGGCGTTCAGATTGGTCTCGGCAGCCGGGTCGTCGCGACGCCGCGCTACTTCACCCAGGGCAACCTCGAGCAAACCGGCAACGCGTTCGACGTCGCCATCGAAGGCAACGGCTTCTTCGTCGTGAACCAGCCCGACGGGACGCTCGGCTACACGCGCGCGGGCCAGTTCAAAATGGACAGCCAGGGCCGGCTGACGACCACCAGCGGAATGCCGCTCGAGCCGCCGATCAGCATTCCGTCGGACGCGCTCGAGATCACGATCGGCAACGACGGCAAGATGAGCGTCACCCACTCGACGCAGGCCGAACCGACCGATCTAGGACAGATTCAGCTCGCGACGTTCACGAATCCGAACGGGCTGCGCGCGCTCGGTCACAACCTCTATTCGGCGACGGCGTCGAGCGGCGAGGCCAACACCGGCACGCCGAAGACCGATGGCCGCGGCGGCTTGATGCAGCACGCGATCGAAGGCTCGAACGTCGAGGTCGTCACCGAGATGATCGACATGATTCGCGTTCAGCGTGCCTACGAGATCAACTCCAAGATCATCACGACCGCGGACGAAATGCTCCGCAAGGCCACGTCACTCCGATGAGCCGCCTGCCCACGCAACCGACCTCTCGCGCGGCCGTTGCGCTCGCGCTCGGGCTCTCGTTTGGGGCCATGGCGTCGTATGCAGCGGCGAAGCCGGCATCGCGAAAACCGACCGTGAACGTGGCCGAGAGCAAGCCCTCCGGCCGCGCGAAAGATGGCCTGCGTCAGCTCGAAATCGCGCGGCCCCGCGTCGGCCTTGCTGCCGTGCTCCCTGAGCTTGCCGAGACCGTGGGCGACGTCGATCTGGGGCCGGCTCCGATGCCGGGCGGCAGCCGCGTCATGACGCGCGAAGAGATCCTTGCAGCGCTTGAAACCGCGCAAATTCAGGGAGATTTCGAAATTCCGGCGGCGCTGCGCTTGGTCCGCGCGATGACCCTGCTCGCCAGCGCGAAGCTCGCTGAGCTGACGCGGGAGGCGGTCCTCGATAACCGCGACACGCGAGGGCTCACGTTGAAGTCGGTGAAGGCGCCCGCGCGCATGAAGGTCGCTACCGGCTGGACGCGCGTGACGGCGAAGCTCGCGCGACCTCCACGCAAGAGCGGCGAGTGGACGACCACCGTGATGCTCAGTTTCGAAGGAGAAGAGCAGCTGCTCGCGCGCATCGCGGTGCCGGTCGTGTTCGACGTGAGCGAGGAGCTTGCCCAGCCCGACGTGAAGCAGGGCGGCCCCTTGACCTTGATCGTGAAGGCCGGCCTCATCGAGATCCGCGCCAAGGGAGTCGCCGGTGCGAACGCGGACGTGGGCGACACGCTGCCGGTGACTTTGCGCCCATCGGGCCGCGTCGTGCGCGCGCGCCTCGTGTCCAAGGACCACGCCACCACCGAAGGAGTCGGCTCGTGAACCGCACGCCCATCGTCCTGGTTTGCCTCGGTGCCGCGCTCGTCCTCGGCTGCGGCCCGCGCCATGTACGACCCTTCACGCCGCGCGAACGCAGCTACAAGACGGGAAAATACGCGCAGGTCGATCCGCAGCACCAGGCCTCGCTCGGCTCGCTCTACAGCGACGGCATCGGCGGTTTTCTCGAGGACACGCGCGCGGTGCGGGTCGGTGACGTCGTGGTCATCAACCTCGACGAGGACGCGGACGCCTCGGGCGAGAGCGGCACCAAGCTCAAGCGCGACAACAAGATGAAGCTTGGCGTCGAGTCGCTGCTCGGCATCGTGCCGGCCATCAAGAAAGCGCACCCCGACATCGATCCGGCGCAGCTCTTGTCCTTCTTGAGCGAGTCCGATTTCTCCGGCGAGGGCGACACCACGCGACGGGGTCGGCTGCACGGCAGCATCTCCGTGCGAGTCACGCGCGAGATGCCAAACGGCGATCTCTACATCGAGGGCACGAAGGTGATGCTGCTCAACAACGAGGAGTACCACCTCTATGTCTCGGGCGTCGTTCGGCCCGCCGACATCGGTCCCGACAACACGGTGACGTCCGCGCGCATCGCCGACGCGCAGATTGAATTTACCGGCCGCGGCGACATCGCCGATCAGCAGCGCAAGGGCTGGCTCTCGCGCTCCATCGACGACGTGAACCCATTCTGAGTGTCCGAGCGGCGCGCGGCTAAAACGCCCGATTATCTCTGGATCGAAGATCGAAAAACGCCATGCGAACAAGCTCGATTTCGCGCTCGCCCTTGCTGTCTTTGACCTTGGCGCGCGTGGGTAGCCTCGCGTCGGCCGCGCTCACGCTCGCCCTCGTCGTTCTCCTGCCGGCGACGGCACGGGCCGAGAAACTTCGCGAGCTGACGATGGTCGTGGGGGCGCGTGAGAATCAGCTGCTCGGCTACGGCGTCGTGACGGGTCTGAACGGCACGGGCGACGATGCGTCCGCGCCGCTCGCGATGCAGTCCACACTCGCGATGCTCCGCCGGCTCGGCGTGCAGGTCGATCAGCAGCAACTGCGGCTTCGGAACATCGCGGCCGTGATGGTGACGGCGACGATGCCGCCCTTCGCGCAGCCCGGCACGAAGCTCGACATCACGGTTTCCTCCGTCGGAAACGCGCGCTCGCTCGAGGGCGGTGTCGTCGTGCAGACGGTGCTCAAAGGCGCCGATCGAAAGGCGTACGCCGTCGCGCAGGGGAGCCTCACCATCGGCGGCTTTGCGGTGAAGGGCAAGAGCGGCAGCACCGTTCAAAGCGGCACCGTGACCACTGGCCGCGTGTCGCAGGGTGCGCTGATCGAGCGCGCGATCGAGACCAAGTTCGTGAGCGACGGCAAGCTCCGACTCGCGCTGAAGAGGTCGAGCTTCACCGTCGCCTCGCGGATCGCGAAGGCCATCGACGAGAGCCTTGGCGAAGGCAGCGCGAGCGCGGACGACGGCGGCGGTGTGACCGTCGTCATACCGGCGGAGTTCGCGAAGAACCCGGTCGACCTGATCGCCCAGCTCGAAGAGCTCGAGGTGAAGGTGGAGCGCGGTGCTCGCGTCGTCATCAGCGAGCGCACGCAGACCATCGTCGCGGGCGGGGACGTTCGGCTCGCGCCAGTCGCCGTTGTGCATGGCAACTTGACGATCGTCGTGAAAGAACAGCCGCAGGTCTCGCAGCCTGGCGCGTTGGCCGCCGGACGCACGACCACGGTTCCAAACTCGGACGTGCAGATTTCCGACGACGTGAGCAGCATGCAGTACATCAGCGGGGCGGCGTCCCTGGCCGATCTCGCGAGCGCCCTCGGCACGCTTGGCCTGACGGCGCGCGAGCTCATCAGTGTCCTGCAAGCGTTGAAGACCGCCGGCGCCCTCGAAGCGGAGCTCGTGGTCGAGTGAGCGTCAACAACGTGGCAGGTGCGAGCGTCAAGCTGCCGTCGAACCCGCGGACGACGGGCGCGACCAGCGAGGCGACCAAGGGCCCGAAGGCCACAGCCGAGGCCGAAAAGCTGACGCGTGCGGCGGGCGAGTTCGAGGCTGTCTTCATGCGGCAAATCCTGAAAACAGCCAAATTTGGCGGCAAAACCTCCGACAGCGGCTACGGCGGCATGATCGTCGATGCGCTCGCGACCGGGGTCACGCAGAACGGCGGAATGGGCCTCGCAAAGTCGATCTCCGACTCGCTGCTCCGCCAGGACTTGAAGGCCGCAACGCTCAAATTGCCGCACGCCGCGCTCACGATCCCGCACGCCGCGCTCGATGGCGGTGCCGCGCTGATGGCTCACGCGAGGAAGCGGACGAGTTCCACGCCCTAGCGGGCACGAGCCTTGCTAAACGTTGACTCGAGCTCCACCGAGCTCACGCGAACCATCCCGCCGGCACGCATCGAACGCGCTGCCGCGGCAGAAATTGTCTCAAGCTATTTCGTCTTTGGCCGTAACCGGTTGCGGACGACTGCCTCTCGCCATCCCCTCATCAACGCCACTGAGAGGGAGGCAGGTCCGGAGAAAATCATGCGCATCCCAGGTCGTGTTTATCAAAACAGCGAAGTTGCCGCGCGCCCAGAGCGCCTGGACAAGAGCGACACCAAGAAGTCCACGGGCAAGAGCACGAGCGCTCCACAGGTCGCGACCAGCGACGTGAAGGTCAGCGTCTCGCAGGCTGCCCGCGCGCTTGCGACCGATAGCCGCATCGACGTCGCCAAGGTTGAGCGCCTTCGTTCCGTCGTCGACAAGGGTGAGCTCGCGATGGATTTCAAGGTCATGGCCGAGCGCATCGTCGAATCCGGAGGCTGATGTGACCGCCGCGGACGCACTCGCTCGCTTGCGGGAGCTCGTCGTCGAAGAGCGCGACGCGATCCGGGCGGTCGATTCCGAGCGAGTCGTCGGGCTCGCCGATGAGAAAGAGCGCCTGATTTGCGCCCTTCGCGACGGTATGGCGAGCGCCGGACAAGCGGAGCGCGACCTCTTTCCGAAGGTCGTCGCGAGCCTGCGTGAGAACGGCGTGCTGCTCGCCCACGCGCGAAACTGCCTGCGCGATGTCCTTCAGCTCGTGTCTGCTTCTTCCGCGACGTACGGCGCTGCCGGGACGATCGCGGGCGACATGCGGGGCCGCCGCGTGTCCGTCAATCTCTGAGCGCCGCGACATGCGGGGCCGCCCGTTGTCCGTCAATCTCTGAGCACCGCGACATGCGGGGCCGCCGCGTGTCCGTCGATCTCTGAGCACCGAAGGGTGACTCCGCGCGGCACGACGCATGCAGTTGCCCTGCCGCAGGAACACGCACGCCCATGACCACGCTCGGCAACATCTTCAACGTCGCGCAGCTCGGAATGCAGGCCAACCAGGTCGGCGTGGCCGTGGCGGGCGAGAACATCAACGGCGCCAACACGCCGGGCTACTCGCGGCGCAACGCGATCATCGAGCGCTCGCCGGTCGATGCGTTCATCACCGGCGGCGTTCGGGCTACCGGCGTCGCGCGTCTCTTCGACACCTTCGCGTTCCGCTCGCTCGTGCGCGAACAGGCGTTGTATGGCGCTGCCGACGCGCGCAAAGGCTCGCTCACGCGACTCGAGGCGGCGGTAGCCCCTAGCGCGGGTGCGGGCCTCGATGATCGCTTCGCGGAGTTCTTCGGCGCGCTCGATACGCTGGCGCTCAGGGCCGACGATCCTACTGCGCGGCTCGAGGTCACCCGCACCGGCCAGGCGATCGCGAACAGCTTCAATCAGTTCGCGGACGCGCTCTCGACCGCGCGCGCCGAGCTGCTCACGGAAGCTGTAGACCTCGCGGACGGAATCAACGACCAGGTCACCCGCATCGCGGCGCTGAACCTCAAGATCTCGCAGTCGACGAAGATTCATACGAGCGGACGAGCGCAGCTGCTCGACGAGCGAGATCGGCTCATCCGCGACGTGGCCGAGTCGATCGAGGTCGCGATCATCCCGCGCGACGACGGCTCGGTCACGCTGCTCTCGAGCGGCGCCGCCCTCGTCGAGCAGGGCACCGCCCACCAGCTCAAGGTGACCGGGACCGGCCCGAACAACGACCTGAAAATCGAGCTCATTCGACCCGGCAGCAACATCATCGAAGTGACGTCGCGGGTGCGCGGCGGCCGCCTCGGGGGTCTGCGTGAAGCGCGCGACAAGGACATCGTCGCGATGCAAAAAGAGCTCGACAAACTCGCGTACGACTTCGGCTCGGCCGTCAATGCGGTTCATACGACGGGCCTCGATCTCTACGGTAACCCGGCCGTAGCGATGTTCCGCGGAGAGCCCGGCCCCATTCCGGTGCCGCCGACCCCCGGCGCCGGCAGCGGCCTGCGCTTCGAGCCCTTGATCGCCGCCGATCCGAACCTCATCGCCGCTGGCAACGCGGGCGCGCCGCCCCCCGGTGGCAACACCGTCGCCCTCGCGATGTCCGCGCTCCAAATCACGGCGCTCGGTCTGCCACCGAACGGCACGCCCGCCGAGCGCGTCGCCGATTTCGCCGGAAAACTCGGCAGCCGCGTAGCGAGCAGCAACTCCGAGTCGACGCTACGCGACTCGACGCGCGCGCACGCCGAAGAGGTCCTCGAGGGCTCCTCCGGCGTCTCGCTCGACGAGGAGATGGTGAATCTCACGAGATACCAGCGCGCCTTCGAGGCTTCGATGCGCGTCCTCAAAACCGCGGACGAGATGCTCCAGCATATCGTCGAGAGGCTCTAATACCTCGATTCGTTAGAATCGAGGGGTGAGGTACAGCAAATGCCTAGTCAATATCGCCGGAAATCGAGGGTATTTCGATGCCCTCGCCAAATCGCGGGCATCGATATCCCCATCGTTTCGATGGACTCGAGCTACTGATGCGCGTCACCGAAAATATGCGCCTGATCGGCTCGCAGCGCGCGCTCTTTGCCAACGCGGAGCGTGCCCATCGACTCTCGGAACAGGCCTCGAGCGGCGTCGTCATTTCACGCCCGTCGGACGGCCCGGCCATCTACTCCAGCATCGTGCGCCGTGGCGATCACATTGCGCGCCTCGAGTCGCGGCAGAAGACCTTGGGTCGCGCTGCGGACGACCTCATCCTGACGGAGACGGCGCTCACCTTCGCGGGGGACATCATCGCCCGCGCCCGCGAAATGGCGGTGCAGCTCGCGGACGGCGGCGTTTCGGGGGCACACCGCGCGGTCGCTGCCAAAGAAGTGGCGCTCATGCGTCAAGAGCTCGTCAGCATCGCCAACAGCAAGGGCCAGCGCGGCTACCTCTTCTCGGGTACGGCCACGAGCACCCCCGCCTTCGACAACTTCGGAAATTTCCAGGGAACGACGCAGCCCATGGAGGTCGAGTACTCGGACAATCAGCGGATGCCGGTGACCATCGACGGCTTCACGGCGTTCAAGAACCTCGACGTCTTTGGAGTCCTCACGCAGCTCGAGACCGATCTGTTGGCGGACAACCCCGCTGGCGTGCGTGCAGGTATCGACACTTTGGACCTGGCTCACGTGCAGATCGTGAGCGCTCGGGCCGACGCCGGCTCGCGAACGATGCGCATCCATTCGATCGTCGACGTCACGGCGAACGCGGCGACGACCGCCAGTTCGCAGCAATCCGAGCAGCAATCCGGGGACCTCACCAAGACGATTCTGAAGCTTCAGGAGGCGCAGAGTGCCTACGAGCGGAGCGTCGCCATCACGCGGCAAGTCTTGACCATAGCGAGCGCCGTCGAGCGGTTCTAAGATGATGGACCCAAATGTGCAATCAGCACTCGCTCGTATCGGCAGGTCTCGACGATGCTCATCATTCGTAGACGCATTGGTGAGCGAATCGTCGTCGGTTCCAACATTGAAATCACGGTGGCCTCGGCTACCAAGAAGGTCGTGCGTTTGGCGATCTCTGCGCCCAAGGGGATCACGGTCCTCCGCGGAGAAATCCATGACGCCGTGGTGGCAGCGAATCTCGCCGCAACCACGGGGGGCCTCGAGCTCCACCTCGAAATCGATGTTGGTGACGACGAGGATGGCCTCGGCGAGGGCGCCGCGGAAACGGTTACTGCAAGCGAGGGTTGAACGATGATTCGGATTGACGGCACGCGCTTCGGCGACATCGAAGTCGAGGAGACCTCGGTCATTTGCTTCGCCAATGGCCTCATCGGATTTCCGAACGAGACGCGCTTCGTGCTGCTCGAGCGTGAGAAGGGCCGGCTCGTCGGCTTCTTGCAGTCGCTGGACACGCCGGCGTTGGCCTTTCCGGTCACCGATGGCTCCGCCTTCGCGGGCTACCCGGAGCCACCGGCGGACGTGCTCGCGCGCAGCGTCGGCCTCGGGGAGACCGACCTCGCGCTCTTCGTCATCGTCTCTGCGACCTCCAAGCGCGAGCTCGCGGCCAACCTCCTCGCACCGCTCATCGTCGATGTCGCCACGCGCGCTGGAGCACAGGTCGTGCTCGATCCGCGCATGTACTCGGCGGCCACTCCGCTAGGCGATCCGATCGCGATGGCGCGCGCGCGCATGGAGGCGATCAAGAACAGCCCGCCCTCCGAGCCGCCGGCCGACCGCGAGCGCGTCGAGCAGTCCGAGCGTGCAGCCGCGCCCGAGCTCGTCAGCTCGCGGCCCGCGCACAAGGCGCCGATCGCTGCGGGCATGTGAACATCGCCGCGGGCATGTGAACATCGCCGCGGGCATGTGAACACAGCGTCGTCAGGATCGCGACGCCGCCGCGTTACACTCCTCACGCCGCCCGTGTCATTTAGCGAAAAAGCCCGCATATTCAGGGCTTATTTGCGGCATTCTTCTTGCGGATAGACGGCACCCGCGCCCGGGTGTAGTCGGGCGCCCCGGCGGCTTGCGCGGTAAGTTCCGCCACGCCGGACTTCGAGGAGAAGTGATGGCGTCTCGTACTGGTCTCGCGCTGGTTTTGCTCACCTTGGGTGTCGGCTTCACGGCTGAGGCCAACGCAACGGAGACGCTCGCTCCGGCTGCGCCTGCAGCGGATGCGCTCGCTCCGGCTGCGCCTGCAGCGGATGCGCTCGCTCCGGCTGCGCCTGCGACGGCTCCGCTTGTTTCCGCGACAGACGTGGGACTGCCGGCGCGCGTGCCGTGGCGAGGGACGTCGCTGTCGTGGGGTCACTCGGCGACGGCGTCGCTGCTTGGTGTCGGCGACGATTTCCAGAGCAGCGATTTTCATGCGTACTCGATGAACTGGACGCTCGCGTTGAACTACTTCGTCATCGACGAAGAGAAGTGGAAGCTGAGCGTCTCGACCGTGCCGGCGCTCTCCGTCGAGCTGACGAACAGCGACACGACGACCACCTACCGTGAGCTGCAATTCGCGGATTTGCCCGTGCTTGCGGCCTATTCACGCAAGCTCGTCAGCTCGGGGCTCTGGTCCACCGGCACCTCCCTCACGACGGCGCTGATCTTTCCGACCTCGAAGACGAGCGCCGCGAACGGCACCTATGTGACGACGTCGCCGCGGCTCGGCCTGACGCAGAACATTCCGCTCTTCGGGGAAGACTCGTCCTTCCTGAAGTCCGTCGGCCTCGGCGCCAACCTGCGCTGGGATCATCGCTTCGCCCGCGCGTTGACGGCGACGCAGGACGGCTTCGAGCGGCCGCGCCAAACGGCAAACGGCGATACCTTCCTGTCCGACCAGCTCAGCTTCAGCCGGCTCTCCCTCAACACGGTGCGCGAGGCGCTCTCGCTCTCGTTCAGCGAGGCCGTCGCGGGAATGCCGCTCAGCATGGACTTCAACTTTACCTTCGCGCAGTCCGTGCTGCCGCACTTCTCGGAGAGCGCGTGTGCGGTCGAGATCCTCACTGGCTGCGTGCCCGTGGGCGCGAGCGCCGATTCGCAAGAAAAGCGTTACACGTGGGGCTTTGGTGCCGAGCTCGGGTTTCAGCCCGTACCCGAGATGTCCTTCTCGGTCGGGTACGCGAACGTCACCGCGACGCTTGGCCCCGACGGCACCCGACGCGCGCCGTTCGCTGGCCCGGACGCGGAGTTTTCGGCGAGCCTCAGCTTCGCGCCGGACGCCTTGTTCGAGCGGTTGACCGGGCCGAAGCGCGAGCTTGGCAAGGCCGGCGACAAAAAGCGCCGCTTCTGACCAAAGCCTTCGCGTCCCCTGGGCGGCTCTGATAACCAGTGCCGCTGCAATCACGAGCGCCGCTCAAACGTCGAGCGCCGCTCCAATAACGAGCGCCGTTCAAACATCGAGCGCGGGCCTCCGTGGGCGGCCGTGTCGAACGATGCAGTGACGTGGCGGTTTTCTGTTCAGAGACGAGGATGCCAATGTCGAGGAAGCTGTTCGCGGGCGTGTTCGCGCTCGCACTCGCTAGCTCTGCCTGCGTGACGGGCAAGCGAGCCTTTCCGTATGCCGCCTATCGCAGCGGTTGCGACGCGAAGAAAATCCAGATCGTGACTCAGGAGCGTCATGCGCTCGTCCTCGATGTTTGCGGCGTCCACGAAGACTGGAAATGGAGTCCGCTCGCGGGCTGGGAGTACGTCGCTGCCTCGGCGATTCAGCCGATCCCGGCGCCCGTCGATACCGATCTCGATGCCATCACCGATGACCTCGATGCCTGCCGCGACGCCGCAGGAATCGCGAGCACCGACCCCAAGAAGCACGGCTGCCCGCCCCCCGCGGACACCGACAAGGACGGCATCGCGGACGACGTCGATGCGTGCGCAGCGACCGCCGGTGTCGCGAATGCCGACGCGAAAAAACATGGCTGCGCGGCCGACGCCGACGACGATGCGGTGCCGGACGCCGCGGATGTGTGCCCCGACAAGAAAGGCCCGCTCTCGACGGATCCGAAGCTGAGCGGCTGCCCCATCGATACCGATGGCGATTCGATCGCCGATCCCGAGGACGCATGCCCGAGCGCAGCAGGTGTCGCCGACCTAGCGGCCGCGAAGAACGGCTGCCCAACGGACAAGGACGCCGACACGATCGCGGATCCCCAAGATGCCTGCCCGGATCAGGCCGGTGTCGCCGACGCCGATGCGGCAAAAAATGGCTGCCCCACGCCTGACCCGAAGGCCGAGAAGAAACTCAAGGCCGAGAAGGTCAAGGCCGAGAAGAAACTCAAGGCCGAGCAGCTCAAGGCCGAGAAGAAGCCCAAGGCCGAGAAGGTCAAGGCCGAGAAGAAGCCCAAGGCCGAGAAGGTCAAGGCCGAGAAGAAGCCCAAGGCAGAGAAGGTCAAGGCCGAGAAGAAGCCC
>SHZB01000138.1 GCA_009692485.1 Myxococcales bacterium
CCGCGAAGCCCGCCGCGCCCGCACCTGCGAAGCCCGCTGCGCCCGCGAAGCCCGCCGCGCCCGCACCTGCGAAGCCCGCAGCGCCCGCGCCCGCGAAGCCCGCAGCGCCCGCAGCAGCCGCACCCGCGAAGCCCGCAGCGCCCGCGAAGCCCGCCGCGCCCGCCGCGCCCGCAGCAGCCGCACCCGCGAAGCCCGCAACGCCCGCAGCGCCCGCGGCAGTGGCACCCGCACCGGCAAAGGCCGCCGCGCCCGCGCCGGCAAAGGCTGCCGCGCCCGGCAAGGTTGAGCCTCCGGTCGCCGCGAAGAAGGCGCTCACCCCTGAGCAAACCAAGAAAGAGGCCGTCGACGCTTTCAAGGCCGGCAAAGAGAGCTTCAACCTCGGCAAGTACGACGCTGCGCTCGCGTCTTTCAAGAAAGCGGAAGAGTTGCTGCCAGGCGCCGGTCCGAAGTACTGGATCGGACAGTCCCACCACAAGGTGGGCAAGGCCGCCGAGGCCGTCGCGTCGTACAACGCGTTTCTTGCCGAAGCGACCGAGGCCAAATACGGCGCGGAAATAGCGGAAGCGAAAAAGCATGTCGCTACGCTGAGCGCCACCCTTCCTGTGGCCGTCACGGTGCGGGTCGTACCGGCTGGGCTTGCCGGCGTTTCGATCAGCGTCGATGGGGCAGTTGTCGTTGGCAGCGAGTTCGCGCTCGCTCCGGGCAAGCACACCGTTGTCGTCTCCGCTGCCGGTCACGAGCCGTCGTCGCAAGAGCTTGTCCTCGTCGCTGGCGAGAAGCGCGCACTCGATGTCACGCTCGCCGCGACCGTGGTGGCGCAGCCGCTTCCCGTGTTGCCGCCTGTTGCCGAAGAGCCGCCGACCCGCAGCAACCTGCCCGCCTACGTGACCCTCGGCATCGCTGGCGCAGGCGCTGTGCTTGGCAGTGCGTTTGGCGTGATTGCAATCGGAGCAGCGAATGACTTCGATGCAGCCCCGAGCGAAGTGCTCGCGGGAGATGCCGAGCGCGCGGCGCTCATCGCCGACATGTCCTTCGGCGTTGCGCTTACTTTCGGAATCACGGGCGCGGTCTTGCTCTTCAGTGGCGGTGAAGAAGAAGAGAAGGCGACGGCGCGCCCGCAGGTGACGCCGTGGGCCGGTCCGACCGGAGCCGGCATGGCGGCAACCTGGCGATTCTGAGAGGGGGTCCGCCGGCGTGAGGACACTTCGCTTGCTTGGTGCCGCAGGGCTCGTTGGCGCATGGGCTTGCGCGACCGAGGAGACAGTGACGTTCGGCGATCCGGAGCGCGTTGCCGGAGGTACGCAGACGGTCGTCTCGTCGTCCACGAGCGGAGTGACTTGCGCGCCGAATCCGCTCTGCGCTGTGAGCTGGGCCGACGACGTGTATGCGGGCATCCTCGCCGCTCCCGTCGGCGGCGCGACACCGAGTGGAGCCTGTGCCGCGACCAATTGCCATCGCGAAGAGCAGGGCGATTTCCAGTTCGATGGCAAAGACAGCGACGTTGCTTACGCGCAGCTCTTGTCGTTCATCCTGCCGAAAGTCGGCCGCTACATCGTTCCGTGCGAGCCGACCCAGAGCGCTATGATGTGCAACCTTCGCTTCGAGGCGGACGCGGTGAATCCATACGCGGCGAATGGCCCGTGTGGCTCGCTCATGCCGAAGCTTCTGTCCATTAGCCCGGTGAAGAAACCGCTGAGCCAGGCCCAGCTCGACACGATTGCGGAGTGGATCGAATGCGGCGCACCGTTGAACTGACCATGGTGGCGCGGCTCGCTTCTGCGCGTGGCGGTGCTTCGTTGCGCGTGGGGCTCGCGTTCGCGTTAGGCGCAGCGACGGCGCTGGCGGCGAGCACTGTGGCTCGGCCGGTTGTCGCCGCAGAGTCGGGGGATTCCTCTACGCAGGAGGCGACCAAGCAGGCCTTGCGTGCCGTCACAGCAAAAAAATACGACGATGCGTTGGCGGCGCTCGCCGCGGCCCACAAGCAATGCCGTCGCACGAGCTGCACGGCGTCGGTCGAGGCCGAGATGTTTCTTGCCCAGGGTCTCGCATTCGCGATGAAGGGCGATGACGAGAACGCGCGGGTCCGATTCGAGTGGGCCCTCGTGCGCCAGCGTGACATCGAGCCGGCCAGCGGCTTCATGACGAAGAAGGTGAAGGCCGCTTACAACGCCGCGAAGACCAAGGTCGAGGCCGGCCGTGGCGCGCAGCCGCCGATGCAAGTGGGCGCCCTCACGAGCGACCAGAAAGAGGCGATCGCGAGCGCCAACAAGCAACGCGATGGCAAAGACTGGGAAAGCTGCATGGGCACGATGATCGGGAGTCTCTCGATCGCCGGTGACTACGCCGCAGGAAAGCTGGCGCTCGCGCGCTGCGAGGACGTCGGGGGTTTGTTGATCGAGGCGCAGCGCGATGCCAATGCCGCGCTCGAAATGGCCAAGGCCGACGAGAACGACTCGCTCATCAAAGAAGCCGAGGGCTACCTCACGGACGTCGACAACGAGATCCCGCGCATCAACCTCAAGATCCCATCGGGAGTGGCCAATCCCGAAGTGAAGATCGACAACAGCATCGTGGCTCCCGAGAACGTGGGGAAGCCGATCTTGCACAATCCCGGCAAGGCCGTAGTCGAGGTTCGTGGCAGGCGCGGCGGCCAACCGTTCTTCTTCTCGAAAGAGATCACGTTCGAGCGGCGTGAGACGATCGACGTCGAGACGAGCTCGGAGAAGACGCCGTATCAGATGTGCCTCGAGGCCGCGCGAAACGTCGCCGAGCGGCAGAAATGCGAGAAGCAGTTCCTCGTCAAAGAAGGCGTCAGCGTGAAGGCCGGCCTCGAAGTCGCTAGCTACAACGACGACGACAACACCGCCGCGATGTCGCCGTCGCTCTACTTTTCGGCTGTCGATCCGACGAAGGGTTGGAATCTCGGTGGCCAAGCGATGGTCGACGTCGTGACGACGGCATCGGCAGACATCGTCGCGACCGCATCGCGCCGCTTCGACGAGCTTCGTGGCGGCGGCTCGCTCGGCGCTGGCTACAAGCTTTCGCCGGTCAGTGTCGGTGTCAACGGGGCGTTCTCCGTCGAGAGCGACTACATCGGACGTACCGTCGGCGCGAGCATTTCGGCCGACGTGTTCGAGAAAATGGCGAGCCCCTATGTGTCGTACGGCTTCGGCTTCGACATCATCGGTCGCGCGGACACGGTGTTCGACATTTTCCAGCGTGACGTGCAGCGTCACACCGTCAACGCGGGCTCTTCGATCGTGTTCAGCGAGCACACCGTCGGCGTCGTCGGCGCCACCGTCGAGGTCGATCTTGGCGACACCTCGAAACCGTACCGCCACGTGCCGATGTTTCGCTCGTTGGTGGCTCCAGAGATTCCCGCGGGAGCGGCGGCGGATCTCGTGGCCTTGGCCCGCTTGCCGATCGAGCCCTTCGAGAAGCTGCCGGATGCGCGCTACCGATACGCCGGGCTCATCGGCGCGATGCACCGCCTCGAGACCGCGACGCTCCGCGGCACCGAGCGTATCTACAAAGACAGTTGGGGCCAGCTGGCGAGCACTACAGATCTCCGGTTTTTGTGGGATTTCTACGGCGGAGCCGAGAAGGACGGAGACGCGACCTATCCGCAGCTCAGACTCACCCCGCACGCGCGTTTTCACGTGCAGTCCGCGGTCGATTTTTGGCAGCGCGCTTACGTCGCGACCCAAGGGATCGGCGGGTTCATTCTGCCGGAGTTCCGCACGGGAGATCGTGAGCTCGGACCGCTTTGGGCGGCGACCGGTGGCGTCGGCCTGCGCGCGGGGCTGACCGATGTGCTGTCCTTGGGCGTTCAGGTCGAGGCGACGCACACGCGCTTCCTCGACCATTTGTACATTTTCCAGCGTTGGGGGCTCTTTTCGGCCACCACGATGGAGCTGGAGTGGGACTGATGCAAACCTTGCCGAAGACCGCTCGCTGGTGGGTTTCCTCGCTGGTCGCAATTGCGCTCTCGGGCTGCAGTTTCGATCCGGTGATCGCCGAGCGGATCGAGAAGCTTCCGCCGGAAGATCCCGCTGGGCCGAGCGCGCTGCATCGACCCGGGCAGCCGTGCGTCGACTGCCACAGCGCATACGAAGGGGCCAAGCCAGAGTTCGCAATGGCGGGCACGCTGTATACGCAGAATCCCGATCTCACGCTGAAGGGCGTTCCTGGCGTTTTCGTCACGATCTTCGATTCGGCTGGCGGGACGAGCAAGGCGTGCACCAACGCGGCGGGAAATTTCTTCGTGACGAAAGAAGACTTGCAGGGCGTGGCTGACTATGCATTTCCGCTCACAGTCCAAGTGGGTAGTCGCTACATGAATTCGCTCGTCGGCCGGGAGCGTTCATGCGCTGGCTGCCACGTGCTCGCGAACGAAGAGCGGATCGCGCAGGATCCCTCGGTCGACAAGGCCACCGGTCAGGGACGAAGTTCCGCAGGCGCGATCCTCATCAGCGCGGATGAAATCCCCGACTCTGAGCGCTGCGGACCGGCGCCAGTGGTGACGGCGACGGTGACGGGAGCCGGTGGCGCAGCGGGCGCGGGCGGCGCAGCGGGCACGGGCGGAGCGGGCACGGGCGGCAGCGGCGGTGACGCGACGAGCGCGGCGACGACCAGCGTTAGCGCATCGTCGACGGGCGCAACAAGCGGTGGTGGTGGAGGCGCAGGAGGCGCAGGAGGAGCGCCATGAGTGGGTGCGCAATCGTCGAGCCGTGCAGGCTGCGCGTGTTCGTGGGGATCGTGGGTCTCGTGCTTGGCGGCTGTCAGGACGGGCTCAAGGACACACGCACCTTCGTTTGCCCGCCGCGCGCGGTCTTCGAAGCGAGCGTGTCCGAGCTGATGGAGCGGCGCTGCGGAACGCTCGACTGCCACGGCAACGACTATCGTCCGCTCCGCATCTACAGCGAAAACGGGCTTCGGAGTCCGCGCGAGGGCAACCGCACCGCAGGCGTTGCGACGACGGATGCAGAGCGCGAAGACAATTATGTGTCGCTATGCGCGATCGAGCCGGAGCAGATGCAGAAGGTCGTGTCGAGCCCGGGAGGCTCCGCGGTGAACACCCTCTTACTCGTGCGAAAGGCGCGCGGTCAGGAGGGCCACAAAGGTGGCAAGGTCTTCAACCCCTTCGATGATGCGGACAAGTGCGTCGTGGGATGGTTGCGTGGCGACTCGAACAAGAGCGTCTCGGCGGCATGCGAGTCCGCGCTCGCGAAGTTGCCCTGATTGCCCGTCCGGGCAGCGAAACTACGCTGGTGTCGTGCGTACGAGTAGGCGGGCGCATTCGAGCGTGTTACAAATCGGAGGGCTCGGTCGGCAGCGTCACAGACGACGGTGTTGGCCCTCCGACGGCGTCGTCTCGTACCACAATCCCGCCGCTTGCTCGGCCGCGTGACCTGACCAATCTATGCATCCCGGCGACATCGTTGCAGGCAAGTATCGCGTAGCGCGGATCCTCGGGCGCTCACGCGGCCTCTTGCTCGAGGCGCGCCACACCGAGTTTGATCAGCGCGTCGTCATTCGCTTGATGTCGCCTCAGCTCTGTAACGAAAAAGAGCTCGAAAAATTCCGCCGGGAAGCGCGCACCCTCTCGAAGCTGGAGAGCGAGCACTGCGCGCGAATCATCGACGTCGGAAGTCACTCGGACGGGTCGTTCTATCTCGTGCGGCAGTACCTCGAGGGTATCGATCTCGCGTCGCAGCTTCGTAGCCAGGGAGCGTTACGACTGGCCGAGGCCGTGCTCTACGTACTTCAGGCAGGCGAGGTCGTGCAGGAGTGCCACTCGCACGGCATCGTGTTGCGCGAGCTGCAGCCGTCGCACCTCTTCATGACGCGCGTACGCGGCGAGACGCAGGTGAAGGTGATCGACTTTGGGACGGCCAAAGTCTTGAAAGGTCCCGGCGGTCCGGCCATCGGCGGCGAGATGACCTCGACGGTCATGTTCGGTCTCTCGAATTACTCGTCGCCCGAGATCATCCGCAAGGTTGGCACCATCGACGAGCGCACGGACGTGTGGTCCTTGGGGTGCACCCTCTACGAGATGTTGGCGGGCGTCCCCGCCTTCCAGGGTGAGCTCGCGGAGCTCATCATGCGGGTCACGCAAGAAGAGCCGACGCCGCTGAGTCGCTTGCGGCCTGATCTGCCGCGCGAGCTCGATCAAGTGATCGGCTGGGCGCTCGCGAAGTCTCCCGAGTCTCGCTTCGCGAGTGTCTATGCGCTGGCGCATGCTTTACGTCCGTTCGCGACGGCGGAGGGCCACCTGCTTGTCGACCGCATTGGTCGTATCGCGCACAGCACGCCGGCGGCGCGCGTCGAGGCAAGCATCTCACCGACCTCACCGCTCGCGAAGGGGCAGCCCGCGCTGTTCGCCGACGACGACTCAAGCAGCTCCACGGTCATCATCCAGTCGCCGATGGAAGTGGACTTCGAGAGGACCGCGTTCATCGCGCCGTCTGCAGTCCCGCATGGCAAAGCCGCGCAGCGTGGTTCAGTCGTTCCGCCGGTGCCGCAGCGTGCGTCGGTCGCGCCACAGTTTCCGCAGCGTGGTGCTCCCGTTGCGACGCAGGCAGGCGCATTCGGGCAGCCCGGGGCGTTCCCGCAGGCGGGCGGGTTCGCGCAGCTGGGCGGGTTCGCGCAGCTGGGCGGATTGCCACACACTGGGGGCACACCCCTCGGACGAGGGTCGTCGCCTGGACCGAATGGCACCGGGAGCGGTCTCGTCACGCCGTCTACGGCGATGGCGGGGACCGGCGGGTATCCGGCGCAGACTGCGACCGGGCATCACCAAAAAGTCAAGCAGCGCAAGATGGCGATCTGGGCGATCGGCGCGGCGCTGCTGGCACTCCCGACGCTGTTCTTCGGTTTGTTTTTTTTCGGGAAGGGAACGCCAAAGGACCAGGGGGAAATGGCCCCGCCGTCCGAAACGAGCAAGGTCGCGGCGCCGACACCAGAAGTCGCAGCTCCGGACCCGGTCACGGCCGGCCCGGCGGACGTGCTGCCTCGCGCAGGCGGTGGGTCCCCGACTGGCGAAGCGGTCGCTGCCGCTGGTGACCCGAAGGCGGCTGGCGTGACGGCCGCGGGTACGCCGGTCGCCCTTTCGGGTGTCGCGGTCAAATCGACGGCCGCGACAGCGCGAATGAGCAAGAGAGAGCTCGACAAGATCGAGGCTGACAAGAAGGCGGCCGACAAGAAAGAGGCTGACAAGAAGGCGGCCGATAAGAAAGAGGCTGACAAGAAAGAGGCTGACAAGAAGGCGGCAGTGACCCCTGTCACCCCAGCGAGCGGCGGCACGACCGGCCAGCTCATCGCCGTCGCCACCGGCGGCAACTGCGCCTTCACCGTCGATGGCGCGCCACGGGGGGCTACAGGCGGGATGCTCAATCTCACGGTGCCGGTGGGCACGTACTCGGTTGGCTGTGCTGCCGCCGGAAAGCCGACGCGCACGCAACGAGTCACGGTGAAGGCCGGAAAGCCGTCGATGGTGACGTTCAAGGTTGGTGGTTAGTCCCTCGATTCAATGGAATCGAGGGGTCAATCAACACGAATCCCTCGATTCAATCGAATCGAGGGGTCAATCAACACGAGCGCACGAGTCAGCAGCATCGCAAATTGCAAAGATAAATTCGCGCGAGGAAGGCGCCGGGCGAGGGACAGTGTGTGTGATACGGTGCACGATGGTTGGGGCATTGTTTGATCGAAACTTGTGGAGGAGCGCCAAATGAAGATGCAACGCATTTCTATACTCGGCATGATCATCGGCTTGGGCTCGGCGGCCGCACTTGCGGCGGCGTGCAGCGGTACCGACACCGTCAACGGCGGTAACGGGATCTGCGGCAACGGCCTCGTCGAGGGCACTGAGCAGTGCGACGACGGTAACGCCAACGACGCGGATGGTTGCTCCAACACCTGCGCTGGCGCCGCCTCAACCGTGTCCTCGACCGGCAGCACGGGCATCATCCCCGGGACCTGCGGCAACGGTACGCTCGACCCCGGCGAGGTGTGTGACGACGGCGACAAGGACGACAGCAATGCGTGCGGCAACGACTGCCAAAGCAACATCGTCGATTGCGGCAACGGCAAGGTCGACAAGGTCGAGGAGTGCGACGACGGCAACAACGTCTCTGACGACGGGTGCACCAACCTCTGCACGCTCCCGGCCTGCGGCGACGGCATCGTTCAGATGGGCGAAGACTGCGACGACGGCAACTCGGAGTTCATGGACAAGTGCCCTGGCGACTGCAAGAACCCAGGCGGCGCGGGCGGCTCCGGTGGTTCGGGTGGCGATCCGTGCGGCTCGGAAAAATCGTATGCAGGCACGATCTCGAACAACCTGAGTCCGATGATGACCGGAATGGGGTTCGCGGTCCCGTGGTCGTTCAACAGCAAGCTTGGCTTCCAGGGTGGGCAGGAAATGTGCAAGGCGATTGGCGCCGACCACGTGTGTACTTATGCGGAGATCGTCGCCGCGGACGGGAAGGGCGAGCTCGCCAATCTCGACTTGAATCTGACCTATTGGCTTCACCGCACGACGCCGGTGACCGACGGTGGGGTCACGTTCCTGCCAGGCGCTGGCGCGCGTTGCAACGAATGGACCTACCCAACGGATCACATCTCCGACGGCGAGTGGTTCCAGGTGTATCAGGCCGCGAGCAGTTTCAACGCCGGCGGGCACCACATTGGCTCGCTCAGCTACCACCTCGACGGCAACCCGGACTACGACGGCATGGCGGGCAAGGTCTGCAAAACGAATACGCAGAATTGCGCAGGCGGATGCGCCGGCGGCGGCAAGCGCGCGATTCTCTGCTGCAATTCGATCTGCAAGTGAGGGATCGTCGGGCGTCGTCGGCGTGAGGCTGGGCTCTCGCGCCCGCGCGCCCGCGGTTACTAGGGTTCGAGTGCGACGTGGGGTGGCCGCCGTTGCGCTCTTCATCGCTGGATGCAACGAGCTCGCGCCGGAGTGTGCGCCGGGCGCTCCGTGTGATTGCGGCGATGCGCGGCGTACGGATTCCGGTGCGTGCTGTCCACCATGGACCCGCGGCATCGGCGAGGTTTGCGCGCAGCGCCCGTGGACGATCTGGCCGGATTCGCGGGCCTTGGGTGCCGCGGCGAGCGCACCCGTAGTGACTGTCGATCGGAGCGGGGCGTTGGTGGTCGCCTGGCAGGAGTCGGTGGGCGCACTCCTCGGAGCGGTCGTCGCGCGTGAGGTGGGCGGTGGCTTCGAGCTCCGTTCGCCGAGCGCCGGCACGCCCGGATTTCACGGAGATCTGAAGCTGGCGGCAGCGGGTGACGGAGCGCTGCTCGTCGCTTGGCAGCACCACGACGGCGAGTCCGACCTCCGCGCCAAAGTATGGCTCGAGAGCGGCGAAGTGATCGCTCCGAACGGCCATGAGCGTTTCTCGTTCGCGCCGTATGGGTACCAACACGAGGTCGCCGCGGGTGACGAAGGCGAGATGTTGCTCGTGTGGAATCAGGGCCTCGACGGAGGCGCGCGCCGCGGCGTGTGCGTCGCGCGGAGGCTACCGGGAGAGCTCGACTTCGCGCGGCCCGCGGGGCCCTACGATGTGCTTTCGGCGCGCTTGTTTTTCTCGAACGAGCCGGAAATCGTGCGAAACGCGCGCGGCGATGCGCTCGTCACGTGGTTCGAGTCGACGGGCGGAAAGCTCGCGACCTTCGCAAGCGAACGATGGGGATTCGACGGGAGCTTCTCGCATCCCGGGGCCGAACATTTCCTCTCGCCGACGGAGGGGGACGTCGACGCGCCGGAGCCGGCGATCGCGGAGGACGGCTCAGCCGCGGTCGTGTGGCGGCAAGCGCGCCCGGATGTCACGATGGCGACCTACCTCGCGACCCGTACAGCGAGCGGCCAATGGACGACCCCTGCGAACATCGACGACCCGTTCTCGGTCCCTGCCGACTTCGTTTGGAATACGCGCATCGCGTTCACACCGACCGGTGATCTCTACGTCGCATGGGAAGAGAAGCGCGGTGACGACTTGGCAATCCGCCTCGCTCACCGCGACTCGAGCGGGCGCTGGCTTGCCGCGGGGACGGCTCCGCTGCGGCTTTCTCGCGAAGGATTTCGCGCGATCGATCCCGTCCTCGCGGTCGGTCGTGACGGCGGTGTCGTCGCCGCGTGGCGTGAAGAGATCGATGGCGTATGGCGCGCGATGGCGAGGCGCAGCTCCGCTCACTTCCGCGCCGACACTACGGCGACCACAGCTCTGAGCAACGACGAGGCAGGCGGCAGTGAAGAAACAGAAGCGTTGGCGGAGTCCCTGCTCTGGGACGCGCGCACAACTTTGTCGGAGGCGAACGCCGGCGATGCTTCGGGCGTGAAGGTCGCGATTGGCGGCGATGGCGAACGCGTTGTCGTTGCGTGGGGCCAAGCAGGCAGGATCCGACTCGCTACCGTGGACTAGTTGCTCGCGTTATCAGAATCGCGTGCGAAATGACTGATGGTAGTCAAGGGCCTCGCGATGGTGATCGATCGCGATGGCGTCGCATCAGAGCTTGGCGCGGAAGCCGGTGCCGAGCGGTGCGCCTGCGGGGTCGAGGCCACCCCAGAGGATCGCGTCGCTACCTGTCCACACGACCGAGTGCTCGTGACGCGCGCCCGTCGGGCTCTTCGGCGTGAGTGGATTCCACCCGCCCGCCGCGTTGAAGCGTCCGCCGTCGTCGTAGACGGTGGCGCACAGATCGCCGCCGCACCCGCCCCAAACGAAGAACTCCGTGCCGGTCCACAGCGACGCATGACCTGAACGCGCGGCGGGAGATCCAGCGTCTGCCATCGCCGTCCAGGTGTCGCTCGCTGGCGTGTACAAGGCGCCGTCCCTGCGATAGGGACCGCCGGCCCATCCGCCCCAGATCAACATCTCGCTCCCGGTCCAAACGGCACTGGGGCGCTCGCGCGTCGTCGGTGCGCCGTTGGTTGGGATCGCGCCGGTCCAAGCAGCTTTCGCGTGGTCGTAGCGGTGGCCGTGATCGAACCAATCAAAGGTGTCGGTGCCTCCCCAAACGAGCAGCTCACCGCCGGTCCAGACCCCTCCGTACGAGAATCGCGGAATC
>SHZB01000139.1 GCA_009692485.1 Myxococcales bacterium
GCGGCGGGCGGCGCGCAAGAGCTCTTGGTGTTCTTCGGACAGTGAAAAATCAAGCATCGTGATCTCCTATTCTTTCAGTCGCTTTCGGCGGCGCTCAAACTCCGAGCGGACCGACCGCGCGCCGAGGATAAAGCCGATAATGAGCCCCAAGATGGCGATCGAAGGGATGTAGATGACGTGCTCGGGCGTCATCTGCCCGAGATCGAGCATCAGGCGCCTCCCCGGTCTTTGCCCTTCTCGTCGGCGCGAGCGTTCGCGAGCTCGTCACGGCGAGCGTTCGCGAGCTCGTCACCGCGAGCGTTCGCGAGCTCGTCACCGCGAGCGTTCGCGAGCTCGTCACCGCGAGCGTTCGCGAGCTCGTCACGGCGAGCGTTCGCGAGCTCGTCACGGAGCCTATCGATGCGAGCGCTGATGCCGCGGAGCTTGCGCGCGCTCATGAATACGAGAGCAAACGCGATGAGCCAAATGATCGCGTAGGCCTCCACGAGGAGGGCCGTCCCGCTCTGCATCTCGGGCGCGCCCTCCACTGCGCGAAACTCGGTCGCGCGCGCGTCGGTGCTCGCCGCCGCGGAGGAGGTAGTCAACGGAGTGGCCGACGACGATGGCTGAGCGGGAGTGAGCATTTCACCAAATCCGTTTCAAACTGAATCACTCTCATTGGCCTGAAAGCCCTGATGGCCTGAAAGCCCTGATCGCCTGAAAGCCCTGATGGCCTGAAAGCCCTGATCGCCTGAAAGCCCTGATGGCCTGAAAGCCTTAATTGCCTGAGATGCCTAATTGCCTGAGAGCCCTAATCACCTGAGATACCCAGCTCTACCGCCTCGTCCTCGAGCGCCGCGAGCCGTCCGGAAGCGAGGTGCAGCCGCGCGCGCTCCCACACGAGCACGATGGCGAGCAGCGTGAAGGTGAGAAATCCGAGCGTGAGCGCGAGCTTCATGTCTGGATGCCGCAGGCCGCCTCCTCCGCTGGAGATCACCTTGGGGTGTTGGCCGCCCCACTTCTGCACCGAATAGTGAATGATGGGGAGGTTGGCCGAGCCGAGCACGCCGAGGGCCGCCGCGAATTTTCGCTCTCCCTCGCCGCCGCCGGTGAAGGCACGCAGGACCACGTACGCGACGTAGACGAGCACGCTCAAGAGCGAAGTCGTGAGCCGCGGATCCCAGGTCCAGTAACGCCCCCACGCCTTGGCCGCCCACAGGGGACCCGACACCAGCACCATCAGCCCGCACACGACCGCGACCTCTGCCCCGCCGCGAGCGAGCGCGTCCCAGCCGAGGGTGCCGCGCGCGAGGTAACCGACAGAGCCGACGCAGCAGAGCGCCGCAGCGAGGTACATCCCGTATGCGGCCGGCACGTGGAAGTAGAAAATCTTCTGCACGATCCCCATCGACGCCTCGGTCGGCGCCTTGAGAAAGATGACCTGCAGCGTCACGACACAGGCCACGGCCGTCGCACCAAGCAGCGCGAGAAATGCCTTATCTGGACCCTTCGCCGTCATGCGCGCGGGACCCTAATGCCTAGATTCCCACGAATCGAGGACCAAATAGACGGGCTCCCATAGACGGGACGGCATCGAGCGAGCGGCCGAGTCGATGGCCTTGGATGTCGAGGAGCACAATGACCCGTTCATTTCGCGACCGCGTCCCAGCCTGTGGCCTTGGCGAGCTTGGCGAGCGCGAGGCGGTATTCCATCGTCGCGTTGAGGGTGTTGTAGCGCTGCTCGGCGTAGGCCTTCGCGGGGTCGATGAGGTCGCGCTCTTCCATCGTTCCGATGTCGATCGCCTGCTGCACGGTCGCGAGCCACCGGCGCGCGTAACGCTCGGCCTTGAGGTACGCATCGAAGCGCTTCTTCCAGTGCTTGGCCTCGGCGAAGGCCTCCTCGACCTGGGCCGCGACGCCCCCGAGCGCCTTTCTGTCGAGCGCGATCACCTCGGCGAGCTGCGCCTCCGCCTGCTTGATGCGCGCGTAACTGGGGAGGAAGTCGAGCTGCCACTGAAACACCAGCGCCGCGCTGTAGTGCACGTAATTGCCGCCATCGGACACGAAGGGATTGATCTGATCGGCGATCTCGGGGGCCGCGCTGAGCCCGAACGAGAGTCCGAGGCCAATATCGGGATAGAGCTGCGCGCGAGCGAGGTTCAGCTGAGCCTCACGCGCGAGGAGGCCCGCCTTCGCCATCAACACCTCGGGGCGGTAGACGCGTGCGGCGCGCAAATAGCGCGAGACCGTACCAAGCTCGTGGTCGGGCATGCTGAGCGGCTCGTCACGCAGCACCAGGGCTGGCTCGCCGGAATAAAAACGCAGCCCGGCCTCGGCGGTAGCCAGATATTTTTCGGCCTCCGCCTCGCGCGCGTCGATGCCCGCAACGTAGGTCTGGAGCTTGAGCAGATCGATCGGATCGGCGTCGGCTTCTTCGACCTCGCGCTCGAGCTTGCGGACGGCTTCGTCGACCTTGGCTTTCGCGTCGCCGATGAGATCGAGGGCATCGCGCGCAAGTTGAAGTCCAAAGTACGCACGCCGCACCTCGAGCCGCACCTCGTCGCGCGTCATGTCGAGCTCGCGCTCTTGGACCTCTACGCCCGCCTCGGCGGCGTCCCACAGACTCGTGAGTTTTCCGAAGGTGAAGAGCGGCAACGCGCCCTCGACGCCCACGCGCCACGCGACCCCGAGGCTCGAGCCGAGCGATGCATCGGTGTTCGGGCTGAAGACGCTGCTGCCAAGCACCGTCGGCGCGAGCGCCATCCCGCCGGTCGCGCGAAAACGGCTGAACGGAGCGGCCTCGGCCTCGAGCAGGCGAGCCTTCGTGTGCGCTACTTTTGCGCGTGCCACGAGCAGGTTTGGGTGATTGCGATCGGCGAGTTCGAGGCACCGCGCGAGATCTGCGCCCGTGACAACGCGGGGCACCGGCACTGCCGCGATTGGCACGGCCTCCGCTGCGAGCGCAGCCTGACCGATGGCACCCGCGAGGCCGAAAGACATCGCCACCGCGAGCACACGCATCGTCACGGCTCGCGACCGTACCAAGTGCGTCGTGAACGCGCTACTTCGGCGGCTCTTCGCTCGCCTTTGCCTGCGTCGTCGCGCTCGACTTCTTGCGCTTCTTTCCGTCGGACTTCTCCGGAGGGGGCGCGGGCGGTGGCGCCACGACGCGAGCGGTCTCGAGTTCGGTCGCGGTCACGGCCGGAAAATCGACGCTCAGCATCGTGCCGAATGCGTTCTTTCGCAGCTTCGTTTTGTGCGGAATATTGGCGCGAAGCTCGACGACCAGGTCGGCCCCTCCCTCTTCGAGCGGCTCGACACGGACGCGCGCGACCGGCGTGAGGAAGTGGGTCGTCGGCAAGCTCAGGCGGTTCACTTTTTCCGGCACGGCCACATCGACCAGCCGATATGTCACGCTCGCTGGCGTCTCGGTCTCGTTGATGGTCGTGCGGTGACTCAGCTGCACGAAGACGCGCGAGCCGCCCGACGCGAGCATCCGAAACCCCGGCAGCGTGACCATGGCCTGACCCGCGGGCCCCTCCGCGGGCGCCTCGGCGTCCTCCGCGCCGGAGCTGTCATCCACCGGCGCGACATCGGCTTTCTTCGTCGCCTTCGAATCGTCGGCGAGCTGCTCGGCGGCGCGCATGTCGGCGGACGCCGCGCCCTCACCTCCCAGATCCGCGGCCATTCTGCTGGGGATCGCGGAAGTCGCGCATCCGGACCCGCCCCACGCAGCGACAAACGCAAAGGCCCAGCCGACCCTCGCCTGCCCGCGCGAGCGATCGCCATTCACAAGGAAAGGAAGTGTCTTAGCGGCGGTAGAGAAACTCACGCGCGCATTACATCACGCCGCGCGGGAAGCTGGCCACTTGCACGCAAATTTGCTTTCCTCCGCTCGTGCAAGCCCGCGAAACGCCCATCACCGAGAGCTACGACGCCTTCCTCCTCGTCGGCTTCGGCGGCCCCGAGCAGCCCGATGATGTGCTGCCGTTTCTGGAGGTCGTGCTGCGCGGGCGCGGAGTGCCCGAAGCTCGCATGCTCGAGGTCGCCGAGCACTACTACGCGGCTGGAGGCAAGAGCCCGATCAACGAGCAGGCCCGCGCGCTCGCGGCAGCAATTTCGGCAGATTTCAAGGCGCATGGAGTCTCGTTGCCGGTCTTCTGGGGCAATCGCAATTGGCACCCGCTGTTGACCGATGTCGTCCCGGCGATGAAGACCGCGGGCATTCGACGCGCGCTGGCATTCCCGACCTCGGCGTTCAGCTCGTACAGCGGCTGCCGGCAATATCAAGAGAACCTCGCCGACGCCTGCCGTGGGCTCGATGGCCTCGAGCTCGTGACGATGCGGCGTTTCTTCAATCACCCGCGCTTCATCGAGGCATGGGTAGCGTGCATCCGGCCCGCGCTCGCCGAGCGACCGGACGCCAAGGTGCTCTTCTCGGCCCACAGCATCCCGCTCAGGATGGCCGACGCCTGCGCCTATGAACGAGAGCTGCGCGAGACATGCCGGCTCGTCGCCGAGGAGGCCGGGATACAGAGCCATGCGCTCGTCTTTCAGAGCCGCAGCGGCTCCCCCCGAGAGCCCTGGCTTGGGCCCGACATCCTCGCTCAGATGGTTGCCGAAGCGGCCGCCGGGACGAGCGCCGTGATCGTGTTACCCATCGGCTTCGTCAGCGATCATATGGAGATCTTGCACGACCTCGACCACGCCGCGCGCTCGCTCGCCGAAGAGCTGAACTTGCCATTCACGCGCGCTCCTACGGTCGGCACCCACGCGAGCTTCGTCGCCATGGTGCGCGAGCTCGTCCTTGAGTACGTCGAGGGCGTGCCACGCGCGGCGATTGGCAACTTGCCGCCCTCCCCAGCTGCCTGCGCCCCCGAGTGCTGCCCGCGTGTTTCTCGGCCTATTGCGGTTTCGGGACCACGGTCACGGCGTTGATCGGCTTGACGCTCGCGCCCGCCGGATAGCCATAAGAGACGTAGCCCGAAGGAGGAAAGGTCGAGCCGCCCCAACCCCAAACGGTGAGTCCAACGGGCGCCTCGCTCTCGATCTCATTGCGGCCATTGGAGCATTTTCCGACGTCTTGAAAGTTGCCAGTCACGAGATCGACGCGGGTGTATTCCATATTGCCAAGAGGCTGCCAGCCGCCGAGCTTTCCGGCACACGCGAGCGTGACGTCTTTGAAGGTGTCGTTCTTGTCCTTCTTGCGCAGGACGACCAGGCTCGTCTCGGGATAAGTCGGGTCGCTAAAGAACACGTAGTGCGTCAGATATTGGGCAATCGGAATGACGTTGACCCACTCCGGATCGCCTTCGCCGGCGGCAGAGACATGGTCCGCGCTGGTCATGTATTGCGCCACGTAGAACGGGTGCTGCTCGTCCTGACTCGCAACGATGTAGGGGCCAGCCGCGTTGAACTCATAGACCTTGCCAAACGCTACGGTCGTGGGCGCTCCGGGCGGCGTGGAGGGCGTCCACTTGAGGGTCGTGCCATCGACCGCGCCGACGATGCGCCACGGCGGCGTCTCTTCGCCGTTGGCGGACTTGCGGTTCTTGTAGCGCACGAGGGCATACTCGCTGCCCAGCGCTTTCACCGGCGGAATTTGCTGATGCGCGCCGTCGCAGGCGGTCGTGCCGACCGGAATGTTCATACAGCTGGCAGCCCCCCACACGCCCACGGGCTTGTTCGACTGAATCGGACTTCCGGTCAGCTCGGCGGTCTGCGAGAGCTGCACGTACTCCCCTGCGTTGAGCGTGTAAGTGACTGGCACATTCGCGTTCGAGCCAACGACCGCCGGGCCCGCCTCGATTGCCACTTTCGGAAGCAGCGTCACCTCGGTGGCGTCTTCATGCGCCAGGATATTCAGCGACGGATGGGCGTAGGACGCATGCTCGAGAGTGGTATTGGCATAGGGATTGACGGCAATGTAATTGGTATCCCACGCGCTCGTCGGCAACATCAGGCTCGCGCTGGTCATCGCCGCGGCGCCACCCCCGTAAGGGAGAATCGAATACATCACCACCGGCACGTCGGTCGTGATGTGAAACGCCTTGCCACGGGCCGTTCCGAGCACGCCGCTCTCGCCCACCATCGCGACCGGAGCGGGGCATTTCGGGACGAAGGGAATGAAGGGATTCTCATGCGAGAGAAACAAGATCGCCACGCCACCGACCGCGAGTCCGACGTTGTCGTCGTAGGGCAGGTACTTGATGTTTGCGCCCTGGCCCACGGGCAGCACGATGAAGCCGTTGTTGGGCAGAGACTTCCCGTCTCGTGACACCGCAATGTGCGCGGGCGAGCCCCAGGTGTTCACGACGAAGGTGGCAAAGCAGGCGCCCTTGGCTTGCATGATGAGGTCGGTCTTGACTGCCCAATAGTCGCAGCCGACCGAGCTCTTGGATTGTGCCGCCGCGTCGCAGGGGTCGTCGATGCACATGCCATTGGCGCAGGCCTGCTCCGGTGGGCAGGTCGCGACGGTCATGCCATCGCAGTCGACGATCGACTTCAGATCGGGGCTGCACGAGTTTCCGCTGCAGCCGCCCGAGCCCACACTGCCAGAGCCGGTCACGCTGCCGCTAGTCGTGTTGCCTCCGGCGCCCACGCTCGTGTCGCCGCCCGTCGCGCCCGCGCTCGTGCTCATGCCGGCGCCGCTCCCGGTCTTGCCGGAGCCGTCGTCGACCGATTGTGTGGCCGAACACGCGGCCGCCATCGCCCCACCGGCGCACAAGGCCATTACCCAAGCAATACGACTCATTTGTGCCATTTGTTGCCGCTCCAGGTCAGGTGCCGCGCTCAGGCTAACCCGGACCTTGCCCCCACCGCGCTTCAAAGATATTCGAGCGTACGATGAGTTCCGATCCGAAGCGCCCCGCGCACCAGGCAGCGCTCGAGCTCAACGCCCTCTTGGGACGCGGAACCCGCTACCACGGCAAGCTCTGGTTCGACGGACACGTGCGACTCGAGGGGCAATTCATCGGCGAGATCCGGGGCGCGGGCGTCTTGGTGATCGGTGCGGGCGCGGAGATCGACGGCGACATCGAGGTCGGCACTTGCCTCGTCACGGGCGGCATCGTGCGCGCCGAGCTGCGAGCACGGGACACGATCGAGCTTCACGCGGGCGCGGTCGTGAGCGGCAATCTGCATGCGCCGAACGTGTTCATCGATCGCGGCGCGAAGTTCGAAGGTGACTGTCGCATGGCACCCTTGCCCGAAGCGAATGGCAACGCGACCGAGGGCACGGAGTGACCGCGTGGGTCGGCCGCCGGACCTTGTTGCAGCTCGGCGCGGCCTTCGCGGGCTCATCGCTCACGACACTCGGACCGGCTAGCTTCGCCTACGCGGCGGATGCCGGCGGCGATGAGGGCTTGCAGATCGCGGACGATGACCGCTTCGAGCTCGACGATGAAGATGACGCGCTCGAGGCCCGGGATCGCTCCGTGGCCGAGCCTTACAGCCGGCCGACGCCGGGCAGCGATTTCGTCACCGGCGGCGCGGTTATCGGCGTCAACGCTCCTATGGCGGAGGTCAAGCTCGTGCTGCTCGCCTTCGGCAACTACCACACGATCTTGCCGCGCATCGATCAGAGCCGAATCGTCGGACGCAGGGAGGGCACGACCGACCTGTACCTGCGCGCGCCGGTATTACGCGGCCTCGCGCACGTCTCCGGCATTACGCGATTTGCGCCGGCCTTCCCCTATGCGGGGCTCGGATGGCAGCTCGACGGCGTGCTCGTGAAGGGCAACATCGACGCATGGCGCGGCACCTGGAAGATATTTCCGTGCGGTCCGAGGCGCACGCTCTTGCGGCTCGAGCTGTTCATCGACGTCGCGCTGCCGGTGCCCACGTCACTCGTGAATCGCGAGATCGTGTGGGCTTGCGTGCAGGGCGTGACGGCGGTCCGCAAAGTGTCCGAGTGCGCCGCGAGTCGAAGGCTGGGCTGAGCCTTGTTCGCGACCGCGCTCCTCGGGTACACGCTCCTGGCGCAGCCGCTCGCATTCGGTGAGCCGGCCGACGTGTCACGAACAGTTTTCGCGGCCAGCGTGAGCAGCGGCCTCTGGCAAATAGGCGCGAGCCCGCACCCCGTCGATCGCGGCTGCCCAAGCGGCATGGTTCGCGTCACCGGCGTTCACGTCGAGGACTTGCAGCGCGTGTGTCTCCTGCGCGAAGAGGGCGATAAATGCGTGCACTACGTCCCCGAGCTCGTGCTGCGCGAAGGAGCGCACACCAACATCGACGTGTGCATGGACCGCTTCGAGTGGCCGAATCGCGTAGCAGAGCGCGCCAAGGTTTGGCTCAGCTTCCTCGAGGCGGAGGCCGCCTGTGCACGCGACCAAAAGCGCCTCTGCACGGAGTTCGAGTGGGAGCTCGGCTGTGAAGGGCCCGAAAATTTACCGTGGCCCTACGGCTGGGAGCGCGAGCACGGCGCGTGCAACAACGACAAACTCTTTCGCCCCTATGCCGAAGCCAAGCTCAGCTCGCCGAACGTCACGGTGCGGACGCGCGAGGTCGAGCGCCTCGATCAATCCACGCCGAGTGGGAGCCATCCGCGCTGTAAAAGCGTGTTCGATGTGCGCGATCAGATCGGCAACGTGGAAGAGTGGGTGGTGTCGTCGCGCGCGGCGTGGCCCTATCGCTCGTCCTTGAAGGGCGGCTACTGGTCGAAGGCTTGGAGCGGCTGCCGCGGCACCAACGAGAGTCACTCGCCGGGCTTCCGCTATTACGAGACCGGAGCGCGCTGCTGCGTCGAGCCGAGCTCCGCTGCCTCGCGGCCGTGACGCCCGAGAGGCTCGTTCACGGAGCCGCGCGACTCGTTCACGGAACCGCGTGCTCGCCGTCGTCCGCGGCCAAACCGGGCTCGCCCTCGACTCCGCGACTGTGCTCCGGCAAGGGCGGAAGCGTGGCCCGATCGCTCCCGGGCGCGACCCAGAAGATCTCGGGGGTCGCGCGATAGCCGCTGTAGAACTGACGCCGCGCGGTCGTGCCATCGACGTAAGCGACGAACACCGTCGAGTGCACGCTCATGCCGCGCGTGCCTTTCTGTTTGCGGAGGGTGCGGCCCGCCGTCATGAAGGACTTCTCGACGATGCGGCGCAGAAACGGCTCGATATTGGAGATGCCGTAGCCGTACTTCACGCTCTTGACGCGCTCGCCCCCGAGCAGCTCGACGCGCAAGGAGCCGGGCGCGGGATTGAAGGCGTGCACGGCGATCGCGAAGGGGTACGGATTTTTCAGCTTCAGATCCACCGCTCCGTAAGCGACCGTCGCGTCGAGGCCGAGCCGCGTGTAGTCCGAGGGCCGCGTGTGTGCCTTGCGCTCGATGACCTCGAGGCCGCCATGCACCGCCGCAGCGAAGAGCGTGCTCGACACCTGACAGGTGCCGCCGCCGATGCCGATGGTGAGCTCATCTCCCTGAATTTCCGGTGCTTCCTGAAATCCGGCCGCGCGCGTTCGGGGCCCGACGCGGTCGTTGAAGCTCATCACGCCGTCGGGGACGAGGACGAGCCCGTCGAGTTTCTTCGCCGCCAGCTCGACGTTGACCGAGCGGCCGACCTTGTGGACTTGGTACTTGGTCTCGAAGATCGCCAGCACCTTCTCGACCGCGATGAACTCGAGATCTTTCGAGGACACCCGCGCCGGGACCGCGCGCGTCACGAGCTCGAGCTCATCGGGGATCGTGGCCTCGCGAAGGAGCCCCACGTCCACGCCATGAGCCGGGCCCGGAGCCGAGTGCACCACAGCGCGGATGAGCGCGAGGGAGGCACCCAGGTCCAGCGCGACGCCGGGCTGGTCGTGGATGCGCGCGTGTTGGCGGAGATCGAGCGACGCATCCACGGGTGCGACCTCGACAGCCAAACGAAACGCCTCGAGCACGCCGGCCGCGAGCGCATTGTCGACCCTCACGCTCAGCGGCACGTCGACCTCGCCCCGCCCTGCGCGACGAGCCTCCCGCACGCGACGCAAGAGCGAGCCCGTGTGCCCAATCGCGCGCGACGCATCGGCGGTTCGCGGCAGGTCGAGGGCGACGCCGAGCTGTCCGAGCGTGGTCTCGAGGCGCTGGCCACGAGCACGGAGCACGATGGCTGTGGCGCGAAGTCGTTCGTCGCGCTCGGCGAGCCAGGTGTCGAGGCCGCCCTCGGGAGCCACCCTCGCACCGACGCGGAGGCCAAGGACCAGCGGTCGGCGCGGCACGACGGGCGACAAGGACACGAGCGCAGACAGGCCGAGGGCGACGCCGAGCGCGAGCGGGAGCGCGATGGAAGTCGAGCGCTTCACGGCCCCGAGAGGGTAGCGCGGCGGGTCCACACCGCGCCACATCCCAGCAACACTTCACAGGAACGGCGACGCGGGGCGGCGGCTTGTTTTTTTTTACAATTCATGCCATCGGACACTACGCTCGGCACGAGACCGCGATGGCAATCAAGGGGGACCCCAAGTATCTGTCCGACTTCGTCGAGGTGCTCGACGCGCTCGGTCCTGCCGCTTTCAAGGTCAAATATCGCGGAAACTTTCTGGTCGGCGTCGGACTCGTCGGCCGCGTGCTCGATCGCAACGGCGGGCGTCGCACCCTGGCCACCGCGGACTCTGAAGAGCTCTCGGCCGCGCAAGCGCTGATGGGCCGGGTCTATCCGATCCGCAAGGACCCATCGGCGCCGCCTGGGCCGATGATCACGATGGGGCAGTCGGTCGACAATGACATCCGCATCGCCGAATACACGCTCTCGACCCACCACTGCGCGTTCACCTTCGATGTGTCGCGCCTGATGATCATCGATCTCGGCAGCATGAACGGCACGAAGGTCAACGACAAGCGCCTGCTCGGTGAGCGCCCGGTGCCGCTCCCGGACAGGTCCAAGATCGCGATGGGACGGCTGCGCTTCGAGTACCTCAGCAGCATGTCCTTCTTCGAGCGCGTGTTCACGCTCCTCAACGGCAGCAACGTGCCGATCCCGAGGCTCTGAGCGCGCATCCGCGAGCCTGAGCCGCTGCCCGACGCGCACGCTCGAAGCTCAGCCGACGACGACGTGAAGCTCAGCCGACGACGACGTGAAGCTCAGCCGACGACGACGTGAAGCTCA
>SHZB01000140.1 GCA_009692485.1 Myxococcales bacterium
TTGCACGATGCCGTCACCGCAGGTCGCGCTCACGCAGGTCGTGAGGCATTCGTCCGTGTCGCTCGCGTTACCGTCGTCGCACTCTTCGACCTCGGCTTGCACGATGCCGTCACCGCAGGTCGCGCTCACGCAGGTCGTGAGGCATTCGTCCGTGTCGCTCGCGTTACCGTCGTCGCAGCCCTCTTTGCCCTTGTGAACGACGCCGTCACCGCACTCTGCCGCGACACACGCCGTACGGCAGGCGTCGGTATCGACGGTATTTCCGTCGTCGCATTGCTCGGCGGCCTCGACGACGCCGTCGCCGCAAAGCAAGGGCGGATCCGGCTCGGCCGGAGCTGTCACGAGCGAACAGGCCACGACGACGACGGGCGCGAACGCAAGGGTGCGAAGTCGCGAAGTGGAAAGCACCTTCATGACTCCACCATACGCAACTTGCACTCGTAAATGAAGCGCGAGCCCGAGTGCGCGTCCTTGTGCACTCACCGGGCCCGCACTTCCCCGGCCCGCCTTGCCACGCGCGAGCTTGCACAGTAGGTGTGACGCGCGATGCGAAGCTCGGCGGTGGCAAGGATGGCGTGCCTCGCGGCGGGGCTCGTGAGCGCGTGCGCCCGCGAAGAACCGGCGTCGTCATCGAGCCTGAGTTCATCGAGCGCGGCGTCAATTCCCGAGCCGCTCCTGCCGCCGGTCAAGAGCGCAGCATCGGCGCCACCGTCGTGGCTCGCTGAGCTTCCCGACGCCGCGATCACGGTCGAGCTCGGCGCGACGGTGTGGGCAGCACCACCCGAAGTCGGCAGCGAGCTCGTGACGGTAGCGGTCTATCGCGTCGACGCGCTTGGCAGCGGAGTCGTGTCGCTGGTGGACAAGATGGGCCGGCGCATCGACAGCGTGCCCTCCGCGCTGGTGCACGCCGTTGGCTCTCCGAAGCAACTTCCCGAAGGAAGCCTCACGCTGTTCTACACGTGGACGACTCCGGGCTGGCTTGGCCGCGTGTCGCGCGCCGAGCGAGGCGAAGAACTCAAAGTGCAGTTCGACTGGGCGGGCACGACCCGCGAGACGGCAGTCGATCACGCCGAGCCCGGCCGCACTGGGATCCAGCCGCTTGCGTATGTTGGGTTTCCAAAGGCCGGAGGGAAATCGATCGGTCAAGTGCTCGCGCTCGACGCGACTCGCGCATTCGTGCTGACCGGGAGCGGCCACGTAGAAATGCATGCACGCGCGACGCTCGATTCAATCTCGTTCGAGCCGCGCGGCTTCACCGTGGGGCGCAAGGTGCACGCATATCGCTGGGCCACAGGCTACGAGCGCGGCACCGTCACCGCCGTCATCGAGCCGGGGCTGCGCTTCGAGATCAAGCTGCTCGGAAGCTCTCCGAACTCCGAATATTTCATCACGAACCTGAGCGCCGCGCAGTGAGTCGCGCGAGAAAGCGCGGAGACGCGGTCGATCTCAAGGATGTGCTCGCGACGCTATCCTTGCTGCGGCCGCCTCGCGACTTCGAGGGTCCACCGCTCGCCGATGCCGTGTGGGAACGCGCCGTCGGCACGCGCATCGCACACAAGAGCGAGCCATGGCGCCTCGAGCAGGGCGTGCTCTACGTGAGAGTCGTCCATAGCGTTTGGGCCAGCGAACTCGGCCTGCTCGCACCGGACATTTGCGAGAAGCTCTCGGAGGCCGGAGTGCTCGTGAAGGGCCTTCGCTTCACGGTCGGTCGCATCCTGCGTGAACCGCGCCCCGCCGAGCCTCCCGCTCGCCGTGCCCCGCGTGCCGCGCCTCTGCCACCCGAGGTGCAACGCGGGCTTCATGCCATCTTTGACGATGCGCTACGAGACGCCATCGGCCGCGCGGCGGCGACTGCGATCGGCGAGTTTAGCGAGCGTGAAGCGCGAACAGCTCCCAAAGCCACGCGACGTGCCCCCAAAAAACCCGCGTAAATCGCTGGTATTTGCGCGCATTCGCCTAAATTGCGGGACTAGTGCCGAAGGAGGGACTCGAACCCTCAAGCCCGTCAGGACAACGGATTTTGAATCCGCCGCGTCTGCCATTCCGCCACTTCGGCTGCGTTGAAAGAGGGCGAGCATAGTGTCTCGATCGAAGTGAATCGAGGACCAAATCGCAGGACCAAATCGCATCGATGTTGCCGTCGCGGCACGCGCCAGCTCGGCCCGCCCGCGCACCGAGCCATGCGCGATGCGGTCAGCCTCGTTCGATGGCGCGCGGTGCCATCAGGCGCAAGAACCGCAACACCAATCGAGGATGCGCGAGGAGACCATAGGCCTTGAATTCTCCGCCGAAGAGCGACGCGAGATGGGAATGCCACCGTCGTGTGAGCGGGAGACGCAAGGTGCGCGAGAGCGGCATGAGCGCGAGCGACATGAGCCTGTCGTGATCGGCCGAGAGCGTCACGTCCGGCACGCCGAGCACTCCATCGTGAACCGTGACGTGGCCGTGATCGAAGCGGATCGTCGTCGATATGCGGCGATCGCGCGCGACGAGGACGACCGCGGCTCGCAACGCGCCGAGCTCCGAGCGCCCTCCGCGCAAGCCCACGGCCGACCCCTCGCCGACGTGGCGCGAGAGCGTAGCCAATGCCCAAACAGCCAGCGGATTGTCCTCGGCTCCCGGCGCAAACACCACGATCGACACGGGTGGAGCGCACCAGAGAAAAGGGCGGGCCGCAAGCTCGCCATGTATACTGGACCCGTCGATGCAGAGCGGCGATTCCTCCCCCGAAGGCCCGCCGTCCTCGGCCCGCGGTGAGACCGCAAGACTGCTCGTCGTCGATGACGAGCCAGAGTCTCTGCGTGCGACGGTACGCCTGTTGAGCCACCTCGGCTACGACGTCACCGCGCTCGACACGGGCAAAGCAGCGGCCGATGCGGTCGTGCGTGGCACCTTCGACGCGCTCATCAGCGACATTTCGATGCCGGGCATCGATGGCATCGAGCTGCTGCAAATCGCTCGCAGGCACGACGGAGATCTCCCGGTGGTGCTGATGACCGGGGCGCCGGCGATCGCCACGGCGGTGATGGCGCTCGACCATGGGGCGTTCAAGTACCTCATGAAACCGATCGCGCCCGAGCGGCTCGAAGAGGTCGTTCGGGGCGCGGTGCGGATGCGGAGAATGGCGGAGATTCGACGCGAGGCGCTCAAGGTCGGAGGTGCCGCACCGACGCTCGAGTTGGCCGAGAGCTTCAGCCGCGCGTTAAAGTCCCTGTGGGTCGCATACCAGCCGATCGTGCAGCGGGGCGGCACGCTCTACGGCTACGAGGCGCTGCTTCGAAGCACTGAGCCGAAGCTCCCGAATCCCGGCGCGGTTCTCGACGCGGCCGAGCGCCTCAACCGCCTCAACGAGCTCGGTCGCCAGATGCGAACACGCGCGGCCGAGCCCATCCTTGGTTGCGATCCGGCCACGCTGTTGTTCGTCAACCTTCACCCGCGCGATCTCGAGGACGACGAGCTCGTCTCGCCGGACTCGGCGCTCGCGAAGATCGCCAAGCGCGTCGTGCTCGAGATCACCGAGAGGTCCTCGGTCGACTCGGTCCAAGACCTGCGTCGCAAGGTGGCGCGCCTCCGTGAGACTGGCTATCGCATCGCGATCGATGATCTCGGCGCGGGCTACGCGGGGCTCACGAGCTTCGCGCTCCTCGAACCCGATATCGTGAAGATCGATCTGTCCTTGATTCGAGACGTCGACACGACTCCGGTCAAGCAGCGCCTCATCGCATCGATCACCTCGCTCTGCCGCGAGATGGGGATCTTGGTCGTGTGCGAGGGCGTCGAGACCCTCGCTGAGCGCGACTCGCTCGTCGATCTCGGGTGCGAGCTCTTTCAAGGATTCTTTCACGCGAAGCCTGGCCGCGCGTTCCCCGAATTTCGCTGGTAAGTACGCCAGCTCGATGGACCGGGCCACGGCATCGAGACTGCGGTAGAGAGCGGCGATGGCACACGCTCACGGTGGCAAGCTCGTCGCGCTCGGGCTGGCACGTCACGGAACGACGCACCTGTTCACGTTGTGCGGCGGCCACATTCAGGCGATCTACGACGGCTGCCTCGATGTCGGGATCCGCGTCGTCGATACGCGCCACGAGCAGACCGCGGGACATGCGGCCGACGGCTATGCGCGCGTGACGGGTAGGCCGGGCGTGTGTGCGGTCACGGCCGGCCCCGGCGTCACCGACGTGGTCACGGCAGTCGCGAACGCGCAGCGTGCCGGGATCCCGATGATCGTGCTCGGCGGTGCGGGACCGAACCTGCTCCGTGACATGGGCTCACTCCAAGACATGGATCACTTGAGCCTGATGCGCTCGATCACGAAGTATTGCGCGAGCGTTCCGAGCACGGATCGCTTGCAAGAGTACATCGATACCGCGTTTCGAATCGCGATGTCGAACGTGCCTGGGCCGGTGTTTCTCGAGGTGCCGCTCGATGTGCTGATGGGCTTCGCCGACGACGCCGCGCCGCCGACGCATCCAAGCTGCGCGCGCCCCCGACCGGCCGCGGATCCCGCGTTGATCGAGGCCGCTGCCGCCATCCTCGACAGCGCCGAGCGCCCCACCTTCATCGTCGGAGGGCAAGTGCGGTGGTCGCCGCGGAACGCTGCGCTCGCAACCTTCGCCGATGCCATCGAGGCGCCGTTCTTCTTGAATGGGATGGCCCGCGGTGGCCTCCCGCGCGCACATCCAGGGCTGATGACCCGCGCGCGAAAAGCTGCGCTCGCACAGACCGACGTGTGCTTCGTCTTCGGCACTCCGCTCGACTTTCGACTCTCGTACGGGCGCGCAATCAACCCGAATGCCAAGCTCGTGCAGGTCGATCTCGACGGGCAAGAGCCTGGGCGCAATCGCCGCGTCGATGTGGCGATTCACGGCGACACCGGTATCGTGCTCGACCAACTTCTCAGTGCCACGAAGCGGCGCGAGTTCGGGTCGTGGCGCTCGACGATCCGCGGCATCGACGACGCCTCGCGCTTGCAGATGGCCGCGGAGATGACCGCGACCGAGAGCCCTCCCAACCCGCTGCGCGTGTGCGCCGAGATCGACGCGCGCCTCGGGCCGAACGACATCGTGATCGGAGACGGCGGAGATTTCGTAGCGAGCGCGGCGTATGTGCTGCGCCTCGAGTGGCCGCAGCTCTGGATGGACCCGGGCCCGCTTGGGACGCTCGGGGTCGGACCGGGTTACGCGATGGCCGCCAAGCTCGCGCGCCCCGATGCGCGGGTGTGGCTCATCTTCGGGGACGGCAGCTTCGGGCTTCACGCGCTCGAGTTCGAGGCGATGGCGCGACAGGGGATCTCGGTCGTGAGCGTGATCGGGAACGACGCCGCGTGGACGCAAATTCGCCGCGGGCAGATCGACATGTACGGCAGAGACCGCGCGATCGCGACGGGCCTCGACTACACGCGCTACGAACGCGTCGTCGAAGCCGTGGGGGGCTTCGGTCGCTGGGTCGATGAGGCCCACGACGTGGGGCCGGCGCTCGACGAGGCGATGGCGTCCGGCAAGCCGTCCTGCGTCAACGTGAAGATCGCGTCGAGCGACTTCCGCAAAGGGTCGATCAGCGTGTGACGTCGATGCGGCTGGCGTTCGTCGCGCCGAATTTGCGAGACCTCGACTCCGTCGGCGGCGACGTGCTCGCATGCACCGTGTGGCAAGACGCGGTGCACCACCAGGGAGTCGCCGCGCTCTGCGACTGGCGACTGTGCGGGCGGCTTGGTGCCCTCCGGTGGACCGGGTTCTTCACTGGCGAGCTGGGTCAGACCTTGGTGCTCGCGGGCAGACCGAAGCTCGGCTTCGAGAAGCTCTTGTTCTTCGGCGCGGGCCTGTCGACGACCTTCGACGAGGCGCGTTTTCAGGTGCTGCTCGCCCGCATGCTCGATGCGTTGCTGGGCCTGTCGACTACGGCTCCGGTCATCGAACTTCCGGGCCGGCAGACAGATCTCATTCGGCCCGAGCTCGCCGCCGCGCTCTTCCTCGAACGGACGACATCGATCGAGCTGAGCCGTGACAAGTGGACACTGGTCGAAGACGCCTCCGCGCGTCGCGCCATTGAACATCACATGGTGGAAGAGCGCCGCCGAGTCCGCCCGGTGCCGTGAAGCTCGCGCGCTGCAACTTGGCGCTCGCTGAAAGCGAATCGAGCTTAGGATCCGCCGCATGCGCGAAAATGCCCCGATTTTCGGCTTCAATCGCGATCGGGCGAGGCTCCGCGCGGAGACGGTGGCGCGCGTGTTGGAGCAGTCGCAGAACGCGCTGCATGCGCTGAACGACGCCTGCTACTTCGAGATTCGGCGGCTCGACGGCGCGAAACGGCCAAAGGACGTAGCCGAGCTCGACCGCTGGCGCAGCCTCGCCCGCCGGCTCGCAAAGATGGATGGCGACGAGCGGAACCGCGAGCTTGTGCGGCTCGTGGAGGACTATGCCGAAGACATTGCCGGCAATTTCAATCCGAGGGTTTATCGCGCCACCGCGAGTGTCTTGCCGTCGCTCGTGACGGGCCTCTTGTCGCCGCGAAAGCTCTCCGAGATCCTGCGCAATCCGGCCCAGCTCGTCGGACTCGAGGCCTTGGGCGACGAGGTTGTCGTCGACGGCGACCTCGAGCTGTTGCGAAGACTGGCAGCGCGCGGAACCCTCGTCTTCGTGCCCACGCACTCATCGAACATGGACTCGATCGTGTTTGGTTATGCGCTCGAGCGGGCCAAGCTGCCGCCCGCGACCTACGGCGCCGGAAAGAACCTCTTCACCAATCCGCTGCTCTCGTTTTTCATGCACAACCTCGGGGCGTACAAAGTCGATCGTCGCATCGTGCACGGTCTCTACAAGGACTGCCTCAAGGCATACTCCACGGTCCTTCTCGAGAACGGCTACCACTCGCTCTTCTTTCCGGGCGGGACGCGCTCACGCTCGGGGGCCATCGAGACGCGACTGAAGCTCGGCCTCATGGGGACAGGCGTCGAGGCGTACACGCGCTCGATCCTCGCTCGGCGCGAGCGGAAGATCTTCTTCGTGCCGGCGACGATCAACTACCTGATTGCGCTCGAGGCCGAGACCTTGATTGAGGACTTCCTGACGGACGCGGGCAAGGCGCGCTACATCATCGAGGACGACGAGTCGACGAGGCCAGGGCGCGTCCTCGCATTCGCGAAGAAGCTCCTCACGATGGCAAGCTCGGTCGTGATTCGCTTCGGCGCGCCGCTGGATCCCTTCGGGCTCGAGGTCGATGCCGAGGGGACGTCCTTCGACGCTCATGGTCGCGCAGTTCGCACGCCGAGCTACGTCGAGGGGCTCGATGGCAAGGTCCGCATCGACGCAGCCCGCGACGGTCAATACACGCGCGAGCTCGGGCGCACGCTCGCGGCTAGCTACCGCAAGAACACGGTCTTCATGGCGACCCACGTCGTCGCCGCCGCGTCTTTCGAACACCTCGTCGAGGTCGGGCACGGCGCAGATCTCTTCACGACGCTGCGGCTGCGACACGAGCACATCTCGAGGGACGAGCTTGCCCGCCGCGTCGCGGAAAAACGTGACCGCATCCTTGAGCTCGAGCAGCGAGGCGAGGCCGTGCTAGCGGCGCCGATTCGCACGGCATCCGGCGGCGATATCGTCGCGCAGGCGATCGCCGCATTTCGCGGATACCACGCCTCGCCCGTGCTCGACCCCGAGGACGACGGCATCGTCTTTGCCGATCCGAAGCTGCTCTTCTATTACCAGAATCGCCTCGCACGCCACGGCCTCGCCTACGACCCCGACGCGCGCATGGCGGCACGGGCGGGCGCGAGCCAGATCCGACGCGAGCCCGGAGCTGGCGCGTGACGCGAGCGGGACGGCCTTGGTCCGTGGGTGTCCTCGGCGGTGGCGCGTGGGGACTTGCGCTCGCGACGGCCGCGAGTCGAGCGGGCAGCCCCACCCTGCTGTTTTCGCGCCGCAGCTCCGACGCGAGCCAATCGCGCTTCGCATGGACGCACGAATTTGCCGAGCTCGCCGCCGCGAAGCTGATTCTCGTGGCGGTCCCCTCGCACCTCGCGCGCGCGGTGTTGCGTGAGCTTGGCGATCACCTCGACGGCAGCCACGTGCTCGTTCACGGCGTGCGCGGGCTGGTCGGGTCGGAGCTTGCCACCATCTCGCAAGTCGTTCGCGAAGAGACTCCCGTGCGTCGGTGCGGCGCGCTCGGCGGTCCCGTCCAAGCCGACGAGCTCGCGGATGGAAGTCCTTCGGCGATGGTGGTCGCGTCCGAATTCGCCGAAGTCACGAACGCGGTTCGCGCGCGGCTCGAGTGCGAACATCTGACGGTCTATGAGACGAGTGATCTGCGCGGCGTCGAGTGGGCCTCGGCGCTCGTCGGGTGCCTGTCCATCGGCGTCGGCTACGCACAGGCGCGCCGCAACGTGTCGGCTGGGATGCTGGCCGCGCTCATCTCGCGCGCGGTCGATGAGGCCGTCTCGATCGCGCTCGCCGCGGGCGCCACCGAGGCACGCACGTTCTATGGCCTGGCAGGCTATGGCGATCTGCTCGCGTCCATGGCGCTTCCGAATCGCCCCGAGATCGTCCTCGGTCGCGCGCTCGCCCGGGGGGAGACTCTCGAGCTCGCCCGCGAGCAGACCAAGCTGCGCGTCGAGGCGATCGAGCTCGTGCCGCGCGTCACGGCGTTCGCGAAAGCACGCGGCCTTCGCTGCGACGTGTTCGAGGCGCTGACTGCCATTCTCGACGGCACGCTCGAGCCCGCGAGCATCGTTCGCTCGCTCTTCGCGCACTGAGATTTCAGCGCGGGAGAATCAGCCAAAATCAGCTCAAATTCGCCAAAATCGCGCGCGCGGCGGTGAACCCATGAAGCGCCGCGACTGAATCGTTACGACTTTGCTACGGAGCGCCGCACTCCATCGCGCACTTCGTCGATGCGCAGGTCAACAAGGCCTTGGTCGCGTCGCTGGGATTCTTGGTGCCGCAATCTGCCACGCACTTTTGGTCGCCCTTGCAGCCTTGCGCACACTGCAGAAACGCGCCACAGGCCTTGTCACCCTGGCACTTCTGAAACTCGGCGCCGCAGTTCTGGGAGACGCAGTTCTGGCAATTGCCCGGCGGTCCCCCGCCTTGCCCGCTGCCGCCCTGACCCCCGCCCTGGCAAGCCTGAACGCAGCCCACCAGCTTTGGATCGGGCATGCCTCCGGCGAGCGACGCGATCGCGATGCAGCTGGCCTCGAGGACGCATGCGCCTGGACACTCACTCATCGGATCGGCGCAGTTGAGAACGGGGATCTGGCTGCACACGTCGCCGAAGCCGCACTCATTCGCGATCTTGGCGCACGCCTGATCGCAGGTCGAGCCGCCACCCGTCGATGAGCTGGACACGGTGGACACGGTGGACACGGTCGCCACCGTCGACACGGTTTCCGTACCGTTGCTCGCTGCTCCGCCGGTCCCGCCGCCGCTGCCGCCAGCACCCGTCGATGCAATGTTTGTGACCTCCGAGCCGCATGCCAAGAGGCCGACGAAGAGCGGGGCGAAACCACAGCGCGCCAAACTTGAGTGGGACAGCGAACGAAGCATTGCGATTCTCCTTGAGTGGGGCCCAGCCGGCAAGCGCGCGGCTGGAGTGGGGCAGAGCCGCGAAGCGCGCGGCGCGATGCCAAAGCCACTCACCGAGATACACGCCGGCGCCAACCCGCGCAAGGGGTCACGGAGCCGCGGGTCACGGAGCCGCGCCGAGCACCAGCGCGCAGTTGTGGCCGCCGAATCCAGCCGAGATCTTGAGTGCGCGGCTCACCTGCAATTTGCGGCGCTCGCCGACCACAATGTCGAGCGGCCCGAGCGCGGGATCGAGCGTGTCGATGTTGAGCGACGGATGCGCCACGCCGTCGCGCAGCGTGCACACGACCACGATGGCCTCGACCGCTCCGGCCGCACCGAGCAGGTGTCCGAGCGCAGACTTCGTCGCCGACATCGGAACCCGCGCGAGCCGCTCTCCGAAGACGCGACGGAGTGCGCGCACCTCGGCCAGATCACCCTGCTCGGTCGAGGTAGCGTGCGGATTGACGTAGTCGATCTGGGTCGCGTCGAGCCCGGCACGTTCGAGCGCCTGCTTGCAAGCGAGGTAGATCCCGTGCCCATCTTCGGGCGGCTTGGTCAAGTGCGCGCCGTCGCTGCTCATGCCGTAACCGCACACCTGCGCCAACACCTTCGCGCCGCGCGCCTCGGCGTGCTCGCTCGCCTCCAGCACCAAGGCCCCGGCGCCCTCGCCCATGACGAAGCCCTTGCGGTCCGCGTCGAAGGGCCGACTCGCCTTCGTCGGCTCACCGTCCCGCGCGCGTGCGAGCGCCCGGGCATTGCCAAAGCCGGCGACCGTGTTGAGCCGCGTTGCTGCCTCGGCGCCGCCGACGACCATGGCATCGGCCAGGCCCGACTCGATCATGAGCGCGCCCATCGCGATCGAGTGCGTGCCCGTGGCGCAGGCGCTCGCGATGTTGAAGCTCGGTCCCATGAGGCCATAGCGCATCGACACGAGGGCCGTTCCGCTGTTGGGCATGACGCCCGGAATGAAGAATGGCGAGACCGCCCGCGGACCTCGTTCGCGACTCTTCTCGACTTGCTGCTCGAAGATATCGACCGCGCCCTGTCCGGTAGAGAGCAGGCAGCCGAAGCGCGTGACGTCGATCGCCGGCTTGTTCAGCCCCTTGTGAACATCCGCCCCCGGCGCGTCCTGGCGCAAGAGCGCACCAAGTCCTGCCGAGCTCATCGCCTCGACCGCTGCCGCGAGCGTGAACTGCGTCACGCGCCCGTAAATCTCCGCTTCTTTGCGCGAGACGAAGCGCTCGGCCTCAAACCCCATGACCGCTGCGGCGACATCCGAACGCAGCGCGTCCGTCGGAAATTCACGGATGAAAGAGACGCCGCTCTCGCCCGCGCAGAGCCGCCGCCGTCCCGGTACCCGCGGTCGCCGCCGTCACGGTCGTCGCGGTTCTCGTCGAACTCGATCCG
>SHZB01000141.1 GCA_009692485.1 Myxococcales bacterium
GTTATTGTGTTTACCGCGAGAAGCTCGCGGCGCACTACACCGAGCTTGCTCGCGAGGGCGGTGGCGCGCCCGTCTCGGCCGAGGACATCGTCGTCACGGTGGGAGGTTCCGAGGCGCTGCTGTTCGCGATCGCGGCGGTGTGTGACGCGGGGGACCAGATCCTCGTGTGCGAGCCGTTTTACACGAATTATGCGGGGTTTTCGCACTTGTTGAACGTCGGCGTGGCCGCCGTGACGACCCACGCGAGCGAGGGTTTCCGCATCGACATGGGGCGGGTGCGCCAGGCGATCGGCGAGCGGACCCGGGCCTTGGTGCTGCCGAGCCCGGGCAACCCTACGGGCGTCGTGTTGAGCCGCAGCGAGCTTGAGGAGCTTGCCGCGATTTGCCGCGAACGCGGGATCTTTTTCGTGTGCGACGAGGTCTACCGCGAGTTCGTGTACGACGGGCCCGAGGGCAGCCGCGCGCCGTCGATCCTCGGTCTACCGGACTTCGATGCGCACGGCATCGTCATCGACTCCGTCTCGAAACGTTACAGCGCCTGCGGTGCGCGCATCGGGTGCCTCGTCACGAGAAACCGCGCCGTTCGGGACGCGGCGCTGCGCTTCGCACAAGCGCGCCTGTCGCCTGCCACGGTCGATCAATACGCGGCGATGGCGGCGCTCGACACGCCCGCCTCGTATTTCCGCGAGGTCGTGCGCGAGTACCGCGAACGCCGCGACGTGCTCGTGGGCGGGCTCTCGGACATGGGCGTCGACTGCCGCTCGCCGGCCGGGGCTTTTTATCTCGTCGCTCCGCTGCCGGTCGATGACGCCGAGCGCTTCTGCCGCTTTTTGCTCGAGAGCTTCTCGCTCGATGGAGAGACCGTGATGCTCGCACCGGCCGCGGGGTTTTACGCGACGGAGGGCCTCGGCCTCCGCGAGGCGCGGATCGCCTACGTGCTCGACGTCGTGCGGCTTCGGCGCAGCGTAAAGATCCTCGGAGCGGCGTTCGAGGCCTACCGCGTCAACAGCTGAGCGCGTCAACAGCCGAGCGCGTCAACAGCCGAGCGCGTCAACAGCTGAGCCCCGGCCTCGACTAAACTCGCCGCGATGACTGCGCCCCTCGAGCCGACATTTCCAATTCCGTTCGCCGACGTTCGCGTCGATGAAATCCTCCCCACGGTGGAGCATGCGCTCGCGGAAGCAGCGCTTCGCATCCAAGCCATCGTCGAGGTCGAGGACCGAGATCGCACCTTCGACAACACCGTCTTGGCGCTCGAGCGCGCGACCGAGAAAATCGAGCACGCGATGCGCGTCCTTGGCCATCTCGAGGCCACGCGAACGAGCCCACAGCTGCGTGCCGCCTACAACCAAGCCATGCCGAAGGTGAGCGCCTTCGCGAGCCGGATCCCGCTCAATTCCGGGCTCTGGCGTGCACTCTGCGCCTTCGCCGAGACGGACCGCGCCCGCGCCCTCGTCGGCCCGCCCCGGCGCTTTTTCGACAAGACCGTCGCGGAATTTCGAAGGCAGGGCGCGGAGCTCGACAGCGCCGGCAAGACGCGCCTCGAAGCGATCGACGTGGAGCTCGCGACGCGCACGCTCGCGTACGCGCAGAACGTCGTCGATGCCACGGCCGCCTTCGAGCTCCACCTCGACGACGCGGCTCGGCTCAAAGGCCTGCCCGAGAGCGCGAAGGAGCGCGCGCGTGCGGAGGCCGAGGCTCGCGGGCTCTCGGGTTGGCGCTTTACCTTGAGCGCGCCGAGCTACGTGCCGGCCATGACGTATCTCGACGATGCGTCCGTGCGCGAGTGGCTCTACCGCGCGCATGTGACCCGCGCGACATCGGCGGCCCACGACAACCGCGAGCACGTGGCTCGCATCCTCGCCCTTCGCCGAGAGCGCGCGGCGTTGCTCGGCTACCGGACCTTCGCCGATCTCGTGCTCGAAGATCGCATGGCCCAATCGGCGACGAGGGCGCGCGCATTTCTCGACGACATGCTCGCGCGGACGCGGGGCTCGTTCGCGAGAGAGACGGCCGAGCTCGCGGCATTTCGCTGCACCCTCGAGGGCCAAGACGCTCCTCCGCTCGCGGCGTGGGACGTCGGCTACTACGCCGAGAAGCTGCGCCAGAAGCTCTACGCCTTCGACGACGAGGCGCTGAGACCGTACTTTCCGCTGGCGCAGGTGTTGGAGGGTGCGTTCGAAGTGGCCCGGCGCGTCTACGGCGTGCGGCTCACAGCTTGGGACGATGCGCCAAGCTGGCACCCCTCGGTTCAGAGCTTCAAGGTCATCGACGAGCGCGATGGCGCGTGGCTCGCGGGGATCCATGTCGACCCATTTCCGCGCGAAGAAAAGCGCGGCGGCGCGTGGATGGACGGCTTGCTGGTGCGGGCGCGAGACGATGCCGATCCGCGCCACCTCGGGGTGCTCATCACCAACGTCACGCCGCCGACCGCGGGCCGCGAAGCGCAGCTCACGCACGGCGAAGTCGAGACCGTGTTTCACGAGCTTGGCCACCTGATGCACCACACGCTGAGCCGCGCCGCGATCAAGAGCCAGGCGGGCACACGGGTCGCCTGGGATTTCGTCGAGCTACCGTCGCAGCTCTTCGAGAATTGGTGCTGGGAGCGCGAGGCGCTCGATCTCTTTGCGCGGCACGTCGACACCGGGGCCACGGTGCCGGATGCGCTGCTATCCGCCCTCGGTCGCGCCCGCACCTTTCGAGCGGCGAGCGCGCAGATGCGGCAGCTCGGGATGGCGCTGGCCGATCTGCGCCTTCACACCGACTACGACCCCGCCGTCGACGGCGAGCCGATCGCCTTCGCGCGCGCGGTCCTCGAAGACACGAGCCCCGCGCCCCTCCCGCCCGAGCACGCGCTGATGGCCTCCTTCGATCATCTCTTCAGCGATCCGACCGGTTATGCCGCGGGCTACTACTCTTACAAGTGGGCAGAGGTCCTCGATGCCGATGCGTTCGGTCGCTTCCGTCGCGAGGGAATTTTCAACCAGGCCGTGGGCCAAGCCTTCCGCGAGCGCATTCTCGCGCGCGGCGACGAGGACGATCCGGCGCAGCTTTTCCGCGACTTCATGGGCCGCGATCCCGAGCTTGGACCGCTGCTCGAGCGCCTCGGTTTGGTCGCGTGATGGCCTGATCGCGCTCAGCGTGTTCTGATGGCGCATCATGCGTGCATCTGTGTTGGGCCTTGCCTTTGTCGCGACGGTGGTCGCGGCGTGCTCCCTCATCAACGTCGCGGACGAGCCGACCGAGCCATCGGGGGCGGGGCCGGCCGGCGGCGCTGCGGCAACCGGCGGCGCTGCGGCAACCGGCGGCGCGACGGCAACCGGCGGGGCCGGCGGCGGTGGGACGTGCATCGTGACCGAGTGTCCCGCGGCGGTAGAGCCGGAGTGCGCCAAGCCCGCGTGCGTGGCGGGTGCCTGCGGCTTCGTGAACGAGCCTGCTCGGACGGCGTGCAATGCCGCGAAGGGCGCATGCGACGGGAGCGGGCAATGCATCGACGCCACCTGCAGCGACAAAAAGAAGAACAACACCGAGACGGACATCGACTGCGGCGGACCCGAGTGCGCGCCCTGCGAGATTGGCAAAGAGTGCTCGCTCGCAAAGGACTGCGAGACGCTGTTTTGCTCGGCGCCGGCCGGCAATACGTGTGCTCTGTGCAGCGCCGAAACGGAATGCCCCCTTGGCATGTTCTGCGAATTTCAACTTGGATATTGCTTCAACAAGCAGCCCCAGGGCGGCCCGTGCAAGACCGGAAGCGGCTGCGAAAATGGCATTTGCGCGGACGACTTCTGCTGCAATGAACAGTGCAGCGCGAAATGCATGTCCTGCGCGGCTAGTAAATCAACGGGCGTGGACGGGGAGTGTTTTCCGGTCGATGTGGACACCGACCCGGACAATGAGTGCAAGGCTGGGTTTTGCGGCGGAACCGGAACTTGCCAATGCGAAGACGGCATCCAAAACGGCAAAGAGATTGCCGTCGATTGTGGTGGGTCGGCATGCCTGCAATGTGCCATTGGAACGAAATGCTCTGTTGCGCTGGATTGCGCTAACGGCTTGTGCGTCGACGGCTACTGCTGCGACGCTACTTGCCAATCGACTTGCTCTTCTTGCAACGGCGCGCACACGGGCGGCATGAATGGCACTTGCGGCAAAGTCTCGAAGGGACTCGATCCAAACCTCGAGTGCACCAATGGCTCTTGCAATGGCGCGGGCATCTGCAAACTGGATAACGGAGCGGCCTGTTTCAAGCCCGCGGATTGCCTGAGTGCCCTCTGCCGCAATGGTGTTTGCGCCAAGCCAGCGATCTGCCCGGATCTCGAGACAGGAGAGAAGGTCTTGGGCGCCTTCGCGGCGAAGGGGCTGGACCTTCGCACCTGGACCGGCAACACGCTTCATTGGCTTGGGTGCGCGGATGGCGACGCCGGCTCCTGCACGACCATCACGTGGTTTTGCAATCACAGCATCGCGAATCAGACCTTGTCCTTCGGCACCAACGGCATGAGCGGCGTTGTGAGGGCCATCGTCGATCCGGGGGCGACACAATCCATTTTTCTGTCACCCGGCATGAGCTCGGGGTGCTGTTCGTCCCTGAAGCCATTCGCTGCGTGCAACGCGCCCAACAGCAAGAACAACAACATCGCGATCGACGCAGCCACCGCGCTTTGCAACGCGCTGGGTTACAAAAAAGGCGTCATCGACAAGGAGGCCGCCATGAGCACTTGTCCGCAAGTACATGCCGTCGCGCCCGGCGGACTGGCGTGGAGCAGCGATTTCATCGACGACCCGGGCGCCGGACTGATGTGGACCTGCTCGGGGTACAACTGACGCGCTGGCGACGCGCGTCAACCATGTCGGAAAGTTAGCCCGATCTTGATGGCGTGATACGCGCCCACTCCATGGCTGTTTCAGTGACGAAGGAGCGGGCGCCCGCAGCGAGCGTGCACCTTCGGGAGCCGTTCGCGCGCGGCCCCAAGGCGGAGCTGGATGTACCCGGTGCGGTGGTCCTTGCCAGCGCGGCGCCGCCCTCCGAGGGCCTGTCGCGTGACGGCCTCAGGACGGAGGTCGCGGGCGAGGGCGATTCGAGCGACGGCCTTGCGGCGGAGATCGCGGGCGAGGACGTCGACGTGAGCTCGGGTCCAGTCCCCGACGTCCGGGACGTGCCCGCCGCCAAGCGTGATCCGGCGCGCGTTTGCGTCGCTGCGGTTGGGCCAGCGTCCCTCGTGGAGCTGCTTGGCGCGTCCGGTGGCGCGTCCGGTGGCGCGTCGACGGCGGCGTTCGCGATTCAGCATTTTCCGCGGCCAAGCTCGGCGGCGCAGCATCTTCGCGCGTGCCATGTGCTGCCCGACGTGATCGTCATCGACGCCGATCAGCCGGGTGCCGTTCTGCTCGCGGAAGAGCTGCTTGGTGAGTCGCCGACGGACGAGATCCCGCTCGTGGTGCTCGGTCGCTTCTCGGCTCCGGAGCACGCCGCACGCTTCGTCGCGCTCGGGGCGGCGCGTTGCTTTGCAAAGCCGGTTTCGGCCGCGGAGCTTCACCGCGCGTGCCGTGAGCTGTCGCCGGATGCGCTGCGTGGCGCCGCCATGCCGCTCGGCGCGATGACCATCGATGTGCTCTCGGACCGGCTCGCGAACGAGCTCGCGATGGGACTCTCGGGTGCGGTGGAGCACGGCGTGCGCCACGAGCGCGTGGAGCTCGGCGAGGGCAGCGAGCTGCTCACCTTGGTGTGGGACGCCGTGGCGCGCGTGCGTGAGTTGATCACCGCGCAGACGAACGGCGCTGTCCGCTTTCGGCGAGATGTGCGTGCCGAGGCGCTCGCCGTGGGCACGGCCGTGACCCGCACTTCCGAGCGTGAGGAGCAGGACCGACTCGCGGGCCGCGGTGAAGTTCGCAGCGTGGCTCACGGCGCCCTGGCCGGTGTGACGGCGTTGGTCGCGGTAGAAGATCTGGCGACGAACTGGTTTCTCGCGGGCGTGTTGAGGGATGCCGGCGCAACCGTGTTCGATGCGTTCAGCGGGGCCGACGCGCTCGACCGAGCGGTTCGCCACGTGCCCGACGTCGTCATCGCCGACGTGCTGTTGGCCGAGCTCGACGGCGGCTCGCTCGCGCGGGCTCTCGCGGACGACGTGATACTTCGTGACACACCCGTTTTGCTGGTGGCTGACGGCTCAGAACGGCTTCGTCGCGTACGTGAGCTCGGCGTCGCGAGAGACGGCGTGCTCCTCAAGGACGCGAGCGGAAAGACCGTGTTGCGTCGCGTCTTGGAGCTGCTGCGTCCGCGCCAAGGGTTGCTCGCCCGACTCGCGACCAGCGCGAGCGTTCAAGGCCGACTCGGTGACCTCTTGCCGCTCACGATGTTGCGTGTCGTCCGCCGTGCGCGGGTCGATGCGCGCGTGTTTTTCCACACGGGAGAGCAAGTCTTCGAGATCGATCTCTGCGCCGGAGCGCCCGTCCGTGCATGCCGCACCGCCCCAGACGGAACGGTGGCACGCGGCGTCTCCGCACTCGCCGAGCTGATGGGCGCCCGCGACGGTCGCTTTCGCGTCGAGCGCCCCACCGGGACCGTGTGCTTCGAGCTCACCGGCTCGCTCGAGGAGCTCCTCGCCGAGCCGGTCGCCCGTGCGCGTGCGGCTCACTCGCTCACGACGGGGAGCTCGCTCATGCGTGCCGAGACGGTGGTGCTCGACGCGCCGCTCTTGAGGCCGCTGCTCGCCGTCACGCCGGAGCCTGAGCGCAGCGTCCTCGCGGCTCTCTTGAATGGCGCTTCTCCGCGGCAGCTCGTCGAGAGCGCGCGTTTCGCCGCCGACGCCGTCGCGTGCGTGCTCGCCGACGCCGCCCGTCGCGAGGCGATCGTCGCTGTCTACGACGTCACCGGTGACGAGTGCCTCACGGCCACAACCGCGCGCGAGCTGCTCCGCATCCGCGGTGACGTGGTTCAACCCGCACCCGTCCGAGCGCCGATCGTGCCCGGGCCGCGCGCCGATTCGCCTCGCCGCGAAGACATCGTCGCGTCGCCGATCCCGGCATCGAACCCATCCGAACCAGCGGGCATTTCCGCGCCACCTGCCGTCGCCCCCGCCATTGTGGTGCCATCGAAGCACTTCATCGTGCCACCGTCCGACCTCGTCGCCGAGTTGGATGCGTCGCCAATCCAAGACCTCGAAACGCTCGCGCGACCGACGGTTACGCCGATCCTTGCATCGCGACGCACCGAGCTTGCCCGCGCGGCGCGGCAGCACGAATTGCCCTTGGACGCGGGCCTCGACGCGCTCCTCGCCGAGGCGCCCGACGCACAGGTGCCCGAGCTGAAGGGCCCCGGGTTGAGCCGTGCCGTTCGCAGGCCCGCGCCTCTTCGCGTGCCGCTGCCGGCCGCCAGCGACGCATGCTCGAGCGCACCGTTGGCCACGGTCGAGCACGAGCCGATGCCGCGCTTCGCGATGCCGTCGTCGTACGCCGCGCGTCCGACCGCAGCGGCTCCACCGGCGCGCCCCTCGGCATGGTCCCGATTCGCCGGTCCCGCGTTCTTTGCGATCGCGGGTATCGCACTCGCACTCGGCGCGCGTTCGGGGAGATTTCAGCGCTCGCAAGACGGCGAGCCCGCGCCCGTCGTCGCCGTAGCCGCTCCGCTGTCGCCCGCGCCCGCGCCCGCTGAGCCCGCGGGTGATCCCCTGCTCGACGCCGCCCATCTCGCGCCCGCCGCTGAAACCTCCGACGGCGCTGCGGTCGAGGCCTCCTCCGACGATGTCCCCGGCGAGGCCGCGTTGAGCGCCAAGGAGCTTGTTGCCGCCGGCGCCGGCAAGGGCGTCATCGAAATTGTCGCCGGCCGCAAAGACGAGATCTTCGTCGATGGGAAATCGCTCGGCTTCGGTCCTTCCAAGCGCATCGCCGTCACCGCCGACGGGCAGCGGCACGAGGTGCGCGTGAAGCTTCGTGGCGAAGACCGCGTGCGTTACGTCGTTGCCAAAGAGGGCGTGCGAATCCGAGTCCGGGTCGCGCCACCCTGGTCGAACTGAGCGCGCGTCGATGATGGCGATGGCGCCCGTGGCTTGGCGTGCCGCGCCGCGCCGCGGTATGTAGCAGCCGCCGTGGCGTTCGTTGGTCGTTTCCTGCCGCTGATCGCCGTGATTTCGTGCGCGCTTGGGTGCGGCGAGTCGAAGAAAGGCGGCGCGGCCAATGCTTCCTCGAGCGCCGTCGTGTCGCCTTCTCCTCGGGAGCGCGGCGAGAAAGTCGTCCTGTCGATCATCGACGAGCTGCGCTGGTGTGACGTCAATCATCGCGGCCTGTTGATCGATCTCGGAACCGCTCGCGCGACGGGGACACAAGTGCTCGAGGCTGCCGCCCCACCGGCCATTGCAGCTGCCGAGCGCCAGGGCGCGTCATGGGCACGGCTCTTCGACAAGGAGCTGCGCGTCACATTTTTCCATCCCGAGCCTTCGCCGGTGTTCGTGTCCGTTCGTGCCGTCGCCGCGCGTGCTCGTCGCGCCAGCGTGTCCATCGACGATGTCCCGATCGGGACGCTCAGCCTTCAAGAAGGACCCTCGCGCCACTACGCGACCGCAACGACTCGCAGCCCGCTCGGTGTCGGAAGGCACGAGCTGGTGATTCGTCTTGGCGGCGCGAAGGGCTCGGACGCGGAGCCCTACGCCGAGCTCGACTGGGTTCGCATCGGCGTGCCGGACGAGCTCAAGCGAACCTACGGCGCGCCGACCGACGTCGACATGTCGATGCCCACGGCCAGCCTCGCCAATGTGCCGCATCGCGTACTTGCCGTGCGTGCGCCGACGACCCTCGCGTGCTCCCTGCGCATCCCAGAAACGGCGCGTTTCCGGGCAAATATCGGAATGCGCGGCGATGGGGAGGCGAGCGTTCGCATCGCGCTCGTTCGCGATGGCGTTGGCAAGCAAGAGCTCGGGCGCTTTGACGTCGTTGGCGGCGGCGATGCGCGATGGACCGAGATCGACGTCTCGCTCGCGAAATTTGCAGGGGCGGTCGCGCGGCTCGAGCTCGAGGCGTACTCGACGACTGGCACGGGCCGCTTACTCTTTGGCGATCCGACGGTGGTCGTGCCGGCACGCCCCGTTGCGGTCGTTCCGCGCGCGCGGGCTGCCATCGTCATCGTCCTCGACGGCGTGGAGCGCAGCGATTTACCGCCGTGGCGCGACACGCCTAGCCCGCACGCACCGAATCTCAAGCGGCTCGCGGAGTCGGCGCTCGTCTTCGACCAACACCGCAGCCCGAGCTCGCGCGTCTCCAGCGCCGTCGCAACGCTCTTGTCGGGTCTCGCGCCGCTCACCCACGGTGTCCTCGATGCGAGCGCGCGGGTCCCGAAGACGCTGCTCTCCATCGGCGACATTGCGCGGCAAGGCAGCGTGCGCGGAAGCATGTGGACGGGCGTGCCGACGACCTCCGCTGTCTTTGGCTTCGCAGCACACTGGGAGGCGTTCGCGGCGTATCCCTCGAACGAAGGTCGCGCCGCTACCGCTCCCATCGACGACGCGGCCGTGTGGCTGACCGAACAGAGCGCCAAGCCAAACCCAGATCGCCCGATGCTCGCGTTCGTGCACGCGCGCGGCGGGCATCCACCCTGGGACATCACCCCCGACGAGGCCGACCAGCTGCCGCCGAAAAACTACACCGGAGCGGTGCGTCCTCGCGATTCTGCCCAGGCGGTCGCCGCGCTCAACGGACGCTTCAGCGCCCTCGCTCCGCCCGACGAAGAGCGTATGCGCGCGATGTTTTTCGCCGCGCTGCATACGCAGGATGCGGCCATTGGCGCTCTCATCCGCAAGCTCGAGGAGGCCGGCCGCTGGGACTCGACCCTCCTCGTCGTGACCGGTGACGTCGCGTCGGGGCGCTCCAGCATGTTCGCCGATGGGCAGCCGCTCTCGGAGGCCACGCTCTCCGTCCCGCTCTACCTGCACTTTCCCGGCGGCGCATATGCGGGCCAGCGCCACGCTCACCCGACCGATCACGCGGACGTCACGCGGACGCTGCTGCTCGCGCTGGGCCTCGAGCCACCCGCCGAGCTGGGCGGACGTGACCTCGCCAACGTCGCTTCAGGCGCGGATGACTCAGGGCACATGTCGGTCGCGTACACGGACGACGCATACTCGGCTCGTTGGGGCGGCTACGTGCTCCACGGCCGGTTCGACGAGCGCAGACCGAGCTTCTGCGACGTGCTACGCGATCCGACTTGCCGTTTCGACCGAAGTATGCATCAGCCCATCGCCGCGGACGCATTCACGCGCCGATTCGTGGAGGTTCACGCGGCCCTTCCGCCGCCCCTTCCGCGCGAGACGGCGCAGCTCGACAGCGAGAGCGCCGCCACCCTCAAGGTTTGGGGACTGTAGCCGCGCCCATCACAACGTAGCCGCGCCCATCAAGAGGCCCGTCGGTTCTGCTCAGCGATCCGTACCCGTCAGCTCGCTCGTGCGCGCCCACACCGTCATCATGCGGTCGATGTGGCGATACACCTCGGTCAAGCTCCGCGGCTTCTCGCGCGGCGGCTCACCCTCGATGCGAACCTCGGCGGCGGGCATGGCAACGGGAAACGCGAGCGAATGCATCCGGCGCTCCTGAACGGCCGGTCCGCGCAGATCTTGAGCCTTCGATCGGCGCCTGGCGCTTCGAGTCCACCGCGCGCACGGGCACGAGCCGCTCGACCGTTCGGACCGGCGCGAACCGCTCCATCCTGCGAACGGGCACGATCCGCTCGACCGCGCGCACGGGCACTATCCGCTGCTGAGCGCCACGACGTCGCCGTCGATCTGCTCGAGGCCGCGCAGAAACGCCAGCACCTCGGACGGCAGCGCCGGCGCCAATTGCGCGAGTCGGCCCGCCAGCCTCGTGCGCGCATGCGGCGGCAGCCACCCTCCGCTTCTGCCCGGTTGGCGCAGGTACCACGGCAGGCGCTTCGGATTCAGGAGCGAGTCGATCGACTCCGCCGCAACCGAATC